>JAXJRB010000197.1:0-34394 GCA_036310845.1 Lachnospiraceae bacterium | reverse complement strand
TCTTTATATTCCTCTCTCATGGTCCATAGGTTAGGATCTCGTCCAATTCTCTTTGCCTTGTGCACATCAGCCACATCGAAAACATACTTTAGTCTGTTTTCATCAGGATAATCATGGTCTAACAGTGCGATTCCCTTTGCGCCCTTATTTATCCAGCAGAACATTCTCTCATTCCAGATTTTTACAGAAGCTACAGCTGTTGCATCGGGCTTCTGGGCATAAATCAATAGCTGTTCATTGAATGGATACTTGTAAATCCTTGCCGCACAGGTCAGATATTTTTTCCATTCCTCTTCATTTCTGGTTATCCACTTTGCCATATCATCAGACAGTTCAGATACTCTCATATATTTCTCTGCTCTCTGCGTTTCTTTGTCCTTATATTTTGACATTTTTTCAACTCCTTCCACATCCTCTCGCCTTTCTGGCTCGATGATGTACATTCGCCAAATGCTAATATTCATGCAAGCATGTATTAGCACTTGGCTCATTGTATTCACAAAAAAAGAGCAAGGTCATACCATTGCAGATTGTACCTTGCTCCTGAAATTTTTCACAATTCGTTGAAACTTTTCTGTAAATGTGCTATATTATAAACAAAGGAAAAGCACCCACTCCAAAGTGGATGCTCCCGAATTGACAATTTTTGTCCTAACGGACCAAGCCTATTACGTGTGCCGACGGAATAGGCTTATTTTTTTCTCTTGTGATCCTTATCTCTTGTGAGAAAGGCAAGAAACGCAACAATCAGTTGCCCAAAGGCTATCAGTAAACTGATAATACCAATGAATATCAAAATGATATCTGCATCTGACATAATTACGCACCTCCCTTCCTATGTAGTCTGATACATATTGCTACATATCAGCATTGGCTCGGGAGGCTACCACCCCGTCATGGGTACTTTTCCATAGAAGCTTACGCCCCTATATGACTTACAGTCACGTCTATTATCTTAACAAATCAGAGTAAATGTTTCAACAACTATTTATGTTATCTTATAACATTACTTCTTTCTTTTTCTCATGATTTTTTTCATGACTTTTGTTGATTTCGGTTGCTTTTTCCTTATTCTGTGAGAGCTTATCTTTAATAGACACTTTCTCCTTTTCTGCACCCTTTTCCTTCGCATGTTTCTGTTCTACTTTCTGTTCATGCTCATCGGCTTTATCAGCTCGATACAGTTCTTTCTCTTTCGCATCATACTCATAAACATGATCAGATAACTTCTCTTCGGGTGCTACCTGTGTTGCATTTACTTCCTGCACCATTGCTTCAAGGTCAGATAATTCCATGCCATCCTGCTTAGGTACAACGAGAAGCTCGTGAATACTGCTGGGTAAGATGAAGAAGTCTCCACCCACTTTTTCTGCAATATCTTCCATCGCCTTTTCATTTAACACAGCTGCTGCACCATTTAACCTTGAATCATTTGATAAAACATACATCTGTTCATTACCATCCGGAATCATCTTCTCAATATAATCCAGGGCAGCTTCCTTTGAGAGATCTAAATCTGACATAATTTGTGGTAACATCATTTCTTTTACAACCTCACTCATACCCTGGAATGTTGCTGGCACTTTTTCTTCCAGATTTGCTACTGCCAGGTCATGAAGTTCTTCCTGTGAAATACCATACATATCAAGAATGGTGTTGGTAATGGCAACTGACATATTTCCATTGTCAGATTTCCCCATTTCCAAATGATAAGTGACAGCCAAATCATCCATAATCATGTGTGGTCTCTGCGCCAAAAGTTCCTGATTTTCCTCTGCATTCACCAAACGTGGCAGAATGTTACCTTTGGCTTTCTCAAAATCAGTTACAATGGAAATATCCATCTGCTTATCTACAGTATTTGCAATATACACATCTGCAATATCACCGATAATATCATTCAAATCTCTTCCATTCTGATACTCCTCAAAAAACAGATTCAGATAAATGGTTGGTGCTACATTGGTATCCGGATCATGGATAATTAATCCATCCAGTACTGTATCATTGTTCTTTAATACCTGTCTGACTTCAACATCAGATTCTTCAAATTTTGCCGGTAAATAATCCTTAATATTATCTACGATAGCCTGCTTAAATTCATCGAAATTCATTTCGTTCATAATTACTTTGTTCCTTCCTTTTTCTGTAATTTGAGCTTATCAGATGTTTCAGGATACAATTTAATAAAGTATGCCTGGACTCTGTTCTGCTCTGCCTGTTTGTTTCTCTTTACCACAAATACACCTTTGTTCTTCTTACTGCTGACCCTCACAACTCATCCCTCCTTCCATTCCTGAAAATGAAAAAGCACCTTTCTCCTTTTTAGGTTGAAAAGTGCTCTTGACATCTGCTACTGTATTTTCAAGTACTGAAAACATTGCGTTGATCTGTTCCTCTGAATACTCATAAGAACTTCTGTTAGACAGGTTGCTAATACTCTCCACTGCCTTAATTGCTTTATTCATGCGATATTCCGCAAGTCTGATAAATTTTTGTTCTTTTGTTTCCTGTAATTGTTCCATTTTCCAGTCCTTTCTCTGCACGAAAAAAGGCGGTGGCCTTGTATTCTCTACAAAGCTTCCGCCTATCGTTTTTATTATTACATTGTAACTATATCATAAAGTCAATTGGACAAAAAGGGACATTTCTGGCTATGATTTATTCACTCTGTTTCTTTGGAAAACTTATCTCAAACTGATACTGCCACCCAAACCTGTCATTTCCGTCCTTATCTCTAAAGCTATACTGCTCAATTCCTTTTGGCGTAAGATAAGCATTATATATTTTTCCTGCTTTATTCTTTAATCCTTTGACATAGATTTTCTTGTTATCAAGCAAATCTTTCACTTCCTGATCCGTAAGTGTTGCTCCCATTGCTCTTCCCAGTGTCATTCCACACTTTCCACTACAATAGAACCCAAATTTTCCTTTAAATACTGGCTTTCCACACTTAGGACAATTACCATAGGATTCTTGCGCTGGCTTAAATAAATTCGCCCTGCTATCATCTGAAACACTATGGTATGTCTGCACTATATCTGATACCATGTTTTCAATGCCATTCATAAAATCAATTCTTGAAGCTTTACCTTTTGAAATAAGGACAAGCTGATTCTCCCAGTCTGCTGTAAGCTGTGGTGACTTTACTACATCTGGTAATACTGTAATCAACTTGATTCCATCATCTGTAGGAATTAGCTTTTTCTTTTCTCTCTTCACATAGCCATCACGAATAATCTTATCAATGATTTCTGCTCTTGTTGCCGGAGTTCCAAGACCTTTTCGCTCCACATCATTATCCATCTCTTTTGCACCAGCTTTTTCCATAGCCGCAAGTAAGGTTGCTTCCGTATATCTCACTGGAGGCTTTGTAAAGCCTTCCTTGATTTCAATATTTGTAACCTTTAGAATTTCACCCTGAGCAATCTTTAGTTCTGTTCCTTCAAATGAATTCTCTTTATTTCTTTCATCATCTTCAACAATCCCATTTGCAATTTTAAAGCCATCTTCAAATGCTTTCCATCCATTATCTTTGATATGAGTTCCTGATAACTTGAATTCAACATCATTACAATTTATAACAGCTGTGTCAGAAATATATACATGCTTATCACCTGTTGCACACAAAACTCTACATGCCACAAGCTCTAGGATGTTTCTTTCTTCATCCGTAATGTCTATATCTTTGGTAATTTCCATTGTAGGAATAATAGCATGATGATCTGTAACTTTCTTACTATTAAGTACTGTTTTCACATCTGGGCTCAAGTCTTTTTCAAATGGAGATACAAAGTCATACTTCGATACAATTACCTGTGCAAGTTCCTTTGCTGTGTCCTCCATATCTTCTGTAAGATATTTACTGTCTGTCCTTGGATAAGTCATTAATTTCTTTTCATACAAGCTCTGAGCAAGTTCCAAAGTCTTCTTTGCTGTATAGCCAAACCATCTATTGGCATCAATTTGTAACGTATTCAAATCATATAGCATAGGTGGATTCTTTACTTTCTCTACTGATTCACAAGAGGAAACAAATGCCTCATCGCAGCACTTATTCATGAGCGCCTGTGCTTCTTCTCTATCCTTACATTTTCCAGAAGTAGCAACCATATTTCCCATCTGCAATTCTATGGTATAATATGGCTCCTTCTTGAAATTCATGATTTCAGACTCTCTGTTAACAATCATCGCAAGTGTTGGTGTCTGAACTCTACCGACTTTTAATACTTTACTTCTATAAAGGACTGTGAATAATCTGGTTCCATTGATACCAACTAACCAGTCTGCCTGTTGGCGGCATAATGCAGAATTGTATAAATCATCGTAATCTGTTCCCGGTCTTAACTGTGAAAAACCTTCACGAATTGCCTTTTCTTCCATTGAAGATATCCATAATCGTTCAAATGGCTTTCTGCATCCGCTCATTTTATAAACTAATCGAAAGATAAGTTCTCCTTCTCTTCCTGCGTCGGTCGCACACACTAGAGAAGTTACATCATTTCTATTCATAAGTGACACCAAAATGTCGAACTGCTTTTTTGTATCTTTCTTTACTTCGTAATTCCAGTTCTTTGGTAAAATAGGAAGACTATCATAAGTCCATTTCTCATACACTTCTCCGTAAGACGCTGGTTGCGCTAATTCTACTAAATGTCCTACACACCAAGAAATGATAAAACCATTTCCTTCCATGTATCCATTCTGCTTTTCTGTGATTCCTAATGCATCAGCAATGTTCTGTGCAACACTATTTTTTTCTGTAATAATCAGCTTACTCATTTTTTTCTTCTTCCCCTTCCTGAGCATTGAAGAATTCATCATTTGATGGATCATCGTCATCCTCTATTTCTAGTTCTTCCTCGTTATCTTCATCATCTTCTTCATCAATGAAATCTTCTTTCTTCTTAATCACTTTTAAGTAATATGCTCCACCAATTACTCCTGCACCAATAATTCCCAATACAATATACATACCCATGGGATTTTCTTCCGTAACAGGTTGCTGTAGTTCAGTAGTTTCATTCGTCTCTGTCTCTACCTCTGTTTCATTCTCTTCAACCATCTCTGGTTGAACAGGTTCAATAGTCACTGGTCTTCCCGAGTCGATTGCAGCTGAGTTCTTTGGTAATGTTTCGCTATTATCAGAGGTAGTATTTAACAGATCATTCTCTGACACATCAGTCACAAAATGAACTACTTCACTATTCTCTGTTCTATCAATAATGAGATAGAATACTTTTCCACTTTCTGTCTTAAATGTGTAGAAAAGCTTTGCACTACCATCATCACCTTTTACTTCTGTATAATCAGTCACATCTGCCTTTGCATCTGTTTTACCTGATGGCGAAGCATCTACAGGTAAATCCTTCGCAGGATTCTCTTGATTCCCATCACCAGTATCATAATATGGATTATCAATGTAATAATCGAATGACTCATTTCCAAGTGTATCAATTGCAGATAATCTGAACTGTTCGTATCCAGAGTCAAACTGTTGTAATCTGATACTCAATACACCATCCGGAACATCTGTAAATTCATAATCATTAACATAGATAGCTGCTATTCCAGATTCATCATAAGCTTCTACTACAAGTCTTCCATCGCTAATAGCCGAATTAATGATTGGTCCTTCTGTATCTGTTTCATTCTCATGAGACTGTGCATATACAGTCATCGGCGTCATATTTGCACCCACAAAAAAAGCTGCCAGTGATAATCCTGACAGCAACTTAATTAAATTTGCTTTTATTCTCTTCATTCTGTTTCCTTCTTTCCAAAATATCTTTGATTTCCTGTTCTTTTAAATCACAAAGAGCTTTCAATACTTCTGGCTCAATCTTTTTCTTTTCTATGATAGCCTTAGAGGCTTCCATATCAGCTTTTTCTTTTTCAGTTGCCAAAACTTTTTCTTTTTCCTGAAGTTTAGCAATCTGCGCTCTAACTTTTTCAAGTTCTTTTGTAAGTTTCTCTCTTGTCATAACATTCCTCCTATCGTAATCTGCCAAAGGAATAAAAATGATTTGTCCAATATGGAGTATCTATGCTTGCATATTTTATTGGATCTCCGCAGTGAACCATTACACCATTGCCACAATATATACCAACATGTGTTACAGGATTTCCGGAATTATATGTCCTTGTAAAAAATATCAAATCCCCTGCCTTTGCATCAGAACGTGATATTGGAGTGCATTGGTTATAGATTCCTTGTGCTGTTGTTCTTGGAAGATTCTTAAATCCACTATGTGTTACCACATAACAAACATATCCTGAACAGTCAAAGCTTGTACTTGGATTTGAACCACCCCAAACATATGGATATCCTACATATCTATCAGCTTCATCCATAAGTGCTCTTACCGCTTCATCACTATACGAAGCAGGTGGGTCTACAACACTTCCTGGATCATCTCTATGCCCTTCACCATATAATGTTGCTGATTCAGCATCAAAGTAAAATGCTGGATTAAAAAATGTACCATTTTGAGAGATTTCAATATGAAGATGGGAATCTGCACTCTGTCCTGAATGTCCTGTTTTTCCTATTACTGAACCCTTCGTAATAGTCTGTCCTTGTGAGACACTTACTTCTGACAGATGTGCAAACTTTATCTCAAAACCTTGGTCATTAGATATGCAGATATAATTTCCCCATCTACTATCTGTTCCAGCTTCTGAAACTACACTATCCATTCCTGCATAGACCTTCTTACCATCTGGAACAGATATATCTATCCCATTGTGAAACTCATCTACTCCTGTCACTGGGTTTTTCCTATATCCATAGAAACTTGTCAAATAGTTATACCAATATAAATCTAAAGGGGAAGCAAACTGTTGTAGTCCGCCATGAGTCATTTTGTATGCGTTATACAATAATTGCTGATCACTTGATAAATTGCAATTTGCAATCTCATCAAATGTCTTAACTGTTAATGTACTTTCCAAAATATCAACATAGTACTCAACTTCTACTTCATAGGTATATGTCTCAGTATAAGTAGTTCCATCAGCACGATGTCTTGTTCTATGACCTGTTCTTGTTTCTGTTCTAGTTCTTCTTTCCCTTACATGCCTGAAAGATAGTTGATACATATCCGAAAAAACATCCTGTATCTGTGTTCCCAAACTACCATAGGTGAAAACTGCATATTTTGCTGAGAGATAGTTAATCAAATCAAAAGGATTATGACCAATAGGACCGATATTATATCTGTATTCGTCATATCCTGGATGGTCTCTTTGAATATTTCTTACAGTATTTTGAAGGCCCAATTCCAGTTCAGTAAACTTATTCTCTGTACTATCGATTTCTTCCGGCTCACTTGCATAGCTACATGCAATGGTATTAGAACCACCCCCTGCAAACATCATGGCACAAGAACCAAGAGAAGCAGAAAGCAAAATAAAAAGAAGTCCAAAGACTCCCACAATAATCAATGTATGTTTTTTCGCCAAAATGATTTCTTTGATACCAGATAGTAAAGTCTGTACACTCTTCACTGTCTGTTCTCGAAATTTCTTAGCATATTCTTTTCTAATGCGCCTTTTCTGACTCATTCTTTTTCGGAAACTATCATCAAACTCTGGATGTTCCTTCTTGAATTTTTCATACTGATATTTTGTATTCGCTCTTACTTCTTTCTTTTCCAGCTTTTTCACTTTACGTTGCAGCTTTTGTTGTTTTGTTCGTTTATGACGCTTTATTTCTCTTACAACGCCTTCCCCAGTTTGCTCTGTCTTGTGTACTGCCTTTACTGCATCATTTTCTTCAGCAACCTCTGCTACTTTACTATGTATTTTGTTCGATGCCTCAAATTTGACTGCTCTTATGGCTTTCTTAGTAATACCATCTTTAATCACTTTATTCGATTCAGCAATTTCCCAATGATGAGTTACTTTACCCGTTGTTTCATCAAAAGAACGTACTCGTCTATATTTTTGTTTTTTTGGTAACTTATCTCTTGCTTTATTCGTCTTGGCAGTAGCTTTTTGAGCCTTCTTTTCAAGTTTTTCTAACTCCATATACCCTCCAATGCTATTCTTCTTCCACAGGCTTTGTATTCATGATTGCAAATGTCTTGGTATCCTTTGGATATCTGTCAATAAATGGAACTACCACACCATCAAAGATGATTAGTCCACTTCCCTGCTCTGCATTTGTTACATACTTTAACTGATGGTCAGATAGTTTAAACTTTTCTGCAAGAATTTCCTGATCGCTGGCACTTTGATTCAGCAAATACACAAAATCACTGTTTCCAAGGATTCCTTCAATTTCATCAGACTTTAAAAAGTCACCTACATTCTGCGTTAATGCCGTAGGTATTCCACCCCATTTACGAAATCTCTTCCAAATTTCTACGGAATAAGCTGCTGTCTGTTTCTCACGCAAAAGTAAATGAAATTCATCACAATAGTATCTTGTAGCTATCTTCTTTTCTCTGTTCATAGATACTCTATTCCAAACGGCATCCTGCACAATCAACATTCCTATTTGCTTTAGCTGATTACTCAAGTCCCTGATATCAAAGCAAATGATTCTATTATTTGAGTCAACATTAGTTCTATGATTAAAGTAATTCTGTGAACCATGTACATACAATACCAGACTGTTTGCAATTCTTTTTGCCTTACTATTTTCATGACAAAGTAATGCATTATATAAATCTTCTAAGATAGGCATATTCTCTGGAATTGGATTCTCAAAATACTTCTGATAGATTTCTCTGATACATTCATCAATGATACCTTTCTCGTCATTTTCAAGACCATCTTTACCACCAGCTATCACGTCACAAAGAGTAATGACAAAGTCACTTTTTATCTTTAAAGCTTCTTTATCATTTTTATGACTAATCTGAATATCCATTGGATTGATATAATCCTTGGAATCTGTTGCCAGCTTTATGACCTGACCATCTAATGCCTGTACCAAAGGATAATACTCACCTTCCGGATCATTGATGATAATATCGTCTCTTGTCAAAAGAAAACAGCCAAGGATTTCTCTCTTAGCTGCAAAACTTTTACCAGAACCAGGTGTACCAAGAATCACTCCGTTTGGAGTCCTTAGTTTCTTTCTGTCTGCCATAATCATATTTTTACTCAAAGCATTCATTCCATAATAGAGTGCCTGACCATTCATAAATAGTTCCTGCGTATTAAATGGAACTAAAATAGAAGTGCATTCTGTTGTCAGAACTCTTTCTATCTCTGTTTCATTAATACCAATAGGTGCTGTTGCCATTAGTCCCTGTTCCTGTAAGTACTGCATACACCTAAGATTGCATCCTGCTTGCTGGATAATTCCTGATACTCTGGTATTCAGATTTTCCATAGCGACCTTGGTCTTTCCAAAGCAAGTTATTAGAAATGTCACATAGAACAACTTCTGATTACTTGTAGAAAGATTCTTCATCAATTCCAACATATCCTGCTCATAAGTGATAATATCCGTTGGTAGAATATCCATATCATAGCCGCTTCTAACAGCTCGTTTCTGTTCCTCTATTTTCATTTTCTGCACATTGGTTAATGCAGTTTTTACCATCTTTGTAGCCTTTACTGGATCAATTGTCTGCATGTGCATAGATACTGTGATACTGTCATCAATCTCAACCAGTTTTCTTACAAGCTCGTCATTAAATGTAGGAGCAATCATCGCCAGATAAGAAACTTTTGCATACATACTTCCAGATTTACATCTGCTTGGAAATCTAAAATCAAATCCTGGTGGTGCAATATAGTCTTTTTGATTTTTTCCTGCCTCAATCTGTTCCTTATATGAATAATGGAACGCTTCCATTTCTCCCTGATTGAAATACTCATGAAGAACTCTAAGTCTTTCCTTCCCATTTAGCTTTGTTACATGAGAACCTAACTCTCTAATGTTCTTAATAATATCCGGTTCAATATTATTAAGCTTTATCCTTGCTTCCTTTAGGTTATCTGCCTCCACACCAAAGATAAGGTATTTTGACTTAATGATGCCATCATTACTTGTTGCAGAAACATTCTTTAACATATCTGCATATTCTTCTCTGCAATCATCATAAGCATCACCAGTTGCTTTGATGTTAAATTGTTCCATTAAGGTCTCTTCATTTACTTTTCTATTAAAAAGGCATAACTGGATTTTGATTGATGGATCAAAGTAATTTAGTAGGTTGGAATATATTTCAAGAATGCTTCGTTGGTCTTCTTCGGCTAAGATATTGTAATTAATATCTCCAAACTCTAACATTTTTGTATAATACTTTCCTTTTACATAACAGATTCCATCCTTATGCATTCGCTCAAACGTGATCGTTTTCTGTGCTGTAGTAGGAATTTCTTGTTCCTTATTCCTTCCTGAAAGAATCTTCTCTAAATCAAAAAATCTTCTTTTTTCTTCCTTGCTTAATCCATTTTTCATATAGCTAAAAAGAGGTATTACCTCTTGTAATTTTCTACTCTTTTTTGTATCCTGCTTTCTCTTCAAGGTATGCTATCTCCCTTCTCATTTCATCTTCCTTTTCTATCTTCCTATATGTGTTTTCAGACTTGTAAGGTCTAATTCCTGGATAGAGAATTTTCTGCCTTATGACATGATACAGATGTTTCTCAGCTGGAAATCCGTCTTGTTCAAACATTCCTACAAAGAAAAAAGGCAGCATAATACCTACCATGAGTAACGATGCTACCTCTATTCCGATCACCGGTTTCATAAAAAAATAGAAAGGTAAGCCTGTAGCAGTTGCTCCACCAAAACAGATCAATTGTCTTTTGGTTAAAGAAAAAGCAAGTTTTGTTTTAATATTGCTTAAGTCCTTATAGCATTTACATGTATTTGCCATAGTCAAACCTCCAATTTAATGTGCATGCATAATTGAACGACTCAGTGAACCAGTTTTTCCCATACTGAAACACAATACAACTGTGTATGCCACAATACTCCATAATGCGCTGTGTATATTGCCAGCTATTGATAGACTAGCTACCAACGCAGAATAAATTCCCACGCACACCATTAAGAAAAAGCCCTGAAAAGCCAGAGCTACAAGTGCTTTGATATAATTTGTTCCAATGCTTCCCCACTCCCTGTTTCCAAGTGTAGAAAAAGGGACAGGAGCTACTGATATATAAAGATAAATTTCAATCATGCGCCCAAAAATAATGACGGTGATCACAGCACTCATGATTTTCATACCAAAACTGACAATCATGGTTTCCAAACCAAGTCCGAACAATTCTCCCAAACTCATACTGTTTAGCTGATTGGTAAACATGGTAAGCAATGTAGCTTCTACATCAATTGTTGCAGTAGCATTAATCGCACCCGCAGCATTTATCACGATATGATTTCCAACATCAAAAATAGCCATTGTGATATCAAATGTTTTTGATAATAACACAACGGCTATACATGCTTTTCCCAAATATCTGATAAATAATGATGTATCAAAATCATGCATGTTATTTTTATCCATAATCATGCTGATTAATTCATAACATAGAATTGCACTAATTATCATTCCTGCTATGGGAACCATTACGGAATCTGATATATTTCTTACCATTGTAAAAATACTGGGATTCCATGTACTGGGTGTCTTTCCAACCTCAACTGCAACCTGTCCTACCTTATCATTGACATCAGTAAACATGTTGGTGAGATTGGAAGTAACCCAGCTTGTCAGTATATCTTTTATAAAATCAGTAATTAAATCAACAATTCCACCCATTCAGGATTAGAATAATGTTGTGAGCTGTGGAATCACCGTCTGGGCAATAATAATAATTCCTCCACCTGACATCAACTGCTTAATGCCCTGTGACTTAGCACCAGGGTTGTCGTTTCCATAACCTTCTAATAAGTTAATAATCCCCCAAACGCCAACACCTGCTCCAATTGCTGTTACTACTACCTTTAATCCTGTTACACTACTTGTAAAAAATGCCATATCTCTTTTCCTCCATTTTCTTCAATAAAAAAAGACTCTATGGAATCCCATAAAATCCTCTGATTTTTGTTTTTCTTTCTTATATTTCACCTATTTCTACTACTTCATTAATAACAGTATTCTCTGTCAGTTTCAGTCTATGTTGACGTTTCATATATTTTTCAATATCAAACGCATTCCTTGGATCATAATCAGATAGCTCTTTGTATCGTTTGTGCTTCGTTATATCAAATTTATCCGAGAAAAAAGGTCTCACACCTCTAAGCTGCATGATACATTTTCCACCATCCATTACCGCTATTTCATCCTGACTCATTAACTCTTTGCCAGTTTTAGAATAGTTTAGTCCATAACTTTGTGAAGTACCTCTTGTATCTGAAGTATTAAATAAGTCTATTGTCTCTTTTCCAAGGATTTCAGACATCTCTTTTAACGTTGTCATTTCCTTGCCACCCAGAAACAAGGTGGTGTCGCAGTTACCTTGTATTGTATCTGCGGAATCTTTATAAATTGCCTTTAGCTGCGATTTTGCCTGTAAAATAATTGAAGCTGATATCTCTCTACTTCTCATGGTAGCAATCAACTTATCAAACTTTGGAATCGTACCAAGATTTGCAAATTCATCTAATAGAAATCGTACATGAATCGGAAGTCTGCCATTGTAAACATCATCTGCTCTTTCGCATAGCAGGTTGAATAATTGTGAATACATAATTGCCACAAGGAAGTTAAATGTGTCATCTGTGTCAGAAATGATAACAAAGAAAGCTGTCTTTCTGTCACCAATCATATCAAGTTCCAGCTCATCATACTGCGTCAATTCCCTTAACTCCTTAATATCAAAGGGAGCTAATCTTGCGCCGCATGAAATAAGAATCGATTTCGCAGTTTTGCCGGCTGCAAGTTTATACTTTTTGTATTGCCTTACAGCAAAATGATTTGGATCTCTTTCTTCCAATTCATCAAACATTAAATCAACTGCATTTTTGAAACTTTCATCGTCTTCTCTTGTCTCACTTGCATCAATCATATCAAGTAAAGTAATAAAGTTCTGTTCCTCTTCGATTGCCTCATACCAAATATAACCGATATATGCAGTGAATAGCAGACGTTCGCTCTTGACCCAGAAATCTTCACTAGCTTGAGCACCTTCACCTCTTGTATTAGCAATAATAGTATTTACTAATTTCAGAATATCTTTTTCGCTTTTGATATAGGCGAATGGATTATATTTCATAGATTTCTTGAAATTAATCGTATTCAGAACCTTTATCTCATATCCAGCCTTCTCAAACATTTTTCCTGTTTCCACAATGAGAGTTCCCTTGGGATCAGTCGTTACATAGGAACTATGCAATTGCATCAGCGATGGCTTTACAAAAAACCTTGTCTTACCAGAACCAGACCCTCCAATCACAAGAATATTTTTGTTTCTTGCATACTTCGGACTGCTTGGTCTACTTGACATCATAAGGCTTTCTGTTTGCGTAAGTGGAATATTCTTTTCAAAAACTGGGTCCATGTATGGTTCAATGTCCTTTGCATTTCCCCATCTTGCAGAACCATATTCTACTCCTGGTCGAAATTTCTTCGCATTCTTTGCTTTTTGAATAACTACCAGTTTCAAAGCTACTCCACAAGCAAGACCTATTCCTATATCAATAGGATATAAGCTTGGTATCGGTTTTGCAAAAGCATTACCCATATTCATCATAAATGTCATAGCTTTTTCGGAAACATCATTTCCTGCTGATAGTCTGAAAGTTTTTGATAGTAAGTCACCACAATAGCCAGCCATAATATATGGAAGATTTAAAAGAATTATCTTCTTTATATCCATATTCTTATTTTTGCCTGGCAAAAGTTTCATTAAGTCAGAAGCGATTCCATCGATTATCTTACTCATCGGCTTTGCTCCCTTCTCTTTGAACGTTCTCTCTGGCGTTCCTTATGCATGTTCTGCACTACTTCCTTAAACTGATGAAGTTTTTCCTTTACAGACACTCTACTTTTCTGTTTTTCATTGCCATAAACAAACTCTTTAAATGCTTGTGTTAATACATCAGTATCTTTCGCTTTAAAGAAAACTAAGTATTTAGGTGGAATTACCGTTTTGTCCTTTTTCACAGCAAAATCAACATTGTACTTTCTAGCTACTTTTTCAAAAGACTTAATGTTATTATCATTAATCTCTATGGAAGAAGCTCCTTGTCCCTGTCCCACCAAATCCTTTAATTTCATTTTTCCATGTGTATTCAGCTTCTTATCTTTTCGATGATCTAAATACATCTTAAGAGCTGTTTTTAGCACATTGGCAGTTAGCTTCATAGTTTTTATGGCTAAGGCAACTGTTTGTTTATTTACTTCTTCATGCATTTCGATTGCCTCCATTATTTATTTTGTAGCCTAATCATGGTGGCATCCCATTTAGATATGTTCTCATGTCCTTTTCCTCCTGCGTCAATTTTTAGGCATAAAAAAATGCATTAGGAACAATTTTTTCTGTTCCTAACGCATCTCTCTTTTCTTCTGCCCGCATTATAACTATAACAGTTTATGACTAAGACATTTATTGGCATTTTATGACATTCTGTGACATAAACATTTCATATGTAGAACTAGATGACCCAGAAGTAATTTGAAATATTTTGAATTCAAGATACTTTAGCAAATTAACTTTATCATTAATTAGTTTATCCAAATCCTTATCTGAAAAAGTGACAATCACCTTTTTATGATTCGTATTTTTGCTGGCTAAATAGTGTTCTCGTGAAATAGTAAAACATGTAGAAGTTGCGTCCATTCTTCCAAAAATAATTCCTAGCTTTGCTTCGTTTGTTTCTAAAATGCTCAATAATTTATTACAATATGTGTTATTTGGTTTTTTTTCGGGTTCGTTTTTACACTCAATAATAAAATAGGGAGATAAATATTCATATATAGTTGGAAAAAACGAACTAATTCCGCATCTCATTGTACAGTCAAATTGATTTGTTGAAGTATTTATTTCAGTTGTCCCTGTAACCCACCTAATCTGATTGAAAATGGATAGAATAAGTTTTTCAAGGCTATCTCCTTTAGCGGTAGTATTATTTCCATAATCCATATCTATTGTATTACGACGCTTTTTAAACTCATCATATGCTGATTCACTTGGATTATAAAAAAAGTCATATAACTTATCAGAATTATCTATACTTGATAGTGAATCAGCATTAGAAAAATTTCCATTATCTATCTCACATTTTTCAAATTTTTCATTAATTATTTTTGCAATTTCTGTCTCACTAAGATCTGGTTTTTTTATCAACTGATAAGAAATAAAAATATCACTTGGTGAAATTTCTACCTCGACTTCACATGAATTGCAATAATGTAAAGACATCAAGACGTCTGCCACTTCATCTTTTTCTACTTGATTAATAGTAAAATTACAATTTGGGCATTTTATTAAGTAGTAACCTCTTAATATCTCCTTCTTCTCGCAAAATTTTAATATTGCTTCGCTTTGTGAATATGATACATCAAACAAATTTGCTACTGTAGAAGCAGAAATATTACTAGCTTTACTACTTGGTAATGTTCCAAGCCAATAATCAAAATCTACAACAAAGTCCTTATTAAGAACATTAGTAATTTCTACTAATTGCTTGTAAAACATACTGTATCTCCTCCTCTTCAGCATACTGAATCGATTTAAAAAAGCCACAGTTCTTATTTGTTCCAAAAAGAATCTGTACATACTCTTCTTTAAATGAACTATTTTCATGTCTTCTTAAGCATAAACTTAACTTTTCACAAGATTTATTCTTAATAACGGTTTTCTTACTATCATAAAATGCTTCAAAACATTGCAATGGCTTCTTGGGACTTGATGAAGTATCAATTCTTGTATATTCAAGTGGATCATCTGCTGAAACTTTTACTAAATATGCTTTCCTATCATTTTTAAAATATGTTTCATTATTCCCATTAATCGAAATATACTTTTCTACTAGTATATTCATATCAATAAGGGCATTTTCCATATTCTTTTTATCCAAATTTAACTTTTCAAACAAATTTACAATATATCCTTGGTTAAGATCTGAAACACTATTGATTTGGTCAATAACTGCATTAGGAGTAAATGAAAACTCTGAATATAATTTATATAGTAATTTCCCATTTTTGGTAAGTACAAAATCTCTTTTTGTATCACATTCATAATCAAATATATTAATAATCTTATCAATTAATGAAATTGCTACCCCCATAGTATTTATCTTATAATCAGCATATACATAGGGATTCTGCTCATCATATTGATAAATCGTAGATTTTGCTTTACACCTACTTACTATTAAGCCAAGATTAAGATATACTTCGACAAAAACGGGAAAAATAGTAGAACCTTTCGCAATTCCTTTCTCACCCAAAGTTACAATTCTAGAAAAAGTAAAACATATTTTCTCAGCTTCACCATTATCATTTATATCAATAACGTAATCAATTAAAGTTTCCTTTTCAGTATGAGAATAATCTAATAAATTAGTCTTGGGGCAATTGGGATACATCTCTTTGATTTTTGCTTCAATGAGTATAGGATTCTTCTCGATAAAAGAACTTCCATTGATTTTTCGATAACAAAACTCTTTGCTGCCCTCTTTTACCACTCTTAGTAACCATTTTTTTACTTCACTTTCATGAATTTCATCAATGTCAGCATATTCCTCTATTTTATTAATATACTCACTTCTTACTGTATTATCTGTAACCTCAACTTCTTTTTCCTTAAGAAATCGATTCATTACTGGATTTTGTAAATAATCATCATTGCTTAAAAACTCTGGTATTTTCATATCAATTTCTCCAAACGTACTAGTTTTCTTTTAATATAGCACGAAAATGAATCGTTTGCATCTTCATTATTGTATATTTTACTCATAATAATTTATCGTATTTTTTTTCCAAAAAAATAATAGCCTGATCACGTAACCTAAATATATGTCTTATATTATAATTCATTTTTACGGATATTTCTCCCCATGACAAATTATTCAAATACCTTTCTACTAAAACCTCATGCTGTTCCCAATTACTCACTTCATTTACAATATTATTTACACTGATTTTCAATTCTATTAGTTCACTCATATCTTTGGTTAATTTGTCTCTTTGCTCTGTTAGCTTTATAATCATATCTTCAAACTTATGAACATTTCTATTTCCACTCCCAGGCATATCGGAAAGAGAAGCTGACATATTTGTAACCATACTTTCCAGATTTTGAATCTGTTCCCATTTATCCCTAATCTTCTGATCTATTTTTACCGCATTTTCCAAATACTCTCTAACCTTCATCTTATATACTCTCCCTCATTAACTTAATGAATTTTTTTGGTTCCATAGTGACTACCAAGCCAAAAAAATAGGAATGGACAAATTCTTCCATTCCCTCAACCCTTTTCTTTGGTGCCTCTACATCTGGATATTTCAGCATATATCTATAACTCTTACGATAATCTCTTACCAGCTGCTTAATGACAGCATGTGCAAATTCTATATAGTTATCTTCTAAATCTACAGTCCTCATAAAACCCTCCGTATAACCTACTACTTTAGTATCAATATAGATTTAAAGCTACCTACAAACATCCCTTCCTCATACCTTAAACTATCCAATAAAAGAGCTTTAAATAATCCATCCTTCACATTATTTAATCGTATGATTTCTTGTTGTTCTTCCGGAAGATTTGCACTTATTATAGTATCTTCCGAAACATTTCTTCTAGCTGCTTCACACTGCAAATATAATGCCTTAATATATTCATCTTCCATAGGGAAAGCATGTGTATTCACATTTTCGAACTTAAACTTGAAATTCTGCAGTTCTATATCATCAATTCCAAATCTACATTCCATATTCTCAGTAATCACTTTTCCTGCTTCATAATCCAAATGAAATTTTTTTGCACGAATTAGCATTTTCCTTTTCAAATCTTTTCTTTCGATTGCAGTATGAGTTCTACACATCCACATCGTTCTATGAATCAAATCATAATCCATATATACATTATTTCTCAGTAATATGTCCTGACCTTTCTCTGGTCTAAAACATCCAATTCTTAGTAAAAAATCAAAAGCTTCATGTAGTTCCTCTATTGAGTGAATTACATGATAAGAATTCTCATCAAAACGGATTTCTTGCAGTTCAAAAGGATAACTTCCCTTTTCCTTCCCTTTTTTCATCTTTCTCTTCATTTCTCTTTTAAAACCCATGCTTTATTCCTCCTTCACTTTGGGACATTGTGTCCCGAAGTCATCTTTATTTATCTTAAGGACATGATGTCCTAAAGTCACTAAATTAAAAAGCAGCTTTGTCTGAAATATCTCTCATACAAAACTACTTTCTATCGCTGTAATATATTCATATTTATTTGTGAAACTGTTCAATTATACTTGTAACTTAATCAACCTTAACTACTGGTATGAATATTCTCATTACATCAAACAGGAAAAACTTAATTACTTCTATAACAATTCCTATCATTTTGAAGATTAGTACAAATCCACCAATGAGACCACCTAAAATAATATTAAGTCCCAAAACAAATACTCCTCCTGATAAATCAAATCCTACGGGATAGAAAATAACACCAAGAGCTTTGATTCCAAAAGGACATCCAACTATCAACCAATACATAAATAAATCCAACTGTCCGTCTTTTAAGCAAGGATAATATGCAACGTTCATCCAAATAGCAATCAATATAACAGGAACAATAATCTTAAAAACTAGTCTCTTCATTCGTTACCTCCAAAAGCTGTATGATATATGCTTTGTGTTCTTTGCAAATTACATGATGTCGGTGCATTATATAATGCAGTTATGGCAAATCCCTTTATATTACTTATCTTTCCCTTATAGTGTTTTATAGAATCAATCACATAGTCAACGTGCTCTCTAGTAAGATTTAGGAATCTTGAACGTACCACTTGATATGGGTACTCCACTTTATCAATCGTAATAGACTTTCTTGGAACCAATACAATATCACATATCAATTCATACATTTCATTCACATATTCAAGCCATTCTTCTGTATAATCTTCGCTATTCTTACCAATGGCAAGGTTATCACTTATCAGTTCTCTATATGCCATAATTTCCTCAGCAGACATTTCCGTCATATTTTCTCTTGATTGAATAGTTTGATTGTTATAACTCTCCTCTGTATGGTTAGTATCAGTATAATTAGAGGCTGGATTACCGACTTCTGGAAGTCTGATTTCCATACTTCCTGACATCGGGTTTTCATACTTCTTGAAGTCGGTTTTTCCGACTTCTGGAAATGGTGTACTGTTACCTAAGCCACCACTTTTCACAACAAAAAGGCATGATTTTGTGTTTTTTTCAATAATTTGTGCCTGATTGTCACTATTTGTATCCGCCTCTTCTATGTAAGTCATTTCTTCTGAAGTCGGTTTTTCCGACTTCTGGAAGTTCGATTTTGAGCAATGGTTTATTTCCTCTGATATACAAAAGTTTTTAACAAAGATAATATCTGGTTTTCCTAATCCCTGCCTTACTTTTTCAATTAGTCCTATTCCAGTTTTCTTATCCAACTCTTTTAAGACTTTAATTGCCTTATCTCTTCCACACCCTAAATCCTCTATTACATTTTCAATAGTATAAATGATATATGCTCTATTCTGATCATCAAACCATCCATTTTTCATAGATAACGATAATCTATCTAACATTAACCCATAGAGGAGCTTAGCATCACTGGTAAGCCCCTTAAATCTCTCATCTTTTATTAATATTCTTGGTACTCGGTAGAAAGAAAACTGTTCTGCCTCATTCCCATAATAGTAATTAAACTTTATATCTCCCATTTATTCCTGTCATTCCTTCCCCAAGTTTTCCTTCCATGTTTCAAGAAGCTTGTAGATTACTTCTTCAATATCTTTTTTTGAATAATTATCTGGAAAGTACGATGATAGCTTTTTCTCAGATATTGAAATGTTTCTTTTCGTAACAACAGATGGTCTTCTCATAATAATAGCCATTACAGCTGCTTGAGTAATTGTTCCCTCTTCTTGTCTTTTTCTTAACAGTTCAATTTGCTCTGAAGATATAATAATGCCTTCTTGTATGCAAGTATAAATCCATCCCTGCACTTGTTTTTCCAAATAGGATAATTCTACGCCAATAACAAAAGAAAGCTTTTTAGAATCCACTAAATCCAAAAGTTCTGTAATTAATTCAGTCAATCTAATGTATCTTTTTACTTGTCTTCCTGAAATACCTACTTCTTTACCAATTTCATCCGTACTAGACATATGAGTCTCATTAGTTAAATCAGTTCTCTTTCCTTGCCTATTCATTGCTTCCATTTTCATTTTGAATGCAAACGCTTTTTCACTCGGTAATAGTTCTTCTCTCTGAATATTAGCATCTACCATGAAGCAAATTGCGTCATCATCATCCATTTCCTTGATAATAGCCGGGATTGTTTCTAATCCCGCTATTGTAGCAGCATGCATTCTTCTATGGCCTGAAATCATCTCATAGCCATCATCAATAGGTCTTACCAGAACTGGAGTTAATACACCAAAAGACTGTATACTATCGACCAAATCTTCCATATACTCATCATCCAAAACTTTGAATGGATGGTTTTTAAATCCTCGTATCTTCTTAATTGACAATTCAACAGTACCATCTGTACCTTCTAATCCTAACAAAGAATCAATACTCTCTAACTTAACCTTTGGTCTAGTTTTCATTTTCAAGTACCTCCTTTGTCAGATTTTCATAAGCTAAAGCAACTTTGCTCTTTGAATCATATTTATAGATACTCATTCCACACGCTGTAGCATCTACTGCACGAATTGCTTTAGGAATACTTGTATGAAAAACATTTATCTTTTTCCCATAAACACTTTCTATCTCTTGCATGATTTCTTTGGAATGACAGGTATTATCTACCATGGTAAATACAATGCCCTCAATTTTCAGTTTCGGATTAATTTTACGTTTTACCCTTACATATGTTTTTATCAAATCCTGTAAACCCTTTGTTGCTAAAAATGCAGGTGGCATAGGAATCAGTAATGAATCAGCGCATGCAAAGGCATTTGCAGCTAATAAACCAAGTGATGGAAGGCAATCAATTAACACATAATCATAATATTGTTTTATCTGATGAATATAATCTTTTAGCACCTCTTCTCTTCTTTCTACTTGAACAAGAGTTAATTCAGTAGCTGCTAAGCAAATATTAGATGGAATATAATCTACACCTTCTTCTGAAGTTAAGATACCTTCACGTACATCAAAGGTAATCTTTTTCTCATAAGACTCCGCTAAATCAATATCATCCAAATTGAATTCTTCATCCTCTTGAATCAAACGATCATAAATAGATGCTAATGTATATTTGATGTTATCAGGATTCTGTTGTCCCATACATATAGTCATGCTTCCCTGTGAATCATTATCAATAATTAGTACTTTCTTTCCTGCCTTTGCTAAGCCAATACCCAAATTAACTGCTGTTGTGGTCTTTGCGACTCCACCTTTTTGATTTGCTATTGCTATTACCTTACACATTTTTCTCTCTCCTTTTTAATTAAAATCTTCCTTTTCGATATCTACATAAACTCTAAAGTATTTTTTTGTTCCCACATTCTTATATGGTTCTGATTTACTTATAATCTTCATCCTTTTACTACGTTCTAAATGCTTCTCAAACCATTTAATATCATTTGTAGTTCCTTGAATTCTAAGTTTTAACATATTCTCTTTCCTCCCCTATCCATCTAATAAAAATATGTAGGTAATAACTGCTCGTATCGCTGTAATCATATTCATGTCCTCCCTCTCACTAATATTTTTCCATCAACATTTTTGAACAACAAAAAAGGCAATACATCTCAATTCTTTCGAATTTTGATATATTGCCTTTTATTTATTGATTGAACACTATATGTAGATGTCCATAACCACTTTGCCTAACTTATTAGTTTTCTTATACTCTGGACGATGTTTAAAGAAATCTTTAACATCATCCAAAGTTAATTCCAATGTAGTTAAATAAATTGGTTTGTATTCTACTTTATTATTTATTTCCCACTTTCGCTGATTGCGGCCTGTGCCGCTGCTAATCTTGCGATAGGTACACGGAATGGTGAACATGACACATAATCAAGACCAATCTTGTGGCAGAATTCTACAGAAGAAGGATCTCCACCGTGCTCACCACAGATACCTACGTGAAGCTTAGAGTTAACTGGCTTACCAAGTTTGATAGCCATTTCCATTAACTTTCCTACACCAGTGTGATCAAGCTTAGCAAATGGGTCATTCTCGAAAATCTTTGTATTATAGTAAGCATCTAAGAACTTACCAGCGTCATCTCGAGAGAAACCATATGTCATCTGTGTTAAATCGTTTGTACCAAAGCAGAAGAAGTCTGCCTGTGTTGCAATCTCATCAGCCGTCAAACAAGCTCTTGGAATCTCCATCATAGTACCAACTTCATACTCAAGCTTAGCACCTGCTGCTACGATTTCAGCATCTGCTGTTGCAACAACAATATCCTTAACATACTTTAATTCCTTACAATCACATGAAAGTGGAATCATAATTTCTGGCTTAACTGTCCAATCAGAATGAGCCTTCTGTACATTGATAGCTGCACGAATAACAGCCTTTGTCTGCATCTTTGCAATTTCCGGATAAGTTATAGCAAGACGTAATCCTCTGTGACCCATCATTGGATTGAATTCATGTAAAGAAGTAATAATATTCTTAATATCTTCTACAGACTTGCCCTGTGCATCTGCAAGCTTCTTAATATCAGCTTCTTCTGTAGGAACAAACTCATGAAGAGGTGGATCCAAGAATCTGATCGTAACCGGGTTACCTTCAAGAGCCTCGAATAATCCTTCGAAGTCATTCTGCTGATATGGAAGAATCTTCTCAAGAGCAGCTTCTCTTTCTTCTACCGTATCAGAACAAATCATTTCACGGAATGCTGCAATTCTGTCTTCTTCGAAGAACATATGCTCTGTACGGCAAAGACCGATACCTTCTGCACCAAGCTCACGAGCCTTCTTAGCATCTGCTGGTGTATCAGCATTTGTTCTAACCTTAAGTGTTCTATACTTGTCAGCCCATGCCATAATTTTCCCAAATTCACCTGCTATTACCGCATCAACCGTAGCAATCTGTCCTTCATAAATGTTACCAGTAGAACCATCAATAGAGATGTAATCTCCTTCGTTGAATGTTTTACCCGCTAATGTAAACTTCCTGTTTTCTTCGTCCATCTTGATATCGCCACATCCAGATACGCAACATGTACCCATTCCACGAGCAACTACAGCAGCGTGAGATGTCATACCACCACGAACTGTTAAGATACCCTGAGCTGCTTTCATACCTGTAATATCTTCTGGTGATGTCTCAAGACGTACTAAAACAACCTTTTCTCCTCTTGCAGCCCATTCTACTGCATCATCTGCTGTAAATACAGCCTTACCACATGCAGCACCCGGAGATGCTCCAAGTCCCTTTCCTAATGGTGTTGCAGCCTTTAATGCAGCCGCATCAAACTGAGGATGTAATAATGTATCGAGGTTACGAGGATCAATCATAGCTACTGCTTCTTCCTCTGTTCTCATACCTTCATCTACTAAATCACAAGCAATCTTCAAAGCAGCCTGTGCTGTTCTCTTACCATTTCTTGTCTGTAACATATAGAGTTTCTGATTTTCTACAGTAAACTCCATATCCTGCATATCTCTATAGTGACCCTCAAGCTTAGCACAAATGCTTGTAAACTTAGCATATGCTTCCGGAAACTTCTGTTCCATCTGAGCGATAGGCATCGGTGTACGAACGCCAGCAACTACGTCTTCTCCCTGTGCATTTGTTAAGAACTCGCCCATAAGCTTCTTTTCACCCGTAGACGGATCACGAGTAAACGCAACACCCGTACCACAGTCATCACCCATATTACCGAACGCCATAGACTGTACGTTTACAGCTGTTCCCCAAGAATAAGGGATATCATTGTCACGACGATACACGTTTGCACGTGGGTTATCCCAAGAACGGAATACAGCCTGAATAGCACCCATTAACTGAACCTTAGGATCTGTTGGGAATTCTTCACCAATCTTAGCCTTGTACTCAGCCTTAAACTGACCAGCTAATTCTTTCAAATCTTCTGCCGTAAGGTCTACGTCCTGTGTAACACCCTTCTTTTCCTTCATTTTATCGATAAGTTCTTCAAAATACTTCTTACCAACTTCCATAACTACGTCTGAATACATCTGAATAAAACGTCTATAACAATCCCATGCCCAACGTGGATTTCCAGACTTCTCTGACATTGTATTAACAACTTCTTCATTAAGACCCAAATTAAGAATTGTATCCATCATACCAGGCATAGATGCTCTAGCACCTGAACGTACAGAAACAAGTAATGGATTTTCTTTATCTCCAAACTTCTTTCCTGTAATTTCTTCCATCTTAACAATATATTCATTAATCTGTGCTTGAATCTCGTCGTTAATCTTACGACCATCTTCATAGTACTGTGTACATGCCTCTGTTGTAATAGTAAATCCCTGTGGTACTACATCTGCACCAATAATCTTTGTCATTTCAGCGAGATTTGCCCCCTTACCGCCGAGAAGATTACGCATTGTAGCATCGCCTTCCGAGAATAAATAAACCCATTTTCCCATAAATACCGTGTTCTCCTTTTCTTGATTAGTCAATTAACTCAATTGCCTGACTCATTCGGCATGTATAAATAATATACATAATATTGTAAATTGTCAACAAGTTATCAGTATCTTTTCGCAAAAATACTCTATTTTTTATTTCTTACAATAATGTATTGTATATAATTTTACACCAATATACTTAATTCCTCTTTTTCTTGACTATAATAATAAACAGAATCCGAAAGTACTTCTTCTCTCTCAACCTGTGTTTCATTGACTTCACAAACCATCCTTTTTAATCCTTCCTTATCTTCATCTCCCTGCGCGGGTAATAATATTACTTCATGCACAGAAGAAGGAAGTATATAAAAGTCACTTTTTACTGCTGACGCAAAATCTTTTAAAATATTCGGGTATAATATACAGGATGCTCCTTGTACTCTAGTTCGATTACTTAACACATACATAGGAGTAGCATCTTGCAAGTCCTCTATATATTCATTTTTGTTTAAGATTTCTTTTCCTTCCATTTCCTCCAACAGCATCATCTCACACAATACATCTTTCATTGTTTTGATATCATATCTTTGAAGCACCGGTGTATTCTTAATCGCTTTTTCATATAGCTCATTTTCTGTAATTTCCCATATTTTTAGATGTGCATTATGAATCATAATGGTCGCATTTCCAAACATCTCATCTGAAATCAAACACTGAAAAACAACCGCAAAGTCAAGGTAACGAATATGCGGTATATCCTTTAACAATTCCTTATTCCTCTCTGCATGAATTAATTTAAAAATAATTCTATCCTTAATTCTTTCATAATTCATAAAAAAGCGCATATCTACACTTTGATTCACTTTATTTCGTTCATAGGTATCCAGCACTTCATCCACAATGCACCGCAATGTAATATCGCCATTTTCATATGCTTCATAATACTTGTTAAGGTAAATTGTTGGTGAAATATTGTTGTCATCCTGTAACATTGTAATGCCACTTAAAACAACACCATTATTTTTTGTCACATCATTTATTCTGACATGAAATTGCTCTCCTGTTCTTTTTGCTACCTCATCTCTTACTAATGTTTTAAAACTTGTGAATTCCATATATGATTTGTCTCCTTTGAAAAAATAGATTTGAATGTAACTAAATTGTTACATTAGTTTTTAGAATAATAAAAAGACCATGAAAAATTCATGGTCTTACTAGCTTATAAATGATTCAAATAGATATGACTAACACTTAGCAATTAAACTCTACTTAAGTATTCACCTGTTCTTGTATCAATCTTAATTACGTCGCCCTGTTCTACGAATAAAGGAACATATACTGTTGCACCTGTTTCAACTACAGCTGGTTTTGTAGCACCTGTCGCTGTATCTCCCTTGAATCCTGGCTCTGTATCTGTAATAGTTAATTCTACAAATAAAGGTGGTTCGATAGCGAATACATTACCATTGTGAGAACATACCTTAACCATCTCGTTCTCCTTAACAAACTTTAAGGCATCACCTACGCTGTCTGCATTAAGACCGATCTGTTCATAGTTCTCTGTATCCATGAAGTAGAATAAATCGCCATCTTCATATAAATACTGCATATCTTTTCTATCAATACGTGCCTGTGGGCATTTTTCTGTTGGTCTAAAAGTTTTTTCTACAACACCACCACTAATGATATTCTTTAACTTTGTACGAACGAAAGCTGCTCCCTTACCTGGTTTTACATGCTGGAATTCGATAATCTGATAAATACTATTTTCATATTCAATAGTAATACCATTTCTGAAATCGCCTGCTGATATCATAAACTATTCCTCCTAATATTCACTTTTCACATTTACAATCCGTTAACCATTTTATAACAAAACCACTCACATTTCAACTATTTTCTTTTATTTCCCATAATAAAGTCAATAGCCATTAAATAGCCCTCTAATCCCTTACCATAAATCTGATGATCACAGGCTGCCTTAGTAACTGATACCTTACGAAACTCTTCTCGTTTTGTAATATCAGAAATATGTATCTCTACCTTTGGAACTGTAATACTCGCTAATGCATCATGAATCGCATAGGAATAATGCGTAAATGCCCCAGGATTTATTACAATACCTTCTGTTCCATCAAAATATGCTTCCTGAATTCTATCTATGATAGCTCCTTCATGATTCGACTGAAAAGTTTCAATTTCACATCCTGTTTCGACCGCTTTATTTTGAATCATATCCAATAAATACTGATAATCCTGCGTTCCATAAATACTCTTTTCTCTAATACCAAGAAAATTAAGATTTGGTCCGTTAATCACTAATATCTTCATTGTATTCCATTTTCCCTTCCCTTAATTTTTATCTGTTCCGCAATTTGAGACTGTTTATATCCATCTACTTCAATAACACAATGTGCTGCCTCCCTATAAGCTGGCTCTCTTTGCTCCTGCATAGCGCGAATGCGGTTTAGCGGATCCTCACACTGAAGCAACGGACGTTTTGTATCTCCCTTCACTCTTTCATATACCGTTTCAGGCTTTGCTCTGAGATAAAAAACCATGCCTAACTTTTTCAACAGTTCCCTGTTTTCTTCTCTAATCGGCATACCTCCACCAGTAGAAATGACACAACCTTCCGTCTTTTGTTCCACCATTTCTCTTAGCATTTCTGTCTCCATTTCTCGAAAAGCATTCTCACCATCTACAGCAAAAATATCACCAATTTTTCTCCCCTGCTGCTGTTCTATCATTTCATCGGTATCCAAAAAGCTCATTTTATTTATTCTTGCAAGATTTTTTCCAACCGTTGTCTTTCCGCAACCCATATAGCCTACTAAAATATAATTCTTCATCTGTCTATCCCTTGTTATCTTTTTGTAACTGCCTGCTGTAATAATTCATATGCCTTGTAAGCACTTTCATCTGGTACTTTACACTCATTCCATAACTCAAAGGCATCCACCGCTTGAAACAAAAGCATCTTCAAACCATTATATGCCTGTCCGCCCTGCTTCTTTACCAACTTCATAAACTTGGTTTCCCATGGCGTATAGATTAAGTCATAACCTGCTTTTACTCTTTTATAAAAAGCTTCATCCTCCAACACAACCTCATCCACCTTCGGAAAAAGACCAACACTAGTCGCCTGAATAACCAGATACTTCTTATCTGGGAGCTTATCATACTCCTCCATACGCCATGCTTCAACGCACTGTGTTCCTACTTTACAATTAACTTCCTCCGCAATATGCTCTGCCTTTTCTATGGTTCGATTTAACAAATAAACCTTAGACGCACCATTTACAGCGCACATAAAAGCTACCGCACGGCCAACACCGCCAGCACCCAAGACAATGACTTCCTCATTCTCTAGCCCAATCCCTTCACTCTTTAAAGCGCGAAGCAACCCTGTAATATCCGTATTGTAGCCCTTATATCCGCCCTCGACACGCACCAAGGTATTTACTGCACCTATTTTCTCAGCAATGTCATCAAGTGCCACAAGGCTTTCCATCACATCACTTTTATAAGGAACTGTCACATTACACCCTAAGACATTTAAACTATAGGCTCCCTTTACGGCTGTATCAAGCGCTCCCTTTTCTACATGAAAAGGCACATACGTCATATCAATTCCAAGTTCCTCAGCCAAAAAATTATGAATCATAGGAGACATGGTATGCTCTACCGGATTCCCGATTAGTCCACTAGTTCTTGTCTTTCCGTTTATCTCTCTCATGTATATTCCTTTCCTTAAAGAGTTCTAGTCATTGCTTTTTCTTTTATACCTTTTATAACAGAATAAAACTATCTTTTCAAGGTATCGTTTTAAGACTATCTGTATTTCTTCCTTTGGATGAATTGGCTTAACCAAAAACGAATAAATTCCTGCTCTGTTAGCTCCCCATACATCCGTAAAAATCTGGTCCCCGACAAACAATGTATTTTCTTTTGTCGTTCCCAGTACTTCCATTGCTTTAAAATACCCCTCTGTCTTTGGCTTGCCACCTTTAAAAATGTAAGGAGCATTTACTGCCTCACAGAACATCTTAACTCTTGGCTCTTTATTATTTGAAAGCATGAGCGTCGCATATCCCATCTCATGCATCTTTTTAAAAAACGCAATCGCCCGCTCATCCGCAGGCTCCCCATGAGGAACAAGAGTATTATCAATATCAAAAATAACCCCCCTGTATCCCTTTCTATATAATCCTTCAAAATCAATTTCATATGTGGATTCCACATATTCCTTTGGATATAATCCCTTCATTCCTTTATTCCTCTCCGCTATTAACCTACATTTATGCTTATATATTCTTCAAATCATCATCCATATTGGCAGCTTCCAATAAAAGCTTGGTGTATTCTGTCTTTGGATTTGCATAGACTTCCTCTACCGCTCCCTGTTCCAGAATCTTTCCACTCTCCATAATTATCACTCTGTCGCACATTTGATACACTACTCTGAGGTCATGAGAAATAAAAAGAATGGCAATCCCCATCTCCTTATGAAGCTTTAATAATAACCTGATAATTTGTGCCTGAATCGTTACATCCAGAGCCGATACCGGTTCATCCGCTATCAGAAACTTCGTATCACACAAAAGTGCCGCTGCAATTGCAACTCTTTGTCGTTGACCGCCGGAAAGCTCATTTGGATAGTGCTCTTTGCATTTCAAATCAAGTCCTACCTTTTCCAGCATTTCGTCAACACGTTTCTGACGTTCTTTTTTAGAAAGCTTTTTCATTCTCAAAGGTTCTTCTAATATCCAACCAATTCTTTTTGCAGGATTTAAAGAACTATAAGGATCCTGAAATACCATCTGTGGATTCTCACACCAGAGTACAACCTCTCCACTCATCTCCTTTTGCATGCTTAAAATAGCCTTTGCAAGAGACGTCTTGCCACAACCACTTTCTCCAACCAGACCTAAAATCTCTCCTTCTTCCATGTAAAAAGAAACATCCCTAAGAGCATGCTTTTTCTGAGCCTTTTTCTTAAAAAAACTTTCCTTATCCGTATAAAAAACATTGAGATTTTTTACCTCAAGAATATGATTCATTACCACACCTCTATGCTTTAAAGCTTACTAAATAGTTTCTACAGTATCATTTTTTCCAGCTTCGGTATTGCCTGAATCAACTGCTTTGTATATTCTTCTCTCGGACGATAAAATACCTCGCTTGTACTTCCTGTTTCTACAATATTACCATTATGCATAACTACAATTCTTTCACACAGCTTCTTAACCAAGCTCAAATCATGCGAAATAAACAAAATAGAGGTCTGCTTTTCCCGATTCAAGCGTTGCAATAATTTTACAATCTGAAGCTGAATTGTAACATCTAACGCAGTCGTTGGTTCATCTGCAATCAACAACTTTGGCCCACAAATCATAGCCGCTGCAATCATAACTCGCTGTCTCATGCCACCAGAGATTTCATGCGGATATTGTTTATACACTTTTTCCGGCTCATCTAATTCCACATCTCGCAGACTTTCTATCGCTCTTTTATACCGTTCTTCCTTAGACATATCCGGCCTATGAATACGCAGAGTTTCCTCTACCTGCCAACCTATTCGCTTTACAGGGTTAAGAGATGTCATCGGTTCTTGAAAAATCATACCTATATCATCACCTTGATACTTACGCACCTCGGATCGCGATGCATGAAGAAGCTCTTTTCCTTCAAATAAAATCTCACCCTGTTTTTCCATATCATGCCTGCGAAGCAAACCTGCAACCGCCATTGCCGTCATAGACTTCCCTGAACCGGACTCTCCCACAATACCAACTATTTCACCCTTTGAAAGTTCAAGATTAAAATTATTTACCACTCGTTCTGGAATATCATGGTCATGAAACTCTATATTCAAATTCCTTATTTCTAACAATTTCTCCATGTAAATACCATGCCTTTCTCGCAACTACCTGCTTTTCAACCCTTCTGCCATTAAGGAAAATCCGAGAACAAGCAATATAATCATTACTCCCGGAAAAATAGCATAATTCGGTGCCGAAAACAGATAGCCCTGTGCCTCCGAAAGCATGCTTCCAAGGCTGGCATCCGGCGGCTGAACACCGATACCAAGATAACTCATACCTGCCTCGGAAAGCACCGCATTATTAAACCCAATCATAATTGATGACAATAATACCGTCATGGTATTCGGCAAAATATGCACAAACATAATTCGCAAATCACTTACCCCTGCAAGTCTCGCAGTTTTTACATAATCCATATCCTTGCATTTAATAAACTCACTTCTTACAATACGAGCAAAGCTTGGAACAAATGCAATTCCCAAAGCAAACACAACATTATATTTACCTGTTCCAAAAATGCTGACAAACACTAAGGCAAGTAATATACTCGGAAAAGCAAAAATAACATCTATAATTCTCATGATTACTTCATCAATCCAGCCACCAAAATACCCTGTAAATGCTCCAAGCAAAACACCACACACAACACCAATGGCAACCGTTGCAGATGCAATCAAAAAAGTATTGCCCATTCCCTGCAACACTCTTGAAAAAATGTCTCTTCCGAAGTTATCACATCCCATGATATGCTCAAAAGAGCATCCCGCAAGTTTACTACTGGTATCCATTTGTGTTGGATCGTATGGCGTATAAAAGAAGCCAACAACCGTCAATAACAACATAATCCATGTGATAATCATTCCAATCAAAAAAGTTGGCTGATGTAATATTTTTTTCTTCATAGCAATAACCATGCCTTTCCATTACCTACAAACTTTATAGGTGCTTTAGCACCTTGCGCAGGCACAATATTTGCAATACGAACTATGTTCGTATTCGAAAAATTTATTTTTCATACTATTCTCGCACGCTAATTCTTGGATCAATCCACTGATAAATCATGTCCACGCAAAAATTTGTCACAATAACTACAACAGCAATCAAAACAATAATCGCCTGTACGACGGGATAGTCACGATAAGATATGGAAGTAAGTAGAATTCTCCCAATACCGGGAACATTAAACACCTGTTCTATAACAATACTCCCTACAAGCATATCTGCCAATGTCATGCCCCAAAATGTCACCACCGGAATCATAGCATTGCGTAAAACATGTTTATATAAAACCTTACTGGTATTATTTCCTTTGCTATAAGCAGTTCTAACATAATCCTTTCTTGCTTCTTCCACACAAGAGCTCTTTAACAACTTTACCGACATCGCAATCTTTGGCATTGCGATTGCGATACATGGGAAGAAAATATAAGAAAGAAATGCTCCAAAGTCTTTTTCATAAGATACATAATTGCCTGGCACAAAAATTTTTAACACCAGACCAAACACATAGGTAATGATAATACCCATAAAAAAATGTGGTACTGACATCAAAACCTGATTGATTACAGTAATACAACGGTCAATTCTCTTGCCATTATGCTTAGCAGTATAAATTCCTAAAGAAAGAGAGAGCAATACCATAATGCCAAAGGATATCAATGCCATAATAACGGTAATCGGAAGTTTTGATAATATCATCCCTGCTACCGGCATATTATATTTATACGAAACGCCAAAATCTCCCTGCAGAAATGCCACTAACCATATAAAATATCTCTCTAACAAAGGCTTATTCAGCCCCATTTCTTCTCGTAATGCTTCCAATCTTTCGGGAGTTGCCTCTGTCCCAAGCTGTGCCATAGCTGCATCTCCCGGAATAATATCAAACGCAAGAAAGACGAGAAATGAAATCAATAGTAAAGTTACCAACATCGCTCCCAGCTTCTTTCCTACATATTTCATATTCCCGTCTCCCTTCTGCTGTTACTAGTCGCCTTATTCCGGCAACCTCTCGCTTTTTATAATAGTGTTGTAATTATTCATTCATTACATACATGTCCCACTATTCTTCTACTATATAAAGCTTTGCAATATCCATCACATAAGACGGATAAAACTCATATCCTGCATACTTCTTGTTAATTGCAACAAATTCTACTAAATCCTGAATATATACATTAGCAGCTGTCTCAGCAAGAATCCTTTCACATTCTTTGTAATATCCAGTTGCCTCCTCATCTGTTTCTGCTGCCCGTGCATTTGCGTATGCCGTATCATAGTCAGGATTGCTATAATTAATAAAGTTATTATGTGCTGTTGAATCAAATCTCTTTAGCATAGCTCCTGCCGTTAACGTAGATGCATCCAAACCTACTACAGTTGCTTCAAACTGCTTATTTGAATATACGTCATTCAACCATGCTTCCCATTCAATCAACTCAATATCAGCTGTAACACCAATCCTTTTGAACTGTTCCGCAAGTACAGTTGCCGTATCTACATGCTGCTGATAATTCGAAGGTACCTTAATTGTAAAGGTTAATCCATTCGAATAACCTGCTTCTGCTAAAAGAGCCTTTGCTTTATCATAATCTGTTGTGTAAACATCATTCAACTCTTCCATATAGTATTTTCCAAAAGCCGGAAACATACTACTTCCTACCGCAAATCCTTTTCCATCTGAAACAAAATCAAAAATTTCCTGCTTATCTACTGCATAACATAATGCTTGTCTTACCTTTTCGTTATTAAATGGCTCCACTCCATTATTCAAATATAACGCCTGAACAAGATTCATGCTACCTTCAACTATATTAAACTGTTCACCAAGTTCAGAAGCTGTAGATGCTGTTACTCTTGCCACTAAGTCCACTGCACCACCCTGCAGATTCATCAGTATCGAATCTGCATCTGCAAGAACTTTTAACGTAACCTTTTCAATATGTGCCGGTTCTCCCCAGTACTCATCAAACTTCTCTAATTCTACTCTTTCTTGCAAAGAACGCGATACAATTTTATACGGACCTGTTCCAACCGGTGTCTCTTCAAGATCTGCCACATCGGCTGGTACAATACAAGTTTCTGCCATTGCTAAAATAGACAAAAAATCTTTATTTGCTTCAGATAATGTAAGTACTACTGTCTTATCATCTGTTGCCTCTACTTTTTCTAAAACAGATAACGCCGACACAAGTGGTTCTCCTGTTCCATTGCCAGCACATTTATTCATTGAGTAAACTACGTCCTCAACAGTAACCATATTTCCATTATGGAACTTTATTCCATCTCTTAATGTAAATTTATACACTAAACCGTCATCTGATATTACACAATCACTTGCTACAGCGGGAACTAAATTACCATTGCTATCAGGCTTGTATAAGCCTTCATAAACATTGAACAGCATTTCCTGTGTTCCAGCACCTGCAGACATATTAGGGTCCAAACTGTCAAGATCCTGAGGGATACCAATTGTAATAGTACTCTCCGAAGCCTCTTCATTCGCCTTATCACCTGCGCAACCGCTCAGTGCAATAGTTAATGTAAGTAACATACTTACCAAAAGAACCTTGCCTAATCTTCTCTTAGCCATGTTTTACTCCTTTTCTCACTTAGCAACTATTCATTCTCTCCATAGCCACTTTATTCATATACCATTAAGTTACAAAGGATTATGTAGTACAACCTCCTTGACACCATCCTATATAACCATGCTAAATTCTATCCAATTCCACCCTAAAAATCAAGATATATATTTAACAAAGTTATTTTTCTTAATTTTCTATTACTTAAAAATAGTGCGTGCCAGCGCACGCACTTTGGCAAGAATTTCTTACGAAATTCTTGTCTAACTGCCACTACGCTACAGCACTTTCCTATAAAG
>JAXJRB010000196.1:0-29653 GCA_036310845.1 Lachnospiraceae bacterium | reverse complement strand
GAGTGCTAATCAAAGCTGTCAGAAGAGGACATTTAGTAACTCTTAGGCTTTGTGTCCCGGAATTGTGACCAACACTCTGACTGCCCCTCCTCCGCTAAACTTGAATTTACCGCTTTACGGTATTCTGTTGAGAAATCAGCTGCATATAATCGTGATTTCTCATACTGTCTGTGTGCAATTACATCCCCTACGAGAACAAGCGCCGTTTTCGTAATATTATGCTCATCCGCTAATTTCGCCAATGTTTCCACCGTTCCAACATATGCCTCTTCCTCCGGCCAAGTTGCCTTATAGACAAGTGCTACAGGCGTATCCTTCTCATAGCCTCCTACTATCAGACGTTTGCTCAGTTCTTCGAGCATTCCAGTACTCAAATAGATTGCCATAGAGGCATGATGTGCTGCAAAACTTTCTATACTTTCCTTTTCCGGTACCGCTGTCCTTCCTGCCATTCTTGTAATAATAAGCGATTGCGACACGTCAGGAAGTGTATACTCAAGATTTAAAGAAGCCGCTGCCCCAAAGCACGCACTTACTCCCGGACAGCTCTCATAGAGAATCCCAAGTCGGTCAAGCTCATCCATCTGCTCTCGCACTGCCCCGTAAATGCTTGGTTCTCCTGTATGCAGTCTTACTGTTATTTTGTGTTCCTGCTCTGCCTTTTGCATCACCGCAATAACTTCTTCTAAAGTCATCTTTGCACTATTATGACATTCACAATCTTTTTTTGCGTACTCTAAAAGCTGTGGATTTACTAACGAACCAGCGTAAATTATTACATCTGCCTGTTCCAGCAAACGCATACCTCGCACGGTAATTAAATCAACTGCGCCTGTTCCTGCGCCAACAAAGTAAACCATTCCTCTGCCCCCCTGCTTTTTGCTAATTCTCCAAATTCATTTGCATACATAATACAATCTATGGAAAGTGCACCCTTAGAACGTTTCTCCAAATAATAACAAATACGCTCCATGGCATATTCCATAACCTCTTCGCACTTTCCTTGTGTCCTTAATATTCTTACTGCTTCTTCAGTCGTCACACACTCCAGTAACTGACAAATACTCTCATTCTCCATATGTGCCCGTGCTGCAAATGCTGCCAGAAGCTCCATACGACAGTCCGCTTCCTTAGAATGTGTATTCATGATTCCTCCCGCTACCTTTATCAGCTTTCCGATATGACCTGTCAAAAGCATTTTTTGAAATCCAAGCTCTACCGCCATATCAATAGTATCACCGATAAAGTTACTGCATTTGACACTTCTATCCAAATCATAGCCATACGTCTTTTTCATGAAATCAAGACCATAATTCCCTGGGGAAACAGCCACATAATCATATCCTTGTGTCTTACGCTGTCTAAGTTCTACCCGAATCGTATCCAAAAGTGCCTGGCTACTCATCGGCTCTACAATTCCGCTTGTTCCTAGAATTGAAATGCCTCCCACAATTCCTAAACGTGGATTAAAAGTCTGCTCTGCAAGCTTTTCACCACCCGGAACATAAATCTCAACCCGCAGCCCCCCTTTATAATCCGTGAGATTACAAACCTCCATTACTTCTTTCTCTATCATTTCTCTCGGAACATGATTAATGGCTGCATTTCCTACCGGTTGGTCAAGTCCCGGCTTTGTTACCCTTCCGACACCTATACCACCATCTATCTGAATCTCAGGATCTCCTTTCTCTGAAAATGACACCCTTGCATAAATCAACGTTCCCGTTGTAATATCCGGATCATCTCCACCATCCTTTTGTACGGCACAGCTTACCTCACGCTCCTTACGATTAATCTCAAAAAGTTCTGCTGTATAAGGAATTCCTTTTGGTGTTTCTATGGTAATCTTTGTCTTCTTTCCACCTGTCAGCAGCATATATGCTGCTGCCTTTGCCGCTGCTGCCGCACAGCTTCCTGTCGTAAAGCCATATCGCATTATTCGCATCCCTTTCCTCATTTACAAATTTGTTAATTGAAAAATCTGCCGTATATGGATTTTTCAATTTTACCTCATAATCTCATACAAAAGGGCATTACAAATTGCCGCCGCTATGTTACTGCCACCCTTTCTTCCCCGATTCACAATATAAGGAACCTGGCTTTTCAATATCAATTCCTTTGCTGCCTCTACATTTACAAATCCAACCGGGACCCCAATAATAAAAGCGGGACGCCATTCACTTGTCTGTATCATTTCATATAATTGAATTAGTGCTGTCGGTGCATTTCCAACCGCAAAAATAACAGGCTTTTGAATGGTTTTTGCCTTTTCCATACTGACTGTGGCACGAGTTACCTTACGCTCTTTGGCGATCTGTGCCACATCTTCATCTGCCATAAAGCAATGCACCTGACCACCTAATCTTGCCAGTATCTTCTTATTAATTCCGGCTAATGCCATATTCGTATCTGTTACAATATCTGCTCCCTGAATCAAAAGCTCTTTTGCAATAGCTACTGCATTCTTGGAATACGTTAAGGTATCTGCATACTCAAAATCCGCACTGGTATGTATCACTCGTTTTGTTACCATTTCCTCATCCTTTGGTAACACAATATTTCGTTGCTGTAGCTCTCCCGAAATAATAGCAAAGCTCCTTTTTTCGATTTCTTCCGGCAATACAAATTCTATTGTTTTCATAGAATCTCTCCTATCCTAGTTAATAGCTGTTGATTTTCTTCTCTTGTTTTAATCGCAATTCGATAATATCCCTTTGATAATCCACGAAAATTACTACAATCGCGAATTAGAATACCTTTTTCCAAAAGTCTCTCATACAATGGCACTTCGGTATAAACCATAAGGAAATTTGCCGCATACGGATATACCAACAGTCCCATTCGTTCAAGCTCCTGTGTTAAAAATTCTCCCTCTGTTTCTATATGCTTTCTCGTCTGTTTAATAAAATCCTTCTCTCTTGCACAAGCAATTCCTGCCTTCTGTGCAAAAGTGGAAAGGTTCCACTCTGGCAATTGCCTTTCTATGCGTTTCAAAAGTTTTTCATCACCATTGATTAAGTAACCAATTCTCACACCCGGAATCGAAAAAATCTTCGTAAATGCACGTACCCATATTACATTCGGAAATTCCACATACCTTGTCAGTAATGATGCCTCTTGTCCACAAAAATCAGCAAAACATTCATCTAAAATCACATAAATGCTTTTTTTTAGACAATGGGTAAACAACCTCTCCATCAACGCTTTCGTAACAGTACCGCCAACCGGATTATTAGGATTGGCCAGAAATAATACATCAACACTTTCATCAAGACATTGAAAAAGTTCCTCACCTATACCAAATATTTTTTCATCACTTATCGAATGTTGCACTTTATAATAAAAAATCTCACTCTCACAAGCCTTTGCAACATATTCATATCCATAAAAAGACGGAATCGGTATAACTGTTTTTTTAGGTTGCAATGCATGTACTATCGCCATAAATAACTCTGAAGCTCCATTTCCAAACAGGATATGCTCCGGCAAGACTTCATGCAGCTTCCCTACCTCAGTCTTTAATTCCTGTTGTCTGATATCCGGATATTGATTGCAGACTTCTATCGCTTCTAATAATGCTTGCTTTACTCCTTCCGGCATACCAAGAGGATTTACATTCACAGAAAAATCCAAAGTCACCGAATTTCGATAAATATCACCGCCATGTACCATATTCATTTCTGTCATCTCCTCTTTCCGCTTGCAAATAAACACCTTACATATCACTATCTACATAATGTCCATCCTAAATATAATAGAAAAATACACACACCTTCACAAAAACATGCGGTTGCATACATCAACCTGTTTATCCGTCTAATATCCTCATATACAACCTTACGTGTCTCGTCACCAATATATGGTTTTTCTACTATTTTCCCAAAATAACTCGCATTTCCCGCAAGCTGTATACCAAGCGCTCCTGCACAAACTGATTCCGTTTGTGCTGAATTGGGACTGGCATGTTTCCTGTTATCACGCTTATAAATGCGATATGCCTGTTTTCCGCTAAACTCCTTTCCCATTACAAAAGATACTCCAATCATCAAATAAGCACTGATCCTTGCCGGAATATAATTCATTACATCATCCAGCTTTGCCGCAACTCTCCCAAAATGTAAATATCGCTGATTCTTGTAGCCAACCATAGAATCCATCGTATTTACTGCTTTATAGAAAAATCCCAGAACCGGTCCCCCTAATGCTGTATATAGCATAGGTGCAATTACACCATCTGAGGTATTTTCAGCTACCGTTTCAATAGTCGCCTTTGCCACTCCTGTTTCATCTAACACAGAGGTATCACGTCCTACAATCATAGATACCGCTTTTCTTGATGCCTCTAAATCCTGCTTTTTCAAACACTCATACACCTTCATGCTCTCTACTTTCAGGCATTTTGCTGCCAGTATCTGATACGTCATGACTGCCTCTACTACTACTCCTGCATACACATGTATGCCATATGCACAAGCAAGAAGCAGCGCAGTTCCGATAACCGTGATAAGTAGCACAAACATAACCAGCCATTTTCCATTCTTTAATTCTTTTTCCGTATCTCGTCTGTCTTGTGCAAGCTCTTCTGTTTTCTTCCCAAGCAAACGTTCCTCTAACCAACTAATCAGATTCCCGATTGCCCGAATCGGATGAGGTAGCCAATATGGATCGCCCAAAAACATATCTAAAATAAATCCTACAGCAAATGCAACAATGTGATATTCCATGTTTTTCCTTTCTCTAATGTCAGATTACACACAAATCCTTCACCATTTTTTACCTGATAATCAAAATATTCACCACCACAAATACTACTTAATAACGCCATTATGGTTCCTCCGTGAACAACAGCTGCAACAGCCTCTATTTTCTTATCAGTCATTTCGTCAAAAAGGCATTGTACTAGTTTTTTCATTCCCTGCATACATCGTCTGATAAACACCTTTCTACTCTCTCCATTAGGAAAAGGCAAAGTTCCATTACTGTCTATCCATGCCTGATAGCGTTTATCCTGTTGCAATTCCACATAATTTTTTCCTTCAAAATCTCCAAAATCCATTTCCGTCCATTCCGGAATCTCTCTTGTTGTTACCGCAGCATAAAGAATCTGTGCTGTTTCTTTACATCGTTTCATCGGACTGGTAAAAACCATATCAACCTTTGGATATTTCCCCTGTTTTTCATATTGCAGCAGCTTTTCCTTTCCTTCTATAGAAAGAGTTTCATCCATTCTTCCTAAGTAACGATGCTCCTTATTGGCAGCTGTTTCTCCATGCCGAATCAGGATAAGCTTTATTTGATTTTCTGTCCGATTCCACATATCACTCTCTCCACACTCTCTGCCTTCTTGGCAAGTTCAATCAAACATCTCCCTAACCGTTCCCGATATTCACGCTCGAACGGTTCCATTGGTACAATTCCATTTCCCACTTCATCACTTATGATAATACAATCCGGATTTTTTTCTAGGAATTCATCTATCATAAGCTCTGGGTTCCTGCCCTTTTCCAAGCAGCATTTCATCCATTTATGAAAGTGATTTACAACAATCATGTTTTGTGACGCATGTGTCACATCTGTAATTTCATCTAGAACAACAGCATCCTGTGTACCATACCGTTCCATTACATAAGAAAATTTGCCTTGCGCATAACCGCCTATTACTAATCTCATCTCTTTACTCCTGCTTCCTGCCATTCCTGCCTCACCCCAAAAATTTTCTACGCTTCTATTTTGCAAAGAACTGCAACGTTGCCACCGCTACCATCATACAGCCCTCACAAAGAACGACAAAATATCCTGCTGTATCTCCAGTAATACCACCTAATTCCTTTTTGGTTCGGAAATAATAATACCCAAAAGCAACAACCGCTGTCCCGCCGACAAACACACCATATACGCATGATTGATATAACATAAATGCCATGCAGGCAATTCCCTGTAATAACAGAGCCACAATCACTATTCTTTTTTGCGAACCGCTCGCAAACCAAAACAGCATTCCTTCCTTTTTGGCTGTCGGAAACATTACTACTGCAAGACCACTTAACACTCTCGTCAAAAAGAAACCTGCTCCTACCACTGCCAAAGCTCTTATATCTTTAATCTCCGAAAATGCTCCTATGTATATCAGTGCATATAAGCCAAGCATTATTACGGAAAATGCTCCTATATGAGAATCTTTTAGTATCTCCAGCTTTTTCTCTCTAGGCTGATAGGAATGAAAGGCATCCATCGTATCCATAAAACCATCTACATGAAAACCACCTGTAACCATTAGAGGAATGGCAGCTCCTATGCACGAATAGCATAATATACCTATTCCCCAGCTCCGAGCTATCATACCCCAACCATATAGTAATGCACCTATCACAGCCCCTATCCATGGAAAAAAGCAAAGGACATATCTCATATCCTCTTCCTCCCATGTAAACTGTGGCATCGGAATGGCTGAATATAGTGAAAAGGCAATCACAAATGCTTTTAATACTTTCATGTATCTCATCCTTTCATAATAAGCGGAATACCAACTACTACCTCAATAACCTTATCTGCTCTCTTCGCAAGCAGCTCATTGATTCTTCCCATTGCTGACAGATACTCCATGGTCGTGTCATCATATGAAATTCCATCCTCAAACACATTGTTGGTAACAATTACAAGCTCTGTCGCTTCCTTTTGTATCGCATGAATTCCTCTTATAATCCTTTCCACAACATCCTTTTTTTCCTTAGGAACTTCTCCACCAAACATCTCATTAGCTACCAGATTCGACATACATTCAAGCAATACCACTTTTTCTCCCTGCTCCATGTGCGTCACCGCCTTCTCAATATCTACAGGTTGCTCTATGGTAAGAAAGCCTTTTCCTTGTCGCAAATTTCTATGACGGTTTATTTTCTTCTGTCCTTCCTCATCATAGACCTGCATGGTTGCCAAATAATATTTTTGTTTTCCTTCAGAAACGGACATGATATAGTTCTCTGCGTACTCCGACTTTCCGCTACCGCTTCCACCTATAATTATTGTTATCATCTCATTCTACCCTTTTGTATTGTTCTACTTCGATTTCTTCAAAGGTACTGCTTTCTTGATAGACTGCATTTGCCATATCCAATAGCGAAAACATCATCACTGCACCTGTACCCTCACCTAGCGCAAGCCCTGCATAAATCACCGGTTTTAGGTCAAGGGCTTCCATAAGCCTCTTAATCGCTGGCTCTTTTCCCATATGCGAAGGAAGAAGATAATCCTTTACTCCGGGCAACAGCTTCTCCGCAACCAAGGCTGCAACTAGACTAATCACTCCATCTAATACAATCGGAACATGATGCATGGCACCACCGATGCAAACACCCACAAGCCCTGCTATATCCAGTCCTCCAACTGTCCTTAAAATTCTTAATGCATCTGCTCCTCTTAGCTGATACTTCTCAAGAGCTTCTTCTATTACCTGTCGTTTCTTGCTTAGCCCGCTATCACTTAACCCTGCACCACGTCCAGTCAGTTCTGCCACCTCGCAGTCTAGCATGGCTGTCGCAATGGCACTGCTTGTCGTTGTATTTCCAATTCCCATTTCTCCCGTAGCAAGCAACTGATAGCCCTTTTCCTTGCAATCAGCTATCATTTCTATTCCTGTAAAGATTGCCTGAATGGTTTCTTCTTCCGTCATTGCCGGCTCTTTTCTAAAATTTGCTGTACCATAACGAATCTTTCTCTGTACCATTCCGATAATTGGTTCTTTCTGATTGATTCCAATATCAACCGGAATCGTATCAACACCCAATACTGCTGCCATTTTTCCAACCGAAGACTGTCTGCGTACCATATTCCTTGCTACTGCAGCTGTTACCTCCTTCCCTGACTGGCTGACTCCTTCTTCCACAATGCCATTGTCTGCACACATAATAATCACTGCTTTTTTCGTAATGTCAAGCTTCGTTGTTCCAGTAATGGCGCCGATCTTTGCAAACAGTCGCTCAAAGTCTCCCATACTATCAAGCGGCTTTGCAATGCTATCCCACTTTTTCTGTACTTTCTCATACCATTCTTCCGATGGCTTTTCTATTCTAATGGAGTACAATTCCTCTCTCGTATATTTATTCCATCTGCGCTTCTCGAAGCATTCCATAGATTTCCTCCATATTCAGATACTCACGCAAGGTATCTGCAAGCTTATCATACTGTGACTCTTTAAATCTCTGATAATCCATATCCGTCCGTGTTTTCATGCTGATTCCTTTTTTCCTTGCAAGTGCTTCAACCATAACCGAAGCAATATTTCCGCAGTCAAACAGACCATGGACATAAGAACCGTATATATTTTCTCTTTCTCCAGTTACAACTACCTTTTCATCTATATTCCCTGACAAGTCTTCCTCATACCGTGTTTGTCCCATATGAATCTCATAGCCTGTATAGCTTCTGCCAGACAGCTCTGAAAAAATACCATGTATTGTATTGATTACACCCTGAACTTGACTTCTCATTTTCTCTTTTTCCAAAGAAGTCTCTATTGGCAGCAGTTCCATTCCTCGAATACTTCCGCCCTCTTCCACAGAATCCCTGTCAAAAATCTGATTTCCAAGCATCTGATAACCACCACAAATTCCAAATATCGGTATCTCTTCCGACAGCTTTTTTACTGCGGCTTCCAGACCGTTCTGTCGCATCCACTTCAAATCCCCCATGGTATTCTTACTGCCCGGAAGGAAGATCAGGTCCGGTTGATGAAGCTCCTGTACGGATGTCACATAGCGAACCGAAACTCCCTCTATCTGCTCAAACACATGAAAATCTGTAAAATTCGATATTCGAGGATAACGAATCACCGCAAGATCTATGTTTCCCTTTTCCTTGTGAGAAAAACGTTCTGTCAGACTATCCTCATCCTCCAGCGACAGCTCCATATAAGGAATGACACCGGTAACCGGAATGCCACCCTTTTTCTCCAGCATTTCTATTCCCGGATCAAGAATTGACTTATCACCCCTAAATTTGTTAATGATTAAGCCCTTTACTCTTGCAAGCTCCTCTTCCTCTAACAGCATCAATGTTCCTAAAAGCTGTGCAAACACACCACCTCTGTCAATATCGCCAACTAACAGAACCGGTGCATCCACAAGCCTTGCCATTCCCATATTTACAATGTCATTTTCCTTCAGATTAATCTCCGCAGGACTTCCTGCTCCCTCAATTACAATAATATCAGCAACCTCTTCCAACTTGCGAAATGCTTTTTTTATATCCGGAAGCAGCTGTTTCTTATAAGCAAAGTAGTCTCTTGCTTTCATATTTCCAAGTATTTCGCCATTAACAATAACCTGCGAGCCCACATGATTGGTTGGCTTTAACAAAATAGGATTCATACATACCAGTGGCTTGATACCTGCTGCCTCTGCCTGCATTACCTGTGCCCTTCCCATCTCAAGTCCTTCTTCCGTAATAAAAGAATTCAGAGCCATATTTTGGGATTTAAACGGTGCAACACGATAACCATCCTGCTTAAAAATTCTGCAAAGCCCTGCCACAAGAAGACTTTTTCCTGCATTTGACATGGTTCCCTGCACCATAATAACTTTTGCCATTTCTATTTCACCCTTCCTCTGCCTGACTCAGTTCTAATTTTCTCTGTTTTGAAAAGGGACATAATCTACTTTTATTCCCCACTCTCGTGCACAATGTAACAACTCAGAATTTTCCTTATCCAAAGTTCCAAATTTTTTTCTACAACAAATTACACTTGTACAGGAAGCTAGCTTTTGTCTTGCTCTTTGCAATGCATCCTCTGAAATCGGTTCAAAGCTTTGCGAACAGATGACCTCCGACGCTAGTGCCTTTGCCACCGGATAGTCTACATCATTCTCAAATAAAATACCTGTTATAAAAGCAATTCCTTGTCGTTGTAAACTACGATACACATTTCTTCCTGTACCACCTCCTGCAATAACAAAGACCTTGGCTTCTTTCTTTGGAGCTTCCAGCTCCATGCTTCCATTTTCTTCGTCAAAGCTTCCCGATGCTATGGAAAAGAGCTCCACAATATAGCCTGGTGCAAAGATTTCCTCCGGTTTTCCAAAGCGATCCACATACTCTCCACGAATGCAAAGAATCTTATCCGAAACTCTTGCTGCCAGTTCCAGTTCATGTAGTGACATGATTACCGTCAATCCCTTTTTTCTCTGCATTTCCTGTAAAATAGATAATAATTCCAATTTATACTTTACATCCAGATAAGATGTAGGTTCATCCAGAATAATAATTTCCGGCTCCTGACAAATGGCTCTTGCAAGCATAACTCGCTGTCTTTGTCCATCACTAATCTCACAAAAATCCTTGTCCTTAATTTCTGTTATATGCACTAACTCCATCGCTTCTTTGATGATTGCATAATCCTCTTTTGACAGAATCCCAAAACGACCTGTATACGGATATCTTCCTGTTGCAACCACATCCTCACAGGTCATCATTTCTGTTTTGATTTTATCCGTCAAAACAACTGCCATTTTCTGCGACAATTTTGTTCCTGACATTTGTGTCATATCTTCCTTGTCCAGATATACTACACCGCTTATCATTTCAAGCTGTCTTGCTATACTTTTCAAAACGGTAGATTTTCCTGCACCGTTTGGTCCTATTAGAGTTAAAATTTCTCCCTTTTTCAAACCAATCTCAATATCCTTAATCAAAGGACGTTTATGATAACCAACACACATCTGTCTGGTTTCAAAATAGTAGTCCATTAAATCGTCCTTTCTTTTCTACGTTTTATCATAATCCACAATACAACCGGTGCTCCAAACACTGCAGTTACGGTACTGATACTTAATTCCGTAGGTGCTAACAGATTTCTTGCAAGCAAATCACAGAACAAACAGAACACACTTCCTCCAAGAAAGCATGCTGGAATCATAAGAATCGGTTTTGTTGTCTTCATCAGACTTTTTACCAAATGTGGTGCTGCAACTCCCACAAAAGAAATCGGTCCTGCATAGGCAACAATGCAGGCAGACAGAATACTGGACAATACTACTAGCCAAACACGCAGTCTTGCAATATTCACTCCCATATTCTGAGCATAGGCTTCTCCTAACTGATACGCACTTAACGGTTTTGACAACAGAAAAACAGCGCCAAAGGTCACTGCCGTAATTACCGACATAACCATTACCTGTTCCCACGTCATTCCAGAAAAGCTTCCTCTTGACCAATTATGAAGATTAACAATATCCGCATCATTGGCAAAGGTTACTACAAGCTCCGTTATTGCAGAACAGATGTATCCAATCATAACACCACTGACAACCAGCATAGACATACTATTTACTTTGCGTGACATAAGAAGCACAAATCCCATGGATAACATAGCTCCGAAAAAAGCTGCAATAATCATAGTTAATGATGTAACCTTTATTGCTCTTCCCATCATAAATACCATGACAAGTGCTACTATCATTTTGGCCCCTGATGAGATGCCAAGAACGAATGGACCAGCAATCGGATTATGAAAAAATGTCTGTAATAAATATCCTGCAAGCGCCAACGCTCCACCAAGAATCATTGCTGCAAGTGCCCTTGGCAAGCGAATCTCCCATAAAATGGTAACTACTGTTTTGCTAATCTCTTTTCCCGTAACTGCTTTTCCTATATCAGACAGAGAAATCTTTACACTACCAATGCAAACATTCAAAATACAAAATATGATTACGCCTATTGTTAATAATATAAATGCAAAAATGCATCTCGCCTTCCTGTCTTTTTGCATATTAATAACCATGTCCTTTCCATAACCTGCGAACTTTACAGGTGCTTTTAGCACCTTGCACAGGCACAATATTCGCAATACGAATTATGTTCATATGTGAAAATTTCATTTTTCACACTATCTTTCTCCTTCTATTCTAAGCGGAAAAGATATTTCATCTCTTCTTCTTTTTCCTGAAGCATTGTATGAATATCTTCAATCAGATACCCGATTGACATAGACTGCTGATACATATCATTGGTTGTACACCAGACCTTTCCTTCCTGTACCGCCTTAAAATCTTTTAATACTGCACATTTATCTAGAAGCTCGTCTATCGTTGCCACGCCTCCGTCAATAGAGCTGTTGTAAATAAGAAAATCTGCATTCTTTGCTCCATTATAAAACTCTTCTATTTGCATATTCATCGTTGAACGCTTTGATTCCGGGTCTCCAAGATTCTCAAAAATATAACTGCCTCCTGCAAGCTCAATCATTTTAGGCACATAGTCCGAAGATTGACGTACCTGTACCAGTCCATTCGATGTAACAAAAAAGAAAGCTACTGTTTTATCTGTTTTCTCATCGGTAGCTACCTTTTCTAAAATAGCTACCTGATCCTGAAATGCCTGCTCTGCTTCTGCTTCCTTTCCAAGCAATGCTCCAAAGAACTTAATCCATTCCACTCTTCCAAGCGGATGTGATTCATAACTTGAATACTCTATCATAACTGGAATTCCAAAATCCTCAAGCTTCTCCATTACCTCCGGTGAATGGGAAATCATCATATTTTCAATAGCAAGAGTACAATTTCCAGCTACCATTAATTCATAATCCGGCTTGTTATATTTTCCGGCATAAACCATATCCCCTCTAGCCATTGCTTGTTTTGCATCTTCCACATACCAGCTCTCTTCCTTCTGTCCCGAAAAGGTTATCGTATCTAGCCCATTCAACTCACAAAACATATCCATAACCGAAGACGCTACCAGATAGAGATCTTTGATTGGACGCTGCAATACTACAACATCCTCTTCTAAGTCTTCCGGTACCTTCTTTCCCTCTGGTACAATCAGAAACTTTCTATTATCCATGATTGTCGTAAGGAGTGTATAACCGCCTGTGTAATAATCCACCTTAAAATTCTCCGCATAATCCAACTCCATACTACTTTCATATTCAAATTCCGCTGTTTCTTCTGTACTTGCTTCCTTGGTTATTTCCACCTCCACAGTTTCTATCGCCGTATTCGATTCTCCCTCTATTCTTGCAACAGACTCAGAATTGGAAGAAGGACTGCCGCAGCTACAAAGCCCAAGCAGTCCTATTAACAACAGAAAACCTATGTTTGTCATCTTTTTTCTTCCTAACATATCCTAATTCCTCTTATTTTTACGGTTCCTTTTTATTCTACCATTACCATGGTATTTGAATGGAATGTAATGGTATACTCAATTTCACGTGGCTTGCTCATTGCTACGGTATCTCCGATTACATCTATTGATTCATCAAACACTACTACAGGAATTTCAAATACGGAATCCCCTTCTGTATTAATGGGTAAATACTTCTCTCCACCTACCAACATATAATCATAATTAGGGCTGTTCCACTGAACCGTTGCCATTACCGTGTCACCCTTTACAGTAATGGTTGCTGGAGAAAGAATCTCCGCTTTTCCACTTCCTCCTTCAAAGGTAATGTCAATGGTATATGTACCATCTGCTACTGCAACCTTATCTGTAGTTGTTCCTTCTTCTATTTTGGTAGTTTCTATCTGAATACTAGAAGAAAGAAAGGTCAACTGGCGGTCATACCACTCTTCCTTTTTCTTACTAAATGCGGCACAGTCGATTGGCTGATCTAATGTTGCTACCGGAATCGTATAAGTATACGAACCATTCTCATCCTCTACAAAAGCAATACAATCTTCTTCTGCTGCAGCTGCTGCCTGCTCACCGGTTCCCATATAAAGCTTGGTATATCCGGTTCCACCTAACGTAATTACTGCTGTCATGCTTCCATCTGCAACCGTAAGTTCTGCTTTTTCAATATTGAACATAGAAGAGCTTGATTCTACTTGAATCGCATAGGTTCCATCTGTCAGCTCCCCTGCAAAAGACGGTTCCTCTTCTACCACGCCTTCAAAAGCAACACCTGCATTAACAGCTTCCTGTAAATGTGCTACATAGATATCCTGAATTGCCGGAATCTGTCCGAGACCTTCCAATACACAAGTAACCTCATAACCTTCCTGTGTCAGAATACTCTTCCATGAATCCGCTTCATCACTTGCCATATCATTATTTGCATGGTCACCTGCAACTACCATTAATGGTAAAAGAGTAACCTTTTTGTAGATTCCCTTTGCTTTTAAAGCTGCAACCACATCATCTAAAGATGGTGCTGCTTCTACGGTACCTATATAATAGTTCTCATAACCACCTGATGTCAGCTTGTCCTGAAGTTTCGCATATACAGCATTAGAATCTGCTTCTGTTCCATGTCCCATAAAACAGATAGCTGTTTCACCATCATCATAAGAAGCAGCCTTCTCTGTAATTGCCTTTGCTACTGCCTCAAAGTCTGCATCGCTGATTAACAATGGCTCAGCAAGTATAATCTTATCAAACTTATCTACATAAGCAGTCAGTTCCTTTGCAAGGTCATGGTATTCAAATCCATTCATCAAATGCGTTGGCTGTACGATTAACTCTTTGACACCATCTGCTACTGCTCTGTCCAATGCTTCTGTTACATTGTCAATTACTAATGCATCTCGTTCCTTTAGTACATCAATAATAATCTGACTTGTAAAAGCTCTACGCACTTCATATTCCGGAAATGCCTTTGCAATGGCTTCTTCAATTGCGCCAATGGTAATATCACGACTGTCATTAAAGCTTGTTCCGAAACTTACAGCTAAAATAACTTTCTCAGTTGCTGTTTCCTCTGCAGTATTTTCTTCTACTACTGTCTCATTTACTGTTGTCTCTTCCACAACACTATTTGCTGTTTCCGCTACTGTCTCCTGCTTGCTTCCACAGCCACCTAAGCAACCTACACCTAATACTACTGCAAGCAATACGGCTAATTGTTTCTTCATACTTTCCTCGTTTCTGCTGTCTCCAGCGTTTTGTATATTTCATCAAATATGCAACTAGCTACAGAAATTCTTGTTTAACGCCTACTACATTTCGAGCACTTTCCTAACGAGAATAAAAAAACCCTTTCCTATAACAGGTAAAGGGTTTGCACTCAAAAGAAAACCATAGAAAGAATGTTTTTCTACAATTCATGTACAACCAATTACTCGTGGCTTGAAACTTCCGTTTCTGTACAACAGTCAGGCAGGTCTCCCGGCTTATAGTTCATCGCACCCGCTATCTTCCCAGTTTCCCAGTGATATATCAGCGTTAGCTCCCTAATTACGGTGACGAGTTCGTACAGGATTTGCACCTGTTTCCCTTTTCACCGGAACCAATCTGTATTCAGATTGGTTCCGACACCTGATGTTACATATTCAATTTCGAGTCATTCTAACATACTTCAAATATGATTTCAACATTTTTCCGCCTTTTCTCTTACAATTTTTGCTGCCTCTACCAGATTCTTAAGGCTAGCCTCTGTTTCCGCGATCCCTCTTGTCTTAAGACCACAGTCCGGATTAACCCAGAGCTTATCCTTATCGATTTTGGTAAGTAGCTTTTTCAAAACCTCTTCCAACTCTTCCACAGATGGAACTCTAGGAGAATGAATATCATAAATTCCAGGTCCTACCTCTGTTTCAAATTCTGAATCTTTAATCGCATCTAAAATAGTTAATTTTGAACGAGAAGCTTCAAACGAAATGACATCTGCATCCATGTTGTCAATGTCTCTAATAATCTCCTCAAATTCACTATAGCACATATGGGTATGAATCTGCGTTTCTGGTCTTACTCCACTATGACATAAACGGAATGCCGGAATTGCCCAATCAAGATAGCCACTATACCAGTCACTCTTACGGATTGGCATCTTTTCTTTCAAAGCAGCTTCATCAATTTGAATGATATTGATTCCTGCTTTTTCAAGATCAAGCACCTCTTCACGAATAGCAATTCCAATCTGATAAGCCATTTCCTTTAATGATATATCTTCTCTTGGGAAAGACCAGTTTAAAATAGTAACCGGACCTGTTAACATTCCCTTTACCGGTTTATCTGTAAGACTTTGCGCATATGATGAATACTCTACCGTAATCGGTCTAATTCTCTTCACATCACCAAAAATAATTGGTGGTTTTACACATCGTGTTCCATAGGATTGAACCCATGCTTTCTCTGTAAAAATGTAACCTGCAAGATTTTCACCAAAGAATTCCACCATATCATTACGTTCATATTCACCATGAACCAATACATCAATCCCCAACTCTTCCTGCTTCCTGATGCAGTCATGAATTAACTCAAAGACCTTTTTATCATAAGCTACTTTATCAATTTCTCCCTTACGATAACTACTTCTATTCTTTTTTACTTCTTGCGTCTGCGGGAATGAACCAATCGTGGTCGTAGGAAACAGTGGTAAATGATATACCTTTTTCTGAAGTTCTTGACGTTCTGCACGTTTTGGTAATCTTGTAAAATCCTTTTCCTCTAATAAAGCTGTTTTTTTCTGTACTTCTTTATCTTGATACTTTCTTTCACTTTCACAAATCTGCTGATTATCTAAATACACTTGTTCCTTAGTATAATCACTACTTTCTGCAAGATAACAAAGTTCCTTCATTTCTGCAAGCTTCTCTACTGCAAAAGCAAAATGCTGTTTTACTTCTTGCTCTAATTTTGTTTCACTATCCAGTGTATAAGGTACATGCAATAAAGAGCATGATGTTGATAATACAATTTGTTCTGCATACTCTTGTAATTCTTTTTTTATTTCCAGCACATTCTTATAGTTACATTTCCATATATTTTTACCATTCAAAAGCCCTGCAAAAAGAATTTTATCCTTTGGGAATCCATTCTGTTTTACTAACTCCAGATTCTTCTTTCCTTCAAGGAAATCCAAACCTATTCCATCAAAAGCAATCCCTATAATATTGGAATAGCAATCTCTAACATCACCAAAATAAGTCTGCAGCAATATCTTACAATTCCCTTTTCTCTTCAGCAGTCTCTGGTATATCTGCTCGAATAATTCAATATCTTCTCCTGTTAAATCCGTAACGAGTATCGGCTCATCAAACTGTACCCATTTTACACCAAGCTTATGGAATCCTTCTAATAACTGACTATAAGCATTTATCATGTCCTCTGCAAAATCTTTTGCTTTTTTCGTCCCCTGATATTTTGCAAGCTTCAAGAATGTAACGGGTCCAATGATAACCGGCTTTGTTTCTACTCCAAGTTCTTTTGCTTCCTGATACAGTACAAACGGCTTATCTCCCACAAGATCTATTTTCGTGTCATCAGAGATTTCCGGCACCATATAATGATAATTGGTATTAAACCACTTCTTCATTGCCAGCGCCTTTACATCCCCCTCAGCTCCCTGATAACCTCTTGCCATTGCAAAATAGGTATCTAACTCATTCAACTTCAAGGCCCTATAGCATTCTGGTACAACATTCAATAGCACCGCTGTATCAAGTATTCCATCATAATAGGAAAAGTCATTAGATGAAATATAGGTAATCCCTTGTTCCTTTTGGTATATAAAATGTTCTTTTCTTAATTCTATTGCGATTTTTTCTAATTCCTGTTTATTTATTTCTCCACGAAAATACTTTTCAGACGCAAATTTTAATTCCCTTTGTTTTCCCACTCTCGGAAAACCAATAACTGCACTAACCATATCTTTCTCCTCCAATGTATGTTATGTCCTCTCGGAATCTTTTTACTATATGTCTTTCAGGCTATATTTACCTTGAACTGCTTCTGATTTCTCGTCGTACACACCGTGTACGCACTGCGAAATCATCATTGTTCAATAAAAATATATTTCTGAAATTCAAATATAAAAGATTCCGAGAGTACATTGTTTTCCACGTAGCCTAGTATAATTTGTTTTCTCTATAATGAAAAATACATAAAAATAGAGGTTTGAAATAGTTTTAAACTATTTCAAACCTCTATACTTTACTAAATATGTTTCCGTAAAGCTTCCATATACGTAATTCCATACCGACTTAGTTGCATATTCTTTTGCGTTATTGTACCAATTCTCATATATTCATCCACAAGCAAAGGTCTTGCAATGATATTTTCTCCATTCAATTCCTCACTAATCACTCCTGTACTAACCGTATAACCATTCAATCCAATCACCAAGTTAAACAACGTCGCCCTATCTCGTACTTTCACATTTTTCTTATGATCCAATGTACTTAAAATCTCCTCTGCAAAATAGAACGAATTGTATTCTCCTTGCTCAAAAGACAAATATGGATATTCTTCTAACTCCTCTAACGCTATCGCCGTTCTATCTGCTAACGGATGCTTGGAACTAATAAAAACATGTGGCTTTGCCATAAAAAGTTCTTCAAATTTCAAATTATTCTGCTTAATTAATTTTAAGATAATCTCCTCATTTTTAGAAGATACATATAAGATTCCAATCTCACTTTTTAACCTGCTCACATCTTCAATAATTTCATATGTCTGCGTTTCTCTCAATGTAAAATCATATTGATTGGCATCAAATTCCTGTATCACATCTACAAACGCATTTACCGCAAATGAATAGTGTTGGCAAGATACCGAAAATCGTGGTCTTTGTGCTTTCACATTAAGATATTTTTCTTCCATAAGCCCAACCTGCTCTAAGACCTGCCTTGCATAAGCGAGAAATTCGTCCCCTTCATTAGAAATCACAACTCCTTTGTTTGTTCTGTTAAAAATCGTAATTTGCATTTCTTTTTCCAATTCGCGAATGGCATTCGTAAGACTTGGTTGCGAAATAAACAATTGCTTCGCTGCTTCTGTAATATTACCACTCTCTGCTACCGTTACTATATATTTTAATTGCTGTAATGTCATATTCTACTCTATCCTTCTTTTCATTAGTCACTTGTTTCATCTGTCAGAATAATATAATAATATAACACTTTCAATAAGGAAGTACAGCTATGCCTAGTCAAAAACTTGAAAATCTTCTAAATCTCGCTTTGGCCGCTACTGCCGAAGAAAAAGAAAAGTCCCAGGAACTTGCTGTCGGATTTTCACCCGAAACAAGAACTTGGGAGCTTATTGTTAAATATCACGGTTCTTTGGAACGCCTCGAATCTGCTGTTATTCACATCGAGCCCTTAATCTTTGGCTACGCCATCGTTACTATCCGAGAAGACTTTATTGATGCTTTTGCAGAACTAGATGAAGTAGAATACGTAGAAAAACCAAAAAGCCTTTTTTTCCAATAGATTCGTAAGAACAGTGTGCCAGCGCACGCACTTTGTAACTACCACTACGTAACAGCAATTTCCTATTACTAAAAATAGTGCGTGCCAGCGCACGCACTTTGGCAAGAATTTCTTACGAAATTCTTGTCTAACTACCACTACGCTACAGCACTTTCCTATAAAGTAAAAAAAGAACCACATCCACGTGGTTCTTAACCGAATTTGTCGCAAAATATGGGATAATTCCCTTTTACACGCCATTCGCACTCTCTCAAACTAATAATGAGTATAATCTATTACAGAAAATCTTCAAGTCTTTCGTGACGAATGGTCTTTTTTCGTGACGAATGGATTTACTATAGTACTATCATACTATTTGTTTTATGCAAAATCTCCTGTATTAGTTCTTTTTTATTACGGCGTGGCAGTTTAATCTGTTTTCCATTCTTCATAACAACAATATCATCTGTAATTTCAGAAACATATTGTACATTTAAAATAAAACTACGTCCTGCCCTCAAAAAGCTTTCATCCAATTTTTCTTGGATATTGTCTAACGTTTGTCTTACTGCAAGCTCTCTATTCGTGGTGCGAATAATACAAATATTACCAAATACTTCTATATAGTAAATATCCTTCTGATATAGCTGTACATTCATCCCGTTTACAATAACTGCTAATGTTTTTTCTGTAACATTTTCTTGCATTTTTCCACTTAAATCTACTGTTGTAGTCAGATTTATTCCTCTTCCTCTACGAGAAAGCTCCAGCGTCCTTGTTACACGCTTTAACACAATCTTTGGTTCAAAGGGTTTACTAATAAAGTCTACTGCTCCCATGTCAAAGCAATTCCCCTCCGTCTCTGTATCACTTACAGAAGTCAGAAATATAACCGGTGTATGCTCCTTGCCTTCCATTTCTTTTATCAGGCGGTAAACTTCCATACCATCCATTTCCGGCATCATAATATCTAATAATATCAAATCAGGCGTATTGTTTTTCAAATAGCTCATTGCCTCTTTGCCACTTCTTACCGGAATGACTTCATATTCATCTCCTAATGCATATTCAACCATTTCCAGATTTTGTATCTCATCATCAATTGCTAAAATTGTATCCATACATTCTTATCCTTTATACAAGTTCTTCTGCCATTAGCTGTTCTATCTCACAGCTAATTACCAATGCATCTTCTCCAACTTCTTTTTGATATTTTTCTAAAATTCTATTTATTACCATTGTTGCATTTGTTTTATTCACATCCATAAGAAGTGTCAACATCTGACATGTGCTATAATTAGTTGTAACATCACCCTTACGAAGAGACATCGTTACAGCTTTTTCTAAAATCTCCATCTGTCGTTGCATTTCAAAAGAGGTTACCACTCTATCCTCCGGTTCTTCCACCGTAAACAATACACACTGTACCTCGCGTTTATCTCTTGCTATATTTCTTTCCATAAAACGATAAATTTTTTCAAAATTATTGTATTCTACTACAAATGAACCTTCCATTTTTTTCTCCCTTAAACGTTTTGTTATTTCCATCAATGTTGCTTTTGGTGTATCTTTTGTATTTCTTCCAATTGATGTTTCATCAAAAAAACGGAATGCATTCTTTCCATCATTCTTTACAAAATACAACGCCTTATCACTATTTGCATATAAAGTCTCAAAGATAATACCATCTTGTGGCGCAAGCGCAATTCCCATTGAAATCGTTACTCTTACAAGCTTTCCAGGTGACACAAGCTCCCTTTCAACCTGTCTTACTAAGAAGCTTGCTTTTTCCTTTAGCTCTGCCCTTGTTCTATCGCCTGGTGAAAAAAGTATAAACTCATCACCACCAAGTCTCGCTATCAAGTCTCCCGGCTCAATAATTTTGCGTAAAGCTTTGGCAAAACGCACCAAAACCTTATCTCCTTCAATATGCCCATAAGTATCATTTACAGCTTTGAAATTATCCATATCCATGATGAAAAAGGCTCCCTTTTCACCACTTTTCAAAACTGCATCAATTTGCTCTGCAACCCCTGAACGATTCCTCATACCCGTTAACGGATCACGCTTAGATAACGCAAGCTGTTCTTGCTGCTTCTCTACTGTTTTTGCCATCTCTTGAAGCTGAAGCTCTAAACTTTTCTTCATCATTTCCAGCTCCGACAGTTTTCTTTGTTCTTCCTGTGTTACAACTGTTTGCATGAATTCCTATCCCTTCTCTTTCATCCCCTACATTTCTCTTAATAGTTGCACTGCTTTCTCATAATCATAAGCCTTTACTGCATCCATTACCTGTTGGAGATTATTTCCCTTACCTTTATCTACACACTCTAACATCTGTGTTAGTAACACTAATGCTTCCTTTTTCTTGTAACCTTCCAGACTTTTTATCGCCTGTTCTCTTATTTCCTCCCACTTACGTTCATCCAACACATTTTTTTCTACCAATGTCACAGATTCCTCTGACTCCATTATGTAATGCTTCAAAAATGCTGAGATATCATTCTTTGTCTTTTCCAATTCTTGTACTAAGACCTTATAATTATCATGTATAAAAGTATATTCTCCATTCTTACTCTTTTGTTCATGTTCATATGCAATATCTGCAAGCTTATCTGCTCCAATTGTCCGTGCACTGTTTTTTAATCCATGAACATAAATCGTATAATGCTTCCAATTAAGACTTTTATACGCCTGCTGTAATAATTCCTGCTTCTCTTCTGCACTTGGCGAAACGAATATCTCCAGCAAATGAATATACTGATTCATCTCGTCACCAACATACTTCATGGCAGCCTTTACACGAATACCACATTTCCCTAAATATTCTTCACACACCTTCTGCTTATTTTCAAGCTTCGAACATTTCTCTATCCTATCCGGCAAATATTTTTTTATGCATACAATAAGTGTTCTATAATCAACCGGTTTTGCAATATAATCCGTAAAGCCTTGTTGCAAATATTCCTCCCTTGCTCCAACCACAGAATCTGCCGTTAAAGCAATAATTGGAATACTTTCATACTTTGCACCATCCATCCGTTTCATTTGATGTAATGTTTCAATTCCACTCATTCCAGGCATCATCTGATCCAATAACACCAAATCATATAGCTGTTTTCTTGCTCTTTCCAAGCCCTCTTCACCACTAAGAGCGGTATCTATCTGAGCCTGAGTCTTACTCAAAAGTCCACTGATTACTTCCAAATTCATCTCATTGTCGTCAATAACCAGAATTTTTACACCTTTTGCAAGATAATCGTTTTCCTGATAGTTTCCACTTATAATACCGGTCCGATACCAGTCCTCATACTCTCCTAAAGGCTCTTCCTCCATAACAGACTGCTTAAATGACAAAATAAATGTAGAACCTTCTCCATATTCACTTTCTATTTGAATATCACCCTGCATCATTTTCATAATCTGACGCGTAATGGTCAATCCAAGTCCTGCGCCCTCTATACTACGATTTTTCCGTTCCTCTAAGCGTACAAAGGAATCATATAACCGTTCTGTATCTTCGCCACGAATTCCAACACCAGTATCTTTGATACTAATATATAAGCAAATGTCTTTTTGATCGATCTTTTCATAATATACCCTTAAAGAAATGCTACCTTCTTTGGTATATTTTATTGCATTAGTCAAAAGATTTAAAATTGCCTGTGTAATTCGTAGCTCATCACCAAATAAGACTTTCGGAATATTCTTATCAATATCAACGTCAAAGCAAAGCTTCTTCTCCTCTGCTCTAGGTCGAATCGTATTAATCACATTGCTTAGAAGTTGTCCTACTTCATATCTTACAGGAATAATCTGCATCCTCCCAGATTCGAGCTTTGTGTAATCCAACACATTATTTACTAAGGACAATAACATATTTCCGGCTTCATAAATATTTCCGGCATACTGTCTGACTTCCTCTTCCTTTGTCTCTCGGACAATCATTTCATTCATTCCCAAAATCGTATTAATAGGTGTTTTAATCTCATGCGACATATTGGCAAGAAATGCATTTTTAAACTCATTCTCTTCTATCGCTCTACGATAGTTCTTCCACTGAATAATCCATCCTTTTTCCGCTCCATATCCAAGCATCAGCAAGAAAAATACGATTCCAAAACCAATATATTTTCCTAAATCTAATGTGTTTGCATGTAACATATTTTGATCTTCAATCAAAAAAGCTATTATAAATCCAATGATACCTATGCCTACTGCTATCGGAGCGTTAAGTTGGTTGTTTTTCCTATATCCCAAAAAACAAAAAATACTGATAACACATGTCACCGTGATAACAATTCTTGTTGTCCATATAACCTCGATTAAATCTACAATACCAGTAAAAGCAACTGTCAAACTAAATGCAATATTTACTAAACATGCAATAATTGCCACATTAAAAACCTTTTGATAACGATACTTCATCAAATCATTCATAAACATGAGCTTTGGTATTGGTGCTATCATCAATGCCACATACGTCATAAAATTTGTTGTATTTAGATTCCTACAATAAAATACTCTCATATTTGACTGACACAGAATCCACAATGACATGATAATAGAAAAAATACCCAAATAGCATAATCCCTGATTACGTTTATCATTAAATCTAACCGCAATACTTAACGCAATAAACACAATTCCTACTGCCAATATTAATAATGCACTGACAATCTGCCAAAAATAATTTTGGAACAACCAAACTATAAAATCTGCCTCTGTTCCAAGCATAGGACAAGTCAAAATTCCTGCACTCTCTTTCAACGTGGTCTGGTATGTAATCGCTACCTTCTTACCACTGTCTGTAGCTTGAAGTGGCACCATTACGTAATGACTTGCACTATATGATCCTATAAGTCTCACAGACTCGTCATTATAATACTGCCTGCATACTCCATCTATATACACACCAATATTTTGATTTGTCGAGAAAACACATAAACATATATTGTTATCCTGAAATTCCGGCAACTGCATTACAAGAGTTAATAACTCATTCGCCTCTGCTTCTTCATAGAAAAAATAATCACCCTCGCATTGCAATTCGTTTCTTGTCCCATCCTCTAGTATAAGGCTTGCCTTTTTCGTCAATTGCACAATCTCCGGTTTATGAAGATTATATCCATCATCCCAAAACAACTGTGCCGCACCAAAGCATACAAATAGCAGGATGACTGTAACAATAACTATATTTGATAAATATTTTGTTAATTTACTCTGATTTTCCATATATAAACCCCATCATACTTTACATATTATACAACTTTTATCAACTATTTTCTATGCTTTTTTTGTAATATTTGTGTTATACTTATAAAAAAGGGTATTGTTCACTCCGTTCCAGTAACGTGCAAAATCCATTCTTCATTTGCTTCACAAATGGATTTTGACTTAACTAAACTACACTTTTTTACGCACATAGCAGTAAATGCTACGTGCTGTGTGAACAGTAACAGAAAAGGTTACTTATTACATAAAAAGGAGACTATTATGGCTAATTACAATGTTCAAAACGATCCAGACTATTATCAGAAACGCACAAAAAGCCTCCTGCAAACAGCTTATCCTCTCTCCGTGCTGGATTATGATTTTACTGAATCAGATTCCTTTGTTATTGATTGGCACTGGCACGAGGATATTGAACTTATTTATAATTTAGAAGGGCAGGCATATGTTACCTGTGAAGAAGAACAGATTCTTGCTTCTCAAGGTGACATTGTTTTTATTAATCAGGCAGTCAAACATTTTATTACACCTACAAATCCTGAGGGCTGTATTTTGCGCTCAATTATAGTTCATCCATCCTTCATATTTGGATTCGGCCAATTGGAAATGGAGAAAAAATATATTACCCCAGTGCTGCATGATGTATCACTGAAGCATTTACATATTACACCTGATGCTTCCTTTTATGAGGCATTTCGTGCTCCTATTATAGAAATCATAACTCAAAATGCCGAAAAGCCTATCGGTTTTGAGTTAGTCAGCAAAGCTTCCATACTTCATATATGGAAAGAGCTTTTTTCCTTAGTGGCACAACACAACCCTGTTCCATCCAAAAAAATCGCCATTCAAGATGAACAACGTGTAAAACAGGCGATTCTCTACATTCAGGAACACTACATGGAATCCATCACATTAGATGATATTGCTGACTCTATTCTTGTAAGCAAAAGTGAATGTTGTCGCTGTTTCAAACGCACCCTAAATGTAACACCATTTGAATATCTAATGAAATACCGTATCTTGGAATCAACGAAAAAAATGCATAAAAAAACTTTAGAATCCATTTCTGAGATTGCAGGTGCTGTCGGCTTCAATAATACAAGCTATTACAATAAAATTTTCAAAAAGTATATGAACTGCACTCCAACAGAGTACCGCACCTCTATAAAAAAAGAGCTGCCACCTTTGAAATCACTGTAGCGCGTGCCTGCGCACGCACTTTGTAACTACCACTACGTTACAGCATTTTCCTATTACTTAAAAAATGCATGAGCTTTATCTCATGCATTTTTTAATATCCATCCACTATTTATTAATTTTAATGCCCTCATCAATCGTATCCTGTCTTATGACACCAAAATCTGATAATACCCAACCATATTTTCCACTTGAAACAACGCTTCCACAGTATTCACACTTACCAAATGCCGTTCCTTCAACTGGAGCACCACAATTAGGGCACTTCATATTTGCACTCTCTTCCTCTTCTGCCTCAGGAGTTACCATATCTGCTGCACGCATAAAGGTCATCTTATACGAAAGACTCCATCTAGTTGTTTTGTCACCATACAAAATCTGCCCTGTCTTTTCTTTCACCTGATAATCTATCATTTGTGCGGAAAGATATACAATCATGTATTCATAATCATCATCTCTACGATACCCGGAAAGATATGCTGTATTTACTGCAATTCTCTCAAGGTAATTAATAATTCCATCTTCTATCTTTTTGTTAATCTGTACCTGTGTCTGCTGATACAAATTTGGATGTAATACCGATCTCACCGGCTCTAAATCTCGTTTGCTCCATGCATCCTGAATGTCTACATAGACACGCTTCACATAGGTAATAAAATCATTTGGCGTAAAATTCGGATCCTTCTCCTTCAAAATGCTTGTAATTTCATCCGTTCTATTTGGCAATGGCTGTATCTGCTTACTCTGACCACTATTCCCAAAAACCTTTTCCCCTGTACCAGGTCTTGGCATCGACTTTGTTTTACTCACTTTAAAGGATATTGCAAGAATAGCCACAATGACAATCACAGTTATGAGATAATCCATAGGTCCTGCACCACCACCACCACTACCACTGCCTCCAGAGTAGCCATAGCTATAGCCCCAATCATCATCATCATCATCCCAACTATCTCCCGAATCCCAATCGCTGTCTCCATAATCATAGTCATTATAATCACCAAATCCCGCAACCCCTGTCATAGGCTTGCTCCATAAAAGAGAAGCAAACAAGATTGCCATTATCATAACCGTCATCCATTTCTTTATCCTCTTTCGCATAATGACTCCTCTCATTTTCCTTTTTATACTATTCTAATATTTTTTCTATTTCTTCAAGTAAACGTCTAAGAATAGCTACATAATCTTTATTAGCCTCACAAAGAAACGTCTCATCTTTACTCTTGGCTGCCTTTTCATGCTGCAAAGACAGCTTCGAAAAATTAGAAGCACCTATATTTAATGCATTTCCTTTTAATCCATGTACAATAATTTCATAAGCTTCCCAATCACGATTCTGAAAGTGAGTCTCCAGCTGTGGTAAATATCCCCAGGCCTGTTTGCAAAACGATTGCAGTATCTTCTTATAAAGCTGCTCTGAATTCATACAATACGCGATTCCTATATCTTGCTCTATCACAAGAAACTCATCCATCTCCTCTTGTGACCTATGCCCTTTTTCTTCTATAACATTATCCTTGCACTCTATTCTTTTTTCCTCTTCTATCAATTCCTTTGGTAGATATTGTATCAACAATTCATCCAATTTAACAGCCTGTATAGGCTTAGAAAAATAATCATAAAATCCATATTCCAAATACTTTTCCCTACATCCGACTGTAGCATTAGCTGTTAAAGCAATCACGATTGTATTCTGGTTTGGATTTTTTTCATCTTCCCGTAATCGCCTTAATGTTTCCACTCCATCCATCTCCGGCATCATGTGGTCCATTAAAATAATATGATATTTCTTTGCTCTTGTTAACCGTAAACACTCTTTACCACTTTGTGCCAGATCAACCTGTATTTGTGTACGCTTTAGTAACTCTTTCATTAATGAAAGGTTCATGGAATTATCATCGACTACCAAAACCTTTGCTCGTGGCGCAATAAACCTCTCCGGCAATATTTTCTTTTTACTTCTACATAGTTCCAACGAATCAACTGACCGTTTATCAACAATCTTCTGCGGTATATAAACAGTAAACGTCGAACCTTTTCCATATTCACTTTCTACTGTTATATTTCCCTGCATTAGCTCGACAAGCTGTTTTGCAATATTCAGTCCTAAGCCAGTTCCTTCAATATTACGATTTCTTGTCACTTCCAAACGTTTAAAGCTGTGATATAACTGTTCCAAATCCTCTTCTTTTATTCCAATACCAGTATCCTTGATTGCAAAGCACAGTTCGATTTTATCTTCATTCAACCACCGAAAGAATACTTTTAAAGAAATTTTTCCCTCTTTCGTATACTTTACAGCATTTGACAAAAGGTTTGTTATAATCTGCTTAATGCGAATTTCATCGCCATATAATTTATCCGGTATCTTTTTATCAAACTCAAGCTCTGTCTCTATTGCTTTCCCTTCTGCCCTTGCATTCAACAACACCATTTCATCCCGAATCAATTGCGCAAGACTATAACTTTCCTCTACCAACTCCAATTGTCCGGATTCAATCTTACTAAAATCCAATACATCATTGATTAACCCCAACAGCATATTACTGGCACTCTGTATATTTTGCGCATATCTCTTAACTTCCTCATCCGTACTTTCTCGAAGAATCATCTCATTCATGCCAATAACCGCATTAATCGGCGTTCGAATCTCATGCGACATATTCGCCAAAAACATTGCCTGCGCTTCTCTTGCCGCTATAGCCTGCTGCCTTTTTTTCTCCGAATAAAAGAAGTCCTGTCCCGTCTTAATAATAGCCATAATCAGTAAAAATACAAGCCCTAAAGCCAATATTGTTCCCAATGACATAACCATTCCCTGATAATACAAAAACAGCTCTATAATACCTGTAATAAGTAAACCACAGATTCCAATACCAATGAATGCATAATCAGAACTTCTTTTTTTAACGGTATCAATCAAAATAGTAATAATGACACTCAAGATAGCAACAAAAAGTCCCCCATGAATAAAAGGAAGCATGTCTACAAACTGCCTAATATCAAATATCTGCAATATCGTACTCAACACAAAAAGAGCAACTACATAAACAATTAAACACTCAAAAAACTTCTCATAACGTCTCTTTTGTATTGTATTCGTGTACATAATCAATGGTATGGGTATGAGCATCAAACTCCAATATGTAAAATTTGAGATAACAGATAAGTTTTTGAAAATGACCTGTCGAAACCCAATCTCCGACAACATCCACCCTGCACACAGAAAAATCGCCCAAGCAAAATGATTTAATTCCAGCTTTTTTCCATACCCCACCTTAAGAATAGAGCATAGAATAATGCAAAACATACTCAATAATATCAAAAAAAAGGCAATTGCCATTCTTGTTCCCGATTCCTTTGCAAGGTGCCCCCATATTCCTGCTTCATTCCCCCTATAACATGCAAAGGTTTGTCCTGCATATTTTGAATAGCTTGTAATTTCATACGTCAATTCTTTTCCCGAATCCGACTTCTGTAAATCCACAAATACATATCGAAAAGTACTATTTATACCAAACGGTCTTGAATTAACTGTATTATAACATTTTCTTAGTTCTCCATCTATGTACACATTAACGTCCTGCCATATCGCACGAAAACAAATCTTCTCACCAAAATGAATATCATCCGGCAATATAGTCACAAAACGTACTGCATCTCCTTTTTTTGCAGGAACTTTTCCCGGAAAACTTGCCGGAATTCTCTTGCCATCATCTAAAATGCAATTCCATTCACCAGCATACTCCTGAAACTCCATCTTCGTAACATCTCTTTCTGATGGTAATACAATCTCACCAATCAAAATGAAAGCAAATATCAAAAATACTGCTATTCCAAAAAACAGCTGACCCATATGTATAAGTGTTGAACTGTCATTCTGTTTTTTTGCCATTAAAAAACACCTCTATTTTCCTTATGTTTTAACCTATTATTCAATCACACAAGTTTTATCATATCACACCTTTGTTATTTGTACAACGAACGTAAAAATAGTGTGTGCCAGCGCACACACTTTAGCAAGAATTTCTAGCGAAATTCTTGTTTAACTACCTCTACGTTACAGCAATTTCCTATTATTTAAAAATAGTGTGTGCCAG
>JAXJRB010000195.1:0-15284 GCA_036310845.1 Lachnospiraceae bacterium | reverse complement strand
GGCTATTTCGCTATAGCATTCACCAAATTGGACATATACAAGCTCAAACTTCTTGCTATGTCCAACTTTTACTTGTTTTTGTGGACATAGCAGAACTACTTTTTTTGCATATGTCCAAACAAGGATTTTTTTCACTCGTTTGGAAAGTGCTCGAAACGTAGTAAGCGTTAGACAAGAATTTCGTAAGAAATTCTTGCCAAAGTGCATGCGCTGGCATGTACTATTTAGAAAATACCAAATAAGCGTCCCGATATGAGCAGCATGGCACCTAACACACACTACGAATGAGCCATGCCGCCACTCGCAACTTGCGTTGCTCGTTGGCACGGCGTTCGCCGTATTGTTTCGTGTCTAAAGTTGCTCTTGGGTGAGCGAGCTCCCACCGAGCAATTTAGCCACAGAACAACATGGCTCACTAAACCCAAATTTAACAAAGAAAGGAATTATCATGGTAAATTATATAAAAGGTACAAAAGAGGATATGCAAGAATTAATAGACTTTGCCAATATGGTATTTAGTATGTCTTCGGGAAGTATTGATTTCGAGAAATTGTTGCCAAAGGCGTATTCGGAAGATAGAAATATGTTGGCAACGCATCATCTGGTTAAGGAAGACGGACATATCAAGGCTTTGATAGATGTATTTCCAACAAATCTTAAGATGGGGAAGGAAAACTTGAAAACAGGCTATATTGGTACTGTTAGCGTACATCCCAAAGCGCGTGGAAAAAAATATATGATAATGCTTATGGAGGAGGTAGAAAATCAGGCAAGAGAAGATGGGATTGATATGTTGATATTAGATGGCAAGCGTCATCGCTATCAGTATTATGGATTTGAAAAAGCAGGAATGAAGTATTGTTTTAATATTACCGAGGATAGTGTTAGACATGGTTGCCATTCTCTAAGTTATGAAGAAAAAGACTATCAATTTGTATTATTAGAAGAAACGGATGAGAAATGGATTGATGCAGCGTATGCACTATATCAAAACAAAACGGTAATAACAAGAACGAGAGAGGATTTCTTTTTGAGTCTCTGTAGCTGGGAGGCGGATACCTATGCTGTTGTGGAGGGAGAAGAATGTATTGGGTATTTAAATGTAGCGGCAAATGAGAGAAACATTTATGAAGTTGAAGTAACAGATATAGCAGAATTACCATTTATAATCAAAGCATTTATGAACGAAATTGGAAGTGATGAGCTAGGAATACATGCGGCAATGGATGAACCACAGAAAATTGACGTGTTGGATGTGATTGCAGATTATTATACAGTAAATACTTCGCATCAGATAAAGATTTTGCATTATGAGAATGTTTTACGCTTTATGCTAAAATGGAAGCTGGCAGTACATAAAAATATGTTGCAAGAAGGTAAATATGTAATTGGCGTGTATTCAAAAAAGAGTAGTACACAGAAAAATTATTTGTTGAGCTATTTATCAGGAGAGGTAGAGGTATTAAAAACGGAGTTAGAGGCGGATGTTATCATAGAAGAAAAGGAACTAGTGAAAACAATTACGACTAGTTTCTATTATCATGCGATACAAAAGCCCAATACACTCTTGCAAAAAGCACCACAAGGTTGGTTTCCACTTCCGTTTTTTTTACCGGAAGCAGATGCATTTTAAATATAAAGTTTTTGGAAATCTTGTCGATATATACTATAACCCGTTTTAGCAGTATCAAAAATGTTGCTGTATGCAGGTAGTATTCCGCGAGAAAGCGAGGTGCGAGCAAACAGTAACTTAGGAATGGGAGAAGTTAGAATATAGATAAGCGGATAAAAGGATTTATTCGATAAAAGTCACATGGAGGTGGCAGGAATGTACAGTAGGAAGCCGATGGAGCGGAATCTGTTGCACAGGCTTTCCCATATAAATGACATCCACAGACAGACGGTGCTGCTTAATAGGAACATAAAGGATGCCCGTATGGAAAGCATGTCAATGCAGGAAGTCATAGCAATATATATGCAGGGTGCTGTTGCGGAGACAGTTTCACAGTCAAAAGAGAAGAAGCGGGTATTCAATCAGAGAGAAGAGGCAGAGCGTGCAAATCGTGAAGCATTGGCAATTGTGGAAGTGTGTCAGATTTCCAATCAAAGAAAAGAGGATGCGAAGGAACGCACCAAAGAAAAAAGAGAAAGACAAAGAAAGTCTCCGGGAGTACCGGTGGGTCGTATACCTGGTCAGGAAGAAGAGATTATTCTGCCACAGACTTCCTATGATATGCTTGATGTAGACCGTTGTGCAGGATTTCTTTTATATTCCTATAATAAACAGGGGATTCATAGCATTCTTGGTGAGAATATAAATTCAGGAAGCTATGGAGGTCGTATTACAAATGGTGAGTTTGGGCGTAAAGCTTAATTATTCTTAGGCGCTGAATTGTTCGGCGCCTTCTTTTTTTGAAAAAGTAGTAGAATTTTAGAAAGCACCGTTGTATAATACACAAATGTGAATGGAAACCACGTTTTTTATAGAAAGGCATGAGTGTTATGAAGATAGGATTTGATAATGAAAAATACCTAAAGATACAATCAGAGTATATAAAAGAAAGAATTGGTAAATTCGGAGACAAGCTGTATCTGGAATTTGGAGGAAAGCTGTTTGATGATTTTCATGCCGCCAGAGTGCTTCCCGGTTTTGCACCTGACAGTAAGTTAAAGATGCTTTTGCAGTTATCAGAGCAGGCAGAGGTAGTGATTGTAATCGGCGCTGATGCCATTGAAAAGAATAAGAAACGCGAAGATTTAGGAATTACTTATGATAAAGATGTTTTGCGATTAATCGAAGAATATAGAAGTGTTGGTTTGTATGTGGGAAGTGTTGTAGTAACAATGTATTCCGGTCAGCCAGCAGCTGCAGCCTTTAAGGAAAAATTGGAAAATAAAGGGATTAAAGTATACCGTCATTATTCCATAGAAGGATATCCGACCAATGTTGCCCATATTGTAAGCGACGAAGGCTTTGGTATGAATGATTATGTAGAAACAACAAGACCATTAGTAGTCATTACGGCACCAGGACCAGGAAGTGGTAAGATGGCAACTTGTCTGTCTCAGTTATATCATGAGAATAAGAGAGGCATTAAGGCAGGGTATGCAAAGTTTGAAACCTTCCCAGTATGGAATCTTTCCTTAAAACATCCGGTAAACCTTGCTTATGAAGCTGCTACTGCTGATTTGAATGACTTAAATATGATTGACCCATTCCATTTAGAAGCTTATGGCGAGACCACGGTAAATTATAATAGAGATATTGAAATCTTCCCAGTATTAAATGGTGTGTTTGAAGAAATCTATGGAGAGAATCCATATAAATCACCAACCGATATGGGCGTTAATATGGTAGGAAATTGTATTTTTGATGATGAAGCGGTTTCTGATGCGTCCCGTATGGAGATTATCAGAAGATATTATAAGTTACTGAATGCATTATCGCTGGGTGAAGATGTAAAGAATCAGATTTACAAGCTGGAGCTATTAATGAAGCAGGCTAAGATTACTACAGATGATAGGAAGGTAACCGTTGCAGCGAAGGAGCGAGCGGCAGAATTAGGTGTACCAACTGCGGCAATCGAATTGGATGATGGAACCATTATTACATCTAAAACAAGTGAGTTGTTAGGGGCTTCGGCAGCATTATTGCTGAATGCATTAAAGTATTTGGGAGGAATTGATGAGGATGCGCATTTGATTGCTCCAAGTGCCTTTGAGCCGATTCAGGCATTAAAAACTTCTTATCTAGGCAGTAAGAATCCAAGATTGCACTCAGATGAGGTGTTAATTGCCCTTGCATTATCTGCATTAAATGACGACAATGCCAAAAAGGCCATGGAACAGCTTCCAAAGCTTTCCGGTTGTCAGGTGCATACGTCGGATATGTTGACAGACGTAGATATGAAAACTTTTAAGAAATTAAATGTTGATTTGACAAGCGAACCTGTATTAATTGATGGTAAATTAGGAATATAAGAAAAGGAGCTGTGAAGAAATGAGAAATCATTTTTTACAGCTCTTTTGAGCATTTGTTGAGTAAACACTTTTTTATGTAATAGGAAATTGCTGTTACGTAGTGGTAGTTAGACAAGAATTTCGTAAGAAATTCTTGCTAAAGTGCGTGCGCTGGCACGCACTATTTTGTAATAGAAAATTCTTGCAGGTGTTTGCTACTGAGATTGCGTTTTTTTATAAAATCTTAATAATTGCTATTTTTATTTCAGAAAGAAAATGTTGATTTATAAAGAAGCAATCTCTATAATTATAAATGTGAAATTATATTCAGGGGAATACTAATAACAGCATGAAAATATTTTGTCTGTAGAGTAGGGATAAGATAAACAGACAATAGAGAGGCATGGATATTTTATTATGGATAACAATCAAATGAACAATTTTGACAACAATTCGGGACGGAATTCGAATGGTCAGGGAAATGGTAATGGAGGAAAGAATAACGGAAATGGGCAGAATCCCAAAAAGCAGAATTTATTGATTCTGTTGGTAGCAGCATTGATATCATTATTATGTATCAGCTATTTTATGAAAGTTATTACCGGAGCAACGAATAAAGAAATTACGTATAATGAATTTGTAACGATGATTGAAAATGGTGAGATTGAGAGTGTAAAAATCGAATCTAGCCAGATTATGATTTATCCCAAGGTGAAGGAGACAAATGTATTCTTTTACGCACAACCGGTAATTACGTATTATACGGGTAAAGTGGAAGCTGACAGTATCTTAACACAGAGACTGTTAGAGGCAGGTGTAGAAGTAAAAGGAACTGTACCGGATGGTTCGGGTCTGATTATATCAATTTTGACGTATATTTTACCAATTCTTTTGATGTGGGGCTTATTAAGCTTGTTATTGAAGAAAATGACAGGTGGCGGAGGAGCCTTTAGCATGGGAAAGAGTAATGCCAAGGTTTATGTGCAGAAAGAAACAGGCATTACATTTAGAGATGTAGCAGGGGAAGAGGAAGCCAAGGAATCCTTACAGGAAATTGTAGACTTTTTGCACAATCCTGGAAAATATTCCAAGATTGGTGCAAAACTTCCAAAGGGTGCACTTTTAGTAGGACCTCCTGGAACAGGTAAAACACTTCTTGCAAAGGCAGTAGCCGGAGAAGCGCATGTACCGTTTTTCTCTTTGGCAGGTTCTGATTTTATTGAGTTATATGTAGGTGTTGGTGCATCACGAGTAAGAGACTTATTCAAGGAAGCAGAGAAGAATGCACCTTGTATTATCTTTATTGATGAGATTGACGCGATTGGTAGAAGTCGTGATTCTAAATATGGCGGTGGAAACGAGGAACGTGAACAGACCTTGAATCAGTTGCTTTCGGAAATGGATGGTTTTGATGGTAAGAAAGGTATTATTATCCTTGCAGCAACCAACAGACCAGAGATTTTGGATAAGGCACTTCTTCGCCCGGGACGTTTTGACAGAAGAGTTATTGTTGATAAGCCCGATTTAAAGGGACGTGTCGATATTCTAAAGGTTCATGCTAAGGATGTTTTGATGGATGAAACGGTAGACTTGCAGGAGATTGCATTAGCAACCAGTGGTGCAGTAGGTTCTGATCTTGCCAATATGATTAATGAGGCTGCTATCAATGCAGTTAAGGAAGGCAGAGAGTTTGTAAGTCAGAAGGATTTATTTACTGCAGTGGAAGTAGTTCTTGTCGGTAAAGAGAAAAAAGACAGAATCATGAGCCAGAAGGAGCGAGAAATTGTTTCTTATCATGAAGTGGGTCATGCATTAGTCAGTGCATTGCAGAAAAATTCCGAACCGGTACAAAAGATAACAATTGTTCCTAGAACAATGGGAGCATTGGGATATGTTATGCATGTTCCGGAGGATGAGAAGTACCTGAATACGCAGGCAGAGTTACATGATATGATTGTAGGATTGCTTGGTGGCCGTGCAGCAGAAGAAATCATGTTTGATACCGTAACGACTGGTGCTTCCAATGATATCGAAAAGGCAACAGGTATCGCTCGTTCTATGGTTACCAGATATGGTATGAGTAAGAAGTTTGGTCTGATAGGATTAGAGACAGTAGAAGGTAAGTACCTGGATGGTAGAAGTGCATTGAATTGTGCGGAACAGACTGCATCAGAAATTGATTCAGAGGTTATGCAGATTCTTAAGGATGCGTATGAAGAGGCATTGCAATTACTTCGCGAGAATAAAGAAGTCATGGAAAAGATTGCTGCTTATCTTATCGAGAAAGAGACAATTACAGGTAAGGAATTCATGAAGATATTCCGAGAGGCAAAAGGATTACCTGAGCCGGAGGAAGAAAAGAAGGATTCTGTAGTAGAAGATAATCAGGAAGATAGCAAGCAGGAAGCAAGCCTGGAAGAAGCGAAGGCAGAGGAAGCAGGGGAAAGAGCAGCGGAATCAGAGAAAGCGGTTGAAATCAAGATGCATGAGGAATACAATTCCTATATACCCACGCCGGAAGAGATTCGTAATAATCCTCAGATTCAGCAACAGACACCGCCACAGCCAGAGAGCTATGTATGGAGTCAGCCAAATCCGCAGATGGAGCAGACATCACAGGATGGGCAGAATGAATTACACACGGAAGAATCAGAACAGCAAGAGAACAGTGAGATTTCAAAGTTTGGTTCTGCGTGGGACAAAAATGTAAATGGAAAGTAATGGTAATATAATACAATAGTTACAACCAGAGAAAATAGGAATTAGATTTAGGGTACGCCTATCAGAATGATTGGCGTACCTTTTTCTGTAAGTAAATTCCCATCGCGGAAGGCTCGATTTTTATAAGAGATTCCTATATAATCATAAGAGATTGGAGAGGTGAAATATGTTAGAAAAAGATATAGAAAATATGATAAAGCTTTTGGACGGTTTTGCGCAGTCAGAAGAAAGCAGATTGAAGATAAATGCAAGTGAAGAATTAGAACAGGGAGAAACCACGAAGCAATATCATCATGGACGTTGTGATATTGGCAGTCCATGGGCAAAAGGGTTATGCTTTGACGTATTGGAGGACAATGAAAATAACCCATAGACGGAAGAATTTTTAAGCAAATAGGTGTAATGCACATATTTGAGGATATTAGGAGGAAGGGAAAGTATGCAGGATTTTGATGTAAAGGAAGAACTGAAAAAGCTTCCGAATAAGCCGGGTGTCTATATTATGCATGACAGCGATGACACGATTTTATATGTAGGCAAGGCGATTAATCTGCATAATCGTGTGAGGTCGTATTTTAAAGAAAATATTGGGCGAGGCCCTCAGATTGACAAGATGGTTTCATTGATAGCACGTTTTGAATATATTGTTACCGATTCTGAGTTGGAAGCACTTGTGTTGGAGAATAATCTGATAAAAGAGCATAGGCCAAAGTATAATACCATGTTGAAAGATGACAAGACCTATCCATATATCAAGGTAACAACAGGTGATGCCTATCCGAGATTACAGCTTGTTCGTCAGATGAAGAAGGATAAAGCAAGATATTTTGGACCATATATGGGCGGAAATGTAAAGGAAACGATAGATTTTCTCAATAAGCTTTATAAGCTTAGAACCTGTAATCGTAAGCTTCCGGCAGATATTGGTAAAGAGCGTCCTTGCTTGAATCATCACATTGATCAATGCTGCGCACCATGTCAGGGCTGTATTTCACAAGAGGAATATGGGCAACGTATCGAGCAGGTAATTGATTTCTTAAATGGAAAATATCAGCCGATTATAAAGGATTTACGTGAGAAGATGCTTGCTGCTTCTGAGAAGATGGAGTATGAAGAAGCGATGAAATATCGAGATTTAATCGAAACGGTAAAGAAGCTAGGCGAAACTCAGAAGATTTCGGATAATGTGGGAGAGGATAAGGATATTATTGCTCTTGCCATTGATGGAAATGAGACCGTGGTACAAATCTTTTTCCTTAGAAATGGTAAGCTAATCGGGCGCGAGCATTTTTATATGACTCAGATAGAAGAACCTGTGGCAGATAAAATATTGACCAGCTTTGTAAAGCAGTTTTATGCAGGAACACCGTTTATACCAAGAGAGATTATGCTACAGGAGTCCATTGAGGATATGGATTTGGTAGAGAACTGGCTAAGTAATAAAAAGGGGAACAAAGTACGTTTACGAGTGCCACAAAGAGGCTTGAAAGAAAAGTTTGTGGAGCTTGCGGCTAAGAATGCCGCTCTTGTTTTGAGCCAGGATAGAGAGCGTATTCGACGAGAAGAAGGCAGAACGATTGGTGCGGTGAAGGAAATTGAGGAAATACTAGGACTTCATGACTTAGTGCGCATGGAGGCGTTTGATATTTCCAATACAAGTGGCTTTGCGAATGTTGGCTCTATGGTTGTTTATGAAAAGGGAAAACCAAAGCGAAGTGATTATAGAAAGTTCCGTATGAAGACCGTAGCAGGACCGGATGATTATGCCTGCATGCAAGAGGTTTTAACTAGAAGATTCCAGCATGGAATTGATGAAAAGCAGGAAATGCAGGAAAAGGAAATGGATGAAAGCTTTGGTAGCTTTACGAAGTTTCCGGATTTGCTTTTGATGGACGGTGGACGAGGACAGGTAAATATTGCATTACAGGTGTTAGATGAGTTAGGGCTGGAAATTCCGGTTTGTGGTATGGTAAAGGATGATAATCATAGAACCAGAGGCTTGTATTTTAACAATGTGGAGTTGCCGATAGACCGAAACTCTGAGGCTTTTAAGCTGATTACCAGAATTCAGGACGAAGCACACCGTTTTGCGATTACGTATCATCGTTCTCTTAGAACGAAGGCGCAAGTTCATTCGGTGTTAGATGACATTCCGGGTATTGGTCCGAGCAGAAGACGTGCATTGATGAAGTATTTTGAATCCATTGAAGAATTGAGGGCAGCAGATGCTGCAACCATTGCAGAAGCTCCAGGGATTCCGATGTCAGTTGCGGAAGAGATTTATTCCTTTTTTCGAAAAAATTCAAACAATAATGAAAACACCTAAAATCAAAGGGTAGAAACGTTTTTGAAGATATGCTATACTATCATAATAACCCTACAGAGAGGAAGGTCATAAGATATGCCAAATGTTCGTATTGAAACCTTAATTGAGAAGTTTAATTTGAAGAATTTGACTCCGGAAGTGGATATCACACTAAAAAAGATTACCCTGCCGGATATTAACAGACCTGCGTTACAGCTGGCCGGCTATTTTGAGCATTATGAAGAAACAAGAACAGAGATTATTGGTTTTGTTGAATATTCCTATATGGAGCATATGGATGATGAGAAGAAGAAAGAAGTTTATCCTAGAGTATTAACCAGTAAGACTCCATGTGTTGTTTTCTGTAGGGATTTACAGCCGGATGAGCTGTTTATCAAGACTGCAACAGAGAATAATGTTGCTGTTCTTTCTACGGATATATCAACTTCTGCTTTTATGTCAGAGATTATCCGATGGTTAAATGTAAAACTAGCTCCATGTATTTCTGTACATGGTGTTTTAGTTGATATTTATGGTGAAGGTGTACTGATTACCGGTGAAAGTGGCATTGGTAAGAGCGAAGCAGCGTTAGAGCTGATTCGTAGAGGACATCGTCTTGTTTCTGATGACGTAGTAGAGATTCGTAAGGTAAGTGATGAGACATTGGTAGGATCTGCACCAGATATTACGAGACATTTTATTGAACTTCGTGGTATTGGTATTGTGGATGTTAAAACCTTATACGGTGTTTCCAGTGTAATGGATACCACCAATATTAATCTTGTAATACGACTGGAAGATTGGGATAAGGAAAAGAAATATGACAGACTTGGTCTTGAAGAAAGTTATACCGAATATCTTGGTAATAAGGTAGTATGTCATAATATTCCAATTAGACCGGGACGTAACCTTGCGGTTATCTGTGAATCGGCAGCAGTTAACCATAGACAGAAGAAAATGGGCTATAATGCTGCGCAAGAGCTGTATCAGCGTGTGCAGAATTCATTAAGCAAAAAAAGAGATGAGGATGAGGAGTAAAAAAATTGCAAAATCCATATATGGAAGATTTTGCAATTAACAAGTTGTGTTGAGCACAACTTGAGGATAAGAGAAAGGAAGTACTAAGTGATGAGCAAGTATTGTTTTGGTGTTGACCTTGGTGGTACAACAGTGAAAATTGGTCTTTTTGACCCAGAAGGAACTGTTTTGGAAAAGTGGGAGATTCCAACCAGAAAGGAAAATAATGGAAGTAACATTTTACCAGATATTGCAGCAGCAGTTCTTGGTAAAATGGAAGAGAAAAATATTCAGAAAGAGGAAGTTATCGGCGTAGGTATTGGTGTACCGGGACCTGTAAATGACGAAGGTGTCATTTTTAAAGCGGTAAACCTCGGTTGGGATGTTATGAACATCAGCGAGGTGTTAGGAGGTTTATTACAGCTTCCTGTTAAGGCTGGAAATGATGCAAATGTTGCTGCATTAGGTGAAATGTGGTGCGGTGGCGGTAAGGGCTATGATAACATGGTGCTTGTTACACTTGGAACAGGTGTAGGTGGTGGTATCATCGTAAATGGCAAGATTCTTACCGGTGCAACAGGTGCAGGTGGAGAAATCGGTCATATACATATGGCAGATGGCGAGCCAGATACTTGTGGTTGTGGAAACCATGGTTGTCTTGAACAGTATGCATCTGCAACAGGAATTGTTAGACTTGCAACCAGAAAGCTTGCTGCAACAACAGAAGAAACAGTGCTTCGTAATGAAGAGTTAACTGCGAAAGCAGTATTTGATGCAGTAAAGGCAGGAGATAAGGTTGCTTGTGAAATTGCTGAACAGTTTGGCGAATATCTCGGAAAGGGATTAGCAGCCATTGCATGTGTTGTAAATCCGGAAGCTTTTGTAATTGGAGGCGGTGTATCCAAGGCAGGAGACATTCTTCTTGAGTATGTAGCAAAGAATTATGTAAATTATGTATTCCATGGATGCAAGGAAGCAGCATTTAAGTTAGCAACACTTGGAAATGATGCAGGTATCTATGGTGCAGCAAAATTAGTGTTAGAGTAACTATTTAGTAGGCATGCGCAGTTATTGTGTATTAGACAAATAAGGTGGTTTTTGAGTGAAACAGGAATTGATTCAGAAAATAAGTCAATACATTCCGAAAGACCGTATTATGCAAAATGAGCCGATGAAGAATCATACAACATTTCGTGTTGGTGGTCCGGCAGCACTTTATTTAGAATTGAAAACGGAGCAGGAGTTTGGAGACATCCTTCGCCTGCTCCATACAGAAGAGGAAGATTACTTTACCGTGGGAAATGGTAGTAATCTTCTTGTTAGTGATACGGGTTATGATGGAATTATACTTCATCCGTCTAAGGAATTTAGCGATGTAAGGGTAGAAGGAGAAAGACTCATTTGTGAGTCTGGAGCAACTTTGGCAGCGATTGCGCGAGTAGCTTTAGAACATGGGCTGACTGGCTTTGAATTTGCGGCAGGGATTCCTGGAAGCCTTGGGGGCGCAATTGTGATGAATGCGGGAGCCTATGATGGAGAAATGAAACAGGTAGTAGAATCAGTCCGACTGATTACCCCTGAGGGCGAGATTGTTACGAAAAGCTGTGAGGAGATGAAATTCGCGTATCGTCACAGTATACTAAAGGAAAAGTCCTACTTAGTATTAAGTGTTGTGATTAAGCTGGAAAAGGGCGAACAGGAACACATAAAGGCAAGAATGGATGAGCTTGCCATGAAAAGAAGAGAAAAACAGCCATTAGAGTATCCGAGTGCCGGGTCTACTTTTAAGAGACCAGAGGGATATTTTGCAGCAAAGCTGATACAGGATGCCGGTTTACGAGGATTTTTTGTAGGTGGTGCACAGGTATCAGAGAAGCACTGTGGCTTTGTCATTAATAGAGAAAATGCAACAGCACAAGATATTCATGAGTTGATGAAACAGGTGCAGCATAGAGTACAGGATGCTTTTGGTGTTGAGCTGGAGCCAGAGGTTATCCGTTTGGGAGAGTTTTAGGAGAAAATGGCATGAGATTTGTAATTGTAACTGGTATGAGTGGCGGTGGAAAGAGTACAGCAATGAAAATGTTGGAGGATGCAGGCTTTTATTGTGCTGACAATATGCCTGTGGCTTTGATTGATAAGTTTGCAGAGCTACTTGCCATGCCAAATAGTGGAATACAGAAGGCAGCCTTAGGACTGGATGTTAGAGCGGATCAGTCCTTTAAGGATATTAAAAAGATTATTGCAAGCTTACAGGCATCTCAATATTCGGTAGAGGTATTGTTTTTGGAATCTTCAGATCAAGTACTGTTGAAGCGTTATAAGGAAACAAGAAGAGTACATCCGTTATCAAGTGATGGAGATATCATGCAGGGAATCATGGCAGAACGTCAGTTGTTGGCAAGTATTAGGGAAACAGCAGACTATGTCATTGATACAACGAATCTTTTGACGAGGGAGTTAAAAGTAGAGCTTGAACGTATTTTTGTTAATAATGAAAAATACAATAGTCTTATGATTAATATTATGTCTTTTGGCTTTAAGCACGGAATTCCACAGGATGCCGATTTGGTATTTGATGTGCGTTTTCTGCCGAATCCATTTTATTTAGATGAGTTAAAGCATAAAACAGGCCTTGATAAAGAGGTACAGGATTACGTGATGGCATACTCTGAGGCACATGAGTTTTTGGATAAGCTCTCAGATATGATAAGCTTTTTGATCCCAAACTATGTAAAAGAGGGTAAGTATCAGCTAGTGGTAGCAATCGGTTGTACCGGAGGTCAGCATAGAAGTGTTACACTTGCAGGAGAACTATTCAACCGTTTTCGTAATCAGGGAGAATACGGGTTAACCTTGCGTCACCGCGATATAAGATAGATAAGGAATAGTTACTAGTTTTGTTTGTTTAAATGGAAAGGACATGGGGATTGGTATGTCATTTTCGGGAGAGGTTAAGGAAGAGTTGGTAAAGCAGCTGACAACGGCGAGGCATTGTCAGCTTGCAGAGCTTGCAGCCATTATAGAATATACAGGTGCAGTACGCCAAACGGAAGCTGGGATAAGCCTGTTGGAAATTCAACAGGAAGCCCCTTTTGTGGTACAAAAATGTATTATGCTATTAAATAGAATATTTCATGTTGAAATCAAAATGGAAGAAGATGAAAATCATTTCTATTATGATAACAATGAACAGATAACAAAGATACTACAGGCGATTAAGTATACGCAACAGGATGATAGAGTGGTAAATTCACTTGTTATGAAAAGTCTTTGTTGTAAGCGTGCTTTTTTACGAGGTGCATTTTTAAGTCTTGGCTCTATGAGTAATCCGGAAAAAGGTTATCATCTAGAGTTTGTTTGTGAAAATGAGAGTCAGGCAAAGCAGATACAGGACACGCTGTCAATTTTCGATGTAGAAGCAAAAATTGTTGCAAGAAAACGTTATCAGGTGGTATACATTAAAGAGAGTGAGGGTATTGTAGAAGTATTGAATATTATGGGTGCCCATATCTCGCTTATGAATTTGGAAAATTTGCGAATATTAAAAGATATGCGTAATTCTATTAACAGAAGAGTAAACTGTGAAGCTGCTAATATTACCAAAACAGTAAATGCAGCAACCAAGCAAATAGATGATATTATTTATATCAGAGAACATTATGGTTTTGATAATCTTTCTGAGAATCTGCGGGAAATTGCAGAAGTTAGACTTGATTATCCGGACGCCACTTTGAAGGAGCTTGGAGAGTATTTAGAACCAAAGGTTGGAAAATCGGGAGTCAATCATAGACTAAGGAAACTTAGCGAGTTGGCTGACAGATTGAAAAAGTAGTTGCTTGAATAAGGAAACAGCAGAGGATTAAGGAAAGGTTAGGTGTGTAGAGTGATTCAGAAGGCTATGACAGTCAGACTGGACAAGGGTTTAGAGGCAAGGCCGGTTGCGGTGTTTGTACAGATTGCCAGTCAGTACGAAAGTACAGTTCATGTGGAAGTGGATGGAAAGAAGATTAATGCAAAGAGTATCATGGGTATGATGAGTCTTGGATTAGCAAAAGGCGGTGAACTTACCGTTATCACAGATGGCTCTGATGAGAGTGCCGCTGTAGAACATATTGAGAGATTTTTAAATGGAGAAGCAGTTTAAAAAGGCACTTTTTATTGTAAATCCACATGCAGGAAAAGGACTTATCAAAAATCATTTGTTATCCATCTTGAATACACTGACCGAGGCAGGTTACTTGGTAACGACCTATATTACACAATCTCAAGGAGATGCGATACAGGTTACGCGTGAGCGGGAACGTGACTATGACCTTGTAGTATGTAGTGGTGGGGATGGTACTCTTGATGAGATTGTAACAGGAATGATGCAGTCTGGATTTCAAACAAAGATAGGTTATATTCCAGCAGGTAGCACCAATGATTTTGCAAAAAGCTTAAAACTTCCATCATCAATGAAAAAAGCTGCAGAAATTGTGGCAGCAGATAATACCTATGCATGTGATGTAGGAGTATTTAATGAAGATGTATTTGTATATGTAGCAGCGTTTGGTATTTTTACTGAGGTTTCTTATGGAACACCTCAGGAATTGAAGAATATGCTGGGACATACGGCATATCTGCTAGAGGGTATGAAACAGATACAGAATATCAAGTCTTATCACATGAAGGTTACAAGCAATGAATGTGTGATAGAGGGAGATTTTATCTATGGAATGATAACGAATTCGTATTCCATAGGTGGTATCAAAAATATTACGGGAAGAGAGGTTGCCTTGAACGATGGATTGTTTGAGGTTACTTTGATTCGACGTCCCAATAATTTGATAGAGCTAAATAAAGTATTGGCAGCACTGGTTAGTGACAAGATAGATGCAGATTGTATGTATACATTTAAGACATCTTCCATTGTATTAGAGTCAATGGAAGAAGTTGCATGGACACTGGACGGTGAGTTTGGTGGCAAGCATACGAAAGTAGAATTGTTCAATAAACAGGAAGCAATGGAAATTATAGTAAAGGGGTAAATGGAAACCAATCACATTATGTGGTTGGTTTTTTAAATAGGAAAATGCTGTTACGTAGTGGTAGTTAAACAAGAATTTCGCAAGAAATTCTTGCCAAAGTGCGTGCGCTGGCACGCACTATTTCTATTTAATATAAAAATGCTGTAGCGTAGTGTGCATTAAACAAGAATTTCGTAAGAAATTCTTGCCAAAGTGCGTGCGCTGGCACGCACTATTTCTATTTAATATAAAAATGCTGTAGCGTAGTGTGC
>JAXJRB010000194.1:0-37910 GCA_036310845.1 Lachnospiraceae bacterium | reverse complement strand
GACAGCAAGCACTCTCTGGAGTCTTGTCTGAGCACTGCGAAGCAGGGCGAGTTTGCGCAAGAGAGTGCTAATCAAAGCTGTCAGAAGAGGACATTTAGTAACTCTTAGGCTTTGTGTCCCAGAATTGAGAGCAACACTCGGACTTCCCATACTTCACTAAACCTGAATATAAGAAAGGAATATATAAGGAGGGCAATATGAATCGGAAAATATTTTATGTGGATTGTTATTACGAAGGAGAAAAGGAGCGAAATATAGGGTTTGTAAAGGTGGAAGAGGAAGGACTTTTTTTGATGTTAAGAGGTGTGCCTTTACATAGAGAGACGGTGTGTAAGGTATATGTAGGAAGAAGTGAGAAAGATAGAAGATATCTAACAAAGATATCCCTACAAAATGGTTATGGGCAGGAAATGAGAAAATGGTCAAAAGATTTAAAAAAAGAGGATTGCAGAGAGATTTATATACCTATTGACCAGAAACGTTATGGAAGATGTGTGATAGAGCAACAAGCAATTCATAATGCGGTGATAGGACAGAAAAGGATTCAGCCGTTTTCGAAAGATAAGGTAACGGTACCGAAGGATATAAAGGAAAAGATAGTGGAACAGAATGGGTTAATAACCCAAGAAACAGAGAAGAAAACAAAAAATAGATTTGGACAGATTCACGATGCTATGCCAATCATGGAACCAGATAAATGGAAGCAACTGTGTAAGAATTATCCACAGGTACATATTTATCCGGAAGCAGATACCATAGTAATAAAGCCAAAGGATATAATTGTACTAACAAAAGAGTATCATGAGTTGGCCACAAATTCTTTTGTGTTGCATGCATATTATAATTATCGTCAGCTCTTGTTGCTTCGGTATCATCAAGGAAGTGAAGCTTGTTACTATTTAGGTGTTCCGGGGGTATATTATGAAAGAGAGAAAAGAATTGCAAATATGTTTGGGTTTGAGGGATTTGAAAATGGAGAATCCAGACTTGTAAATGAGAATCGGCGACAAGCGTATGTAGGTTGTTTTGGTTACTACATGAAACAGGTAAATATATAATAGAGAAATGTGGAAATTATATTATAAAGCAAATCCTTGAGTGATAGATTGAAAAATAAATTTTTCACAATGTGAACAAAGTTCATATTGCAAATATTGTGCTGCACAAGGTGCTAAAGCACCTGTAAAGTTTGCAGGTTGTGGAAAGGGCATGGTTATTAGTGAAGGGTTTAAATAATCACAAATCAATGCCGCGTAGCTGAGTATTAGGAATATTTTGAAGACAAATATCACGGTATTCCAGCAAGCATTGTTCAGAGAGGGCATGATAGCCTGGAGTGATAACATTCTCTGAATCGGTGTAAGATTGCAGATAATAGGCAGGAGCACCTTTTATCCATTCAGAAATGGCTATCATATCTTCTTTGTTGTGAAATTCGCGGACAAGAGTAGTACGGAATTCAAAAGGAAAATGCTCAGCAAGAGACAAAAGGCAGGATACAGATTCCTCAATCAAGTGAAAGTCACAGGAAGCTAATCCGGATGTAATGCTGTATTTTTCGGGAGAATTTTTTATATCCATAGCACAGTAATCAATGAGATTCTTGCTTAAAAGATTATGAAGAACATCAGGCTGATAGCCATTGGTGTCAAGCTTTATCAAATAGCCCAAATCTTTTATACGGGCAAGAAAATCCGATAAATCCTTTTGCAGAGTTGGTTCTCCACCAGTAATGCAGACACCTGTCAAAATGCCGACTCTCTTTTTCAAAAAGGAAAGAATTTCCGCTTCCGTATAAGTAGCAGTTTGTTGTGGGAGTACTAGATTTTTGTTATGACAAAAAGGGCATCGGAAATTACAGCCACCAGTAAAGATAGTAGCGGCTACATGTTCAGGATAGTCTAATAAGGTTGTTTTATTCAGTCCAAGTATTAACATGAAAATGCCCTCTTTTCTAATATATTAAAATCAATTATACTAAATATAATGTAAAAAATCTATTACAGAAGTAAATACAGATTTTAAATAAGTAACTATGTGTTACTGTTCACACAGCACTTAGCATTTACTGCTAAGTGCGTAAGAAAGTGTAGTTTAGCAAAAATCTATTTGCGAAGCAAATTTAGGATGGATTTTTGCACGTTACTGGAACGGAGTGAAAAGTAACAACTATGTGTTACTGGAAAGAGTTACGAATGGAATAAGAAAGAGAGATGTACGATGCCACGTTTATGTATGACAGAAGACGAGAAGTATATGAAGGAAGCTATGAAACAGGCAAGAAAGGCTTATGCATTGGGAGAAGTACCCATAGGCTGTGTTATTGTTCATGAAGGAAGAATAATCGGAAGAGGATACAATAGAAGAAATACAGATAAAAATACACTTGCACATGCAGAGATTACAGCAATTAATAAGGCAAGTAAAGTAATAGGAGATTGGCGTCTTGAGGAATGTACGTTATATGTGACGTTAGAGCCTTGTCAAATGTGTGCAGGAGCTATTGTTCAGGCAAGAATCCCAAAGGTAGTTATGGCATGTATGAATCCTAAGGCTGGTTGTGCAGGTTCGATTTTAAATATACTGGATATGCCACAGTTTAATCATCAGGTAGAAATGACAAAGGGAGTCTTGGAAGAAGAGTGCAGTCGCATGTTGAAGGAATTTTTTATAGAGCTTCGGGAACGAAATAAAAGAGAAAAAGAAGCAGCGAAAGAGAAACAACAAGAGCTGTAAGCAAATCTCAGTGTTGTTGGAACGAGGTCCGTGAACCAATAACCGTTGTATTGGAAGTAACAACCAAATCCGAGGCAATGCTTGACTTTGCATTATAAAAAGAGTAGAATGGAGTAGCCGTGCAACCGGGGCGTTAGCGGTGCCTTGTACCTACAATCCGCTATAGTAGGGGTGATGGATGGTGGAGGGTCACTGGTTTATGTAGCTGCCCTTTATAAGTGGCGATGAAGTTTGGGTCTTACGCAATATGTGCCGTCGAACCGTGTCAGGGCAGGAATGCAGCAGCACTAAGGTGGATTTCATATGTGCCGTAAGGGTGCCTGGCGGAGTTAACTGTAAAGGTAACGTGCATAGATACAGGATTCGAAGCCTTCCGCACGGTTTTAATAATATTAGCAGCGAGGTAACTATGAAGCGATAAGGTAGTTATCCAATGTATGACCCGACATTGCGAAAGACAGAGCAATGCACCAGATAAAGAGATAGGGGGAAGCGTATGAAAAGAAGAAGTTTAGTAGCACTTATTATGGCATCTGTTGTTACATTATCTGTAGCAGGCTGTGGTGGCAAGGAAGATGTTCCGACATCTGTAGAAACCGTGGAGTTTGATAATATTGCGGGAAATGTAGCAAATGGTAATCAGGAAGATACAGCAGAAGAAGCTTCCACAGAAGAACAGACAGATGAGGAAGAAAATCACGAAGGAAAGTATCGTAGTGAGCTTACAAATGAGTGGATTGATGAGAGTTTAAAGAATCAGCGTCCAATCGCTGTTATGGTAGATAATGAGAAGACCGCTCTTCCACATTATGGATTAACAGAAGCAGACGTAGTTTACGAGATTATGAATAGTACAGCAAACGGAAGAATTACACGTTTGATGGCAATTGTAAAGGATTGGGGTAAGATTCAGCAGTTAGGAAGTATTCGTAGTGCTAGACCTACAAACTTTATGTTAGCAGCTGAATGGAACGCTGTATTATGTCATGATGGTGGTCCTTTCTATATCGATCAGTATGTTAAGAAGGATTATACGAACAACTTTAGTGGAACTTTTGGTCGTGTAAATAATGGAAAGTCTAGAGAATATACAGAGTATATCTTAGAAGGCGACTTAGATAAGAATTTCAGCAATTCCAAGTATAGTGTAGAGTATAATGAGCATTATGAAGGTGAGCATTTCGTATTCGCAAATGAGGAAGTTGATTTATCTGAAAAGAGTGGAGCAATTGATGCAACAGAGATTAAGCTTCCATTCCCACACAACAGCTCTATGTTGAAATATAATGAAAAAACGGAAACTTATGATTATTATGAGTATGGCAATGCACATGTAGATCCACAGCATAATAATGCAGTTCTTACTTTCGAAAATGTTATTTTACAGGATTGTAGTTTTTCGAAGTTAGATGATAACGGTTATTTGATTTATAATGTTATTGGTAGTGGAGACAATGGTTACTATCTGACAAAGGGTAAAGCAGTTCCGGTTTCATGGATTAAGTCAGGTGAAACAGATATTACTCTTTTCCTTGATCAGGAAACAGGAGAACAAATTGAAATGAATACAGGTAAGACTTATATTGCATTAGTTCCTTCTGATACATGGGATGAAGTAGCTATTCAGTAAAGTCATTTTAAGCGCAATCTAAAAGGTTGCGCTTTTTTTGAGAAATAGGAAAGTGCTGTAGCGTGGAGGTAGATTAGAAAGAATTTCGCAAGAAATTCTTTCTAAAGTGTGTGCGCAGGCACACACTATATTTTTTTCTGATATTACGAAAAAATACGAAAACTTGGTATGGACAAATAGAAATTATGTGCTATACTCTTATTTATGAGGTATAAAACCTATATGATGAAGGAGGATTACAAATGCGAAAGAAATTGACAGCAGGCTTTTTGGGATTTCTCATGTTGGTAATGACGGTATTTACTTGTTTTGTACCAGTGATAGAGACCCAAGCAGCGGGAAAGACATTAATTGTGCATTATGGGGGAAGAAGTGATAATAATTATGAAGGCTGGAACCTTTGGTTATGGGAAGAAGGACGTGAAGGACAACAGGTGTCTTTTACGGAAACGGATTCGTTTGGACAGATTGCAGTGTATCAGACAAACCGTACACCAGCTAACATTGGTTTTATCGTGCGTTTGAATGAATGGGAAGCTAAGGATATAGCAGAGGACCGATTTGTTGCAATGGATGCGGATGTTGTAGAAATCTGGATAACTAGTGAAGAGGAAGGGTTTGCAGTTGAGGCACCGGAAGGGGCGGAGAGCTTTGATATTGCGGCCTTAGAGCAGGCAAGACTTGATATGTATAAGGAAGAAGATGCTGTGAAGCTGGATGTTCATTATTATAATTTTGAACAGAGCTATAGTACTGATACAGTAGAAGCTTATGCGTGGCCGGGAGATACAGTTGGCGGAAGTTATCCTTATGTAGAAACAGATGACTTTGGAGCGCTGTTTCAGATCGGTATGAAGCCGGAAGAGGGTGTTACTACAGCCGGAATAAAAGTGATTCAGAATGGCAATGTAGATACTGCGACAGAGTATCAGGTTGATTTGAAAAAGGCAGTAGATAATAAACTAGATGTATATGTGGTAGAGGGAAATCCGAATTTATGGTATGACGTAAATGAAGTTGTTTATAATCCGGTAATTGCAAGTGCATCATTTAGTGAGGATTCTAGTCAGGATGTTCAGATCTTTGTATCAAAGCCGGTTGATATAACAGCAGTAGAAAAGTTTTCGGTTACGGATGAAGCAGGAACAAAATATTCTGTAACAACAGTAGAAAGTGTATCAAATAACGAAGTAGTATTAAAAATGGAGCAACCGTTAGAGCTTTCAAAAGCTTATCGTGTTGACTTTGAAGGATATGAAGGGTGTCAGGTAGCTATGGATAAGATTATTGGTTCTACATATTTTGACGAACAGTTATCATACGATGGTAATGACTTAGGTGCAGTTTATACAAAAGAAAAGACAGCATTTCGTGTATGGGCGCCAACAGCAGTAGAAGTATCATTAAATCTGTATCAAGAAGGTGATGGAGACAATTTAATAGAGACATTGCCAATGAAGACCGATGTAAATGGTACATGGTTTTTGGAAAAAGAGGGAGACTTAAATGGAGTATATTATACCTACTCTGTTAAGATTGGTAATAAGGTAAATGAAACAATAGACGTTTATGCAAAAGCAGCAGGCGTAAACGGTGAAAGAGGAATGGTTATCGATTTAGATTCTACAGATCCAGAAGGATTTGAGAATGATGTTAGACCGGCATTTAAGAATGATACAGATGCAGTTATCTATGAATTACACATGAGAGATTTATCTTCTGATGCATCTGCAGGGATTCAGAATGTAGGTAAATTCCTTGGACTTACAGAAAAAGGAACAAAGAACAGTGATGGACTTGCAACTGGTTTGGATCACATTCTTGACTTGGGTGTAACACATATTCAGATTCTTCCAAGTTATGACTATGCTACTGTAGATGAGAGCAAGACAGATTCTAATCAGTTTAACTGGGGATATGATCCTAAGAATTATAATGTGCCGGAAGGTTCTTATAGTACAGATCCTTTCCATGGAGAGGTTCGTGTAAACGAAATGAAGCAGATGGTACAGGCGCTTCATGAAAATGGCATCCGTGTTAACATGGACGTAGTTTATAATCATGTTTATAATGAAGAGAGCTCATGCTTCCACAAAACGGTTCCTGGATATTACTTCAGAAAAGATGGAAACGGATCCGGATGTGGAAATGAGACAGCATCTGATAGAGCAATGATGAGAAAATATTTGGTAGATTCTGTTACTTATTGGGCAACAGAATATCATATTGATGGTTTCCGTTTTGATTTAATGGCTAATCATGACAAAGAAACTATGATGGCAATCAGAGAAGCGTTAGATAAGATTGACCCAACGATTATGATGTATGGAGAAGGATGGACAGGTGGCGAATGTAAGTTACCGACTTCTGAACAGAGCTTAAAGAGCAGTACTTATCAGTTTGATCGTATTGGTGCATTTAGTGATGATATCCGTGATGGCATTAAGGGACATGTATTTGATACTTTGGAAAAAGGCTTTGTAAATGGTAAAGCGGGTATGGAAGAAACCATTAAGTTTGGTGTTGTTGGAGCAATTCATCATCCACAGATTTTGGCATCTGAAAATGTAAAAACAAACGGAAGCTGGTCAGGACAGCCAGGACAAAGTATTAACTATGTTTCCTGTCATGATAATCATACTCTTTGGGATAAGCTTGCAATTGCGAATGCAGATGATAGCGAAGAAGACAGAAGAAAGATGAATAAGCTTTCAAGTGCAATTATTCTTACTTCACAGGGTGTGCCATTCTTCCAGGCGGGAGAAGAAATGCTTCGTAGTAAGCCATCTGCAACAGTAGAGGGTGAATTTGAAGAAAATAGTTATTGTTCACCAGATTCTACAAATAGCATAAAGTGGGATAATAAAGCTAATGTTATGGATGTATATGATTACTATAAGGGCTTGATTGCGTTCCGTAAAGCGCATGGAGCACTTAGAATGCCAAATGCATCCGAGGTTCAGACAAAGCTTGTATTTATGAGCGGTCTTGATGCGAATGTTGTAGCTTATACAATTGAAGGAAGTCCAAATGGTGAAACAGCAGATAAGATTACAGTTATTTATAATGCGAATAAGGAAGCTGTGAATATTCCACTTCCAGCAGGTGAATGGGATATCTGTGTAAATGGTGAAAAAGCAGGTTGTGCATCACTTGGTACAGCAGTAGATAGTGTCTCTGTAGATGGTATTTCAGCAATGGTGCTGGTTCAGGGAGATGAAACAGTAAAGAGCGCAGGTAGTCAGACAACGTTAGCAGCTGCTGTTCAGAAAGCAGGAAATGGCGGTTTTGTAGGAGCGATTATTGCATCATTGGTTACGGTTGTAGCTGCTGTTGCAGGTATAACAGTTTATCGCAAGAAAAAGAAAACATCTAAAAAATAAAAGGTGTATAACGAAAAATGGGTAGTTTAATACTACCCATTTTTTAAATTATAGAAAAAATTAAAAAAATTCTGAAAATTACTTGAAAACATACAATTTGTGTGATATAACTATATTTATCAGATAAGTTACGAGTTATTTAGACATTGCGTAAAAATATAAAAGTTTTATTAAATTATGTTGTATTGTCTAAAGGGGGAAAAATTATGGATTTTATGGAAGGTAAGGGTCCTGAACAGGTAATTAGTGAGTATATCGAGCGAGAGATGTCAGAATATAAGAAAGTAACAGAGCATGAACTTGCTATAACTGGGGTTGCGCCAGAAGCGAAACAGGCATTTAATAGAAAGCCATATTATAGTGTTATGGGTTCTTTTGTAAAGAAACCGGTTATAAAATTGTAGTCTATCTGTGTGGCTTCCAAAAGGGAGTTGCATGGAGTGACATAGAAGTAAGACCTTTTGTGTAAAAGGGCGTGGATTAGGGGAATCCAAGGGATTTGTGTATCCCAAAAAAAGGGGAATGAATTGCATAAAAGCATGTTGGGGGACATGCGCAATTCAAAAAGAGCGAAAGAAAAATCGCTCTTTTTTTTTCGTTTATATTTGTCTTGGGCAAAAAAAATGGGGTTGACATTCTGATGTGTATGGTATATTCTGTAGCAGGTAAATAGTTTGAGAGTCAAAATATTTGAAAATCAAAATATTTACATAAACAGACAAAAAAATAGAAAAGTAAACGTTATTGGAAAAGCGGTAACTAAGAAGGTATTGAATGGTTACATGCAGTAACAGGAAAGGAAGAAAACTATGTTAGAAAGAGTAAAAGAAATTATCGAAGAACAGTTAAATCTTGATGGAGTAGAAATCACAATGGAAACTCGTTTCAAGGAAGATTTAGAGGCAGATTCACTTGACTTATTTGAGCTTGTTATGGCTTTCGAAGAAGAATATGGTGTAGAAATTCCATCTGAGGATTTAGAGAAGATTACAACTGTAGGTGCTGTTATTGAGTATATCGAAAGCCATCAGTAATTAATGGAGTGCTTATGAAAACTAGAATTACAGAACTTCTGGGAATTGAGTATCCTGTTATCCAGGGTGGTATGGCATGGGTTGCTGAGTATAATCTCGCGGCAGCGGTATCAGAGGCTGGAGGACTTGGAATCATTGGAGCAGGTGGTGCACCAGCTGAATTTGTTAGAGAGCAAATCAGAAAAGCAAAGGAAGTTACAGATAAACCTTTTGGCGTAAATATTATGCTGATGAATCCAGAAGCAGATGCCATTGCACAAGTCATTGTAGATGAGGGTGTGAAGGTAGTAACAACCGGAGCAGGTAATCCATCGAAGTATATGGATATGTGGAAAGCAGCAGGTGTTAAGGTAATTCCTGTTGTGGCAAGTGTGGCAATGGCAAAGCTCATGGAGAGAGGCGGCGCTGATGCGGTAGTTGCAGAGGGTATGGAAAGTGGTGGACACATTGGTTCCACAACAACTATGGCTCTCGTTCCGCAGGTTGCAGATGCAGTGAGTATTCCTGTTATCGCAGCAGGCGGTATAGCTGATGGAAGAGGTATGGCTGCGGCTTTTATGTTAGGAGCGGAGGCTGTACAGATTGGAACGCGTTTTGTTGTAGCAAGTGAATGTATCGTTCATGAGAATTATAAGCAGCAACTTGTTAAGGCAAAGGACATTGATTCAGCGGTTACCGGTATGTCAACAGGCCATCCGGTACGTTCTATTAGAAATAAAATGACAAAAGAATATCTGCGTATGGAAAAAGAAGGTGCAGATTTCATGGAGCTTGAGAAGTTGACATTAGGTTCACTTCGTAAGGCAGTTGTTGAAGGTGATGTGGTAAATGGTACTGTTATGGCAGGACAAATTGCAGGTCTTTTGAAGAAAGAGCAGCCATGTAAGGAAATTATCACAGAGATTGTATCTGAAGCGAAAAAGCTTATGAGAGTACAATAAACCGTAAAAACAGAAAGGCATGGTTAATACAAAATGAGTAAAGTAGCATTTATGTTCCCAGGTCAAGGCGCACAATATGTAGGAATGGGAAAAGACTTTTATGATACCTATGAAGAAGCAAAGGCTGTTTATCAGCTTGCGGGAGAAGCAACAGGACTTGATGTGGAGTCTTTATGTTTTACCGAAAATGACAAGCTGAATGTAACAGAGTATACGCAGATTGCTATGCTTGCAACAGAGGTGGCCATTTTAAAGGTTGTAGAAGCAAAGGGAATTAAGGCTGATGTATGTGCAGGCTTAAGTCTTGGAGAGTATGGAGCACTGGCGGCTGCAAAGGTCATGGAGCTTAAGGATTTGTTTCATTTAATCAGAATGAGAGGATTGCTTATGCAGGAAGCTTATCCGGTAGGAGGAGCAATGACCGCAGTATTGGGCATGGATGCAGACAAAATCAAAGAAATCTGTGATAACACAGAGGGTATTGTAACTATTGCAAATTATAATTGTCCGGGACAGATTGTAATTACCGGAGAAGAAGAAGCTGTTGGCAAGGCTGCACAGGCACTTTCAGAAGCAGGTGCAAAGAGATGTCTGCCTTTGAAGGTAAGTGGGCCTTTCCATTCAGCGTTATTAGAGGGAGCAGGCAAAAAGTTAGGTGAGGAGTTAGAGAAAGTTGCTATTCAGAATCCGCAGATTCCTTATGTTTGTAATGTGGATGCTTCGTATGTAAAAGAAACAACAGGAATTAAGGAACTTCTGGAAAAGCAAGTATCTAGCTCAGTATGTTGGCAACAGAGTGTTGAGAATATGATAGCAGATGGCGTTGACACCTTTATTGAGATTGGACCAGGTAAGACATTAACTGGATTCATGCGTAAGATTAATAAAGATGTTAAGGTTATGAATATAGAGAACATTAAAGATTTAGATGCTGTTTGCCAAGCACTTAGCATGAACAGCTAAGTATTGTAAACAGTAACCTTTAGAAAGGTTTGGAGACAATCTAAGCTTTGACAGAAATAGGGAAGGCGAGGGATAAATATGTTGACGGGTAAGGTGGCTCTGGTAACAGGAGCAAGCAGAGGAATTGGAAAAGAAATCGCATTGACCTTGGCGGCAAATGGGGCAGCAGTGATTGTAAATTATAATGGCTCTAAGGAGCGTGCTGATGAGGTTGTGAAGGAAATCGAAGCGGCAGGTGGAACAGCAGAAGCTATTCAATGCAACGTAGCTGAGTTTCAGGCTAGTGAAGAGATGGTTAAGAGTATTCTTGCAAATTATAAAAAAGTAGATATTTTGGTTAACAATGCAGGAATTACAAGAGATGGACTTTTGATGCGTATGCCAGAAGAGGATTATGATGCTGTTTTAGATACGAATTTGAAAGGTACCTTCAATATGATTCGTCATTTATCACGTAGCTTCTTAAAGCAGAGAAGTGGTAAAATAATCAATCTGTCTTCAGTAAGTGGTGTAATGGGTAATGCAGGGCAGGCGAATTATTCGGCATCTAAGGCTGGGGTAATTGGTTTAACCAAGAGTGTGGCAAGAGAGCTCGCTTCTAGAGGAGTTTGTGTAAATGCAATCGCACCGGGATTCATTGATACAGAGATGACACAGGCAATGCCGGAAGAAGCACAGAATGGATTAAAGCAGATGATTCCGCTTGGAAGAATGGGAGAAGCAGCAGAGGTAGCAAAGCTTGTTTTGTTTTTGGCAGGTAATGATTCAAACTATATCACAGGACAGGTTATTAGCATTGATGGCGGAATGACCATGTAATACGGAATAATGCAACCTTGAGATGGTAGTTTAAGGTTTGCAGAGAAAGGATTGACTATATATGAAGAGAAGAGTCGTAGTAACAGGTATGGGTGCAATCACTCCAATCGGTAATGGTGTAGAAGCATTTTGGGAAAGTGTATGTGCAGAAAAGATTGGTTTTGCTCCAATTACTTATTTTGATACAACAGATTATAAGGCTAAGCTTGCAGCAGAAGTAAAGGACTTTGATGCAGCTCAGTACATGGATAAAAAGGCAGCACGTAGAATGGAACAGTTTTGTCAGTTTGCAGTAGCTGCGGCAAAGGAAGCGATTGAAGATGCAGCGCTTGATATGGAAAAAGAAGATCCATATATGGTAGGATGTGCAATTGGTAATGGTATCGGTAGCTTACAGTCTATGGAAAAAGAGCATATTAAGCTTGTAGAAAAAGGACCTGGAAAGGTAGCACCTTTATTAGTACCACTTATGATTTCCAACATGGCAGCAGGAAATGTAAGCATCGCTTTTGGATTAAAGGGTAAGAGCATTAACGTAGTAACTGCTTGTGCAACAGGAACCAATTCCATTGGTGAAGCATTCCGTACCATTCAGTATGGTGATGCTGATGTTATGGTAGCAGGTGGTACAGAAAGCTCTATTACGCCGATTGGTGTAGCAGGATTTACAGCATTAACAGCATTGTCTTCTTGTGAAGATCCAACAAGATGTTCTGTTCCGTTTGATAAGGATAGAAGTGGTTTTGTAATGGGCGAAGGTGCAGGTGTAGTTGTATTGGAAGAGCTAGAGCATGCAAAGGCTCGTGGAGCAAAGATTTATGCAGAGGTAGTAGGTTATGGTTGTTCTTCCGATGCATTCCATATTACTTCGCCAGCAGAAGATGGCGCAGGTGCAGCAAAAGCAATGACAAATGCGGTAAAGGATGCAGGTGTTGAGCTTACAGATATTACATATATTAATGCACATGGAACCAGTACACATCACAATGATTTGTTTGAAACAAGAGCAATTAAGCTTGCATTTGGTGATCATGCAAAGAACATTAAGATTAACTCTACGAAATCTATGATTGGACACTTACTTGGTGCAGCAGGTGCGATTGAATTTGTTACCTGTGTAAAGGAAATCGAGGAGGGATTCATTCATAGAACTGTGGGATTACAGGAATCTGACGAAGAGATGGATTTGGATTATTGTAAGACCAGTTGCAAAAAGGATATTACGTATGCATTAAGTAATTCCTTAGGCTTTGGTGGACACAATACCAGTATTTTGGTTAAGAAATACGTGAAATAGAGGGAATTGGTATGGCGGTATATACAGCAAAAGAAATCTTAGATATTATTCCACACAGACATCCGTTTATGTTACTTGATACTATAGAAGAATTAGAGCAAGGTGTGCGTGCAGTTGGTAAGAAGTGTGTAAGCTTTAATGAGCCATATTTTGCAGGTCATTTTCCGGGAAATCCGGTTATGCCGGGTGTACTTATTATTGAGGCGTTGGCACAGACAGGTGCAGTTGCGATGCTTGGTCTTCCTGAGTGGAAAGGGAAAACGGCTTATTTTGTTGGAATTGATAAAGCAAAGTTTAAACAGAAGGTTGTTCCGGGTGATGTTCTCATGCTGGAAACTAAAATTGTAAGAGTAAAGGGGCCTATCGGAGTAGGAGAAGCAGTTGCTACAGTAAATGGTAAGGTTGTAGCAAAGGCTGAATTAACCTTTGCAATCGGAGACTAGAGGTGATGAGCGTTATGGAAAAGATGCAGTTAGTAAAGACGGGAAGACAGTTTCCGCTGAATCTCTATAACAAATTAGAAGATAAATTGAAAAGAAAAGATATAAAAAAAGATAGTGGATTACAGAAACAGGTAGTGACAGAGGAAGATAAAAGTCTCGTAAAATGTCCAAAGTGCGGAAAAATGGTTGACAAATCAACGGTTATTAAGAGAAAGTATGTATGCTATGAGTGTGGTGGATACTTCCGTGTAAGAACCAAAAATCGTATTCGCATGGTGGCAGATTACAATACCTTTGAACCTTGGTTCGAGGATATGCCAGTAAGCAATCCATTAAATTTTGAAGGCTATGAAGAGAAGCTTGCAGCGGCTAGAGAAAAGACAGGATTGCAGGAAGCAGTTACGGTTGGTCGTTGTAAGGTGTTTGGCGAGGATATCGTACTTGGCGTGTGTGACTCACGTTTTATGATGTCTAGTATGGGGCATGTTGTGGGTGAGAAGATTACTCGTGCGATTGAAAAAGCAACCGAATTAAAGCTCCCGGTATTTATTTTCTGTTGTTCTGGCGGTGCTAGAATGCAGGAAGGTATTGTTTCACTTATGCAGATGGCAAAGACATCCGCAGCAATTAAAAAGCATGGAGAAGCAGGTTTGTTATATTGTTCCGTTTTAACTGATCCGACGACAGGCGGTGTTACTGCAAGTTTTGCTATGCTTGGTGATATTATTATGGCTGAACCAGGCGCATTGGTTGGCTTTGCAGGCCCTCGTGTTATTAAGCAGACCATTGGACAGGAGCTGCCGGAAGGTTTCCAAACAGCAGAATTCCTTGTAGAGCACGGAATTATTGATGGTATTGTAAAGCGTGAAGATTTGAAAAAGACAATCTTTTTCTTAATTAAAACGCATCAGTGCAATGGAAAACAAGAATTTGCAGATTTTAAGCAGAATGATAACTTCCACTTTGAATTGAGTGAGACCTTAAAGGAACAGACATGGTTCTCTAGCCCTCGTTCCGCATGGGAAAAGGTAAAGGGTGTAAGACAGGTAGAACGTCCATCTGCAAGTGACTATATTTCCTATATTTTTGATAATTTTGTGGAAGCACATGGAGATAGAGCGTTCCATGACGATGCTGCTATGATTGGCGGTCTTGCCTTTATTGATGGCCAGGCGGTTACCATTATTGCAGATGAAAAGGGTAAGGACTTTAAGGAGTGTCAGGAACGTAACTTTGGTATGCCAAAGCCAGAGGGTTATCGTAAGGCGCTTCGTTTGATGAAGCAGGCAGAGAAGTTTAATCGTCCGATTATCAGCTTTGTAAACACACCTGGTGCATTCTGTGGTCTTGAAGCAGAAGAACGAGGAATGGGTGAAGCAATTGCGAGAAACCTAATGGAGATGTCAGCACTTAAGGTTCCGGTATTGTGTATTTTGATTGGTGAAGGTGGTAGTGGTGGCGCACTCGCAACAGCGGTCGGTAATGAAGTATGGATGATGGAAAATGCAACTTATGCCATTTTATCACCAGAAGGATTTGCTTCTATTCTTTGGAAAGATTCTAATCGTGCACAGGAAGCCAGTGAGATTATGAATATTACAGCACAGGATTTGAAGAGACTTGGTGTGGTAGAACAGATTATTCCTGAGTTTGGTGGAGCAGATCGCAAGACAACACAGGCAATCGCCGGATTTATGAAGGAAAATATTAAGCTGTTTTTGAGAAAATACAGTGGCAAATCAGGCGAGGAGATTGCACAGGAGCGATATAACAGATTCCGTAATTTCTAATAATCATATAAAGGAAAAACTATGAAAGTGAAAGAATTAAAGATAGGAGACCTTTGTGCGAAAATACCTGTCGTACAGGGAGGTATGGGGGTAGGTGTCAGTCTTTCTAAGCTTGCAGGAGCAGTTGCTTCTGCAGGTGGAGTAGGTGTGATTTCTACAGCACAGATTGGTTTTCGCGACCCGAAATTCAAAACAAATCCAATTGAGACGAATCTGAAGGCAATCGGAGAAGAGATTGCTAAGGCAAGAAAGCTTGCAAGTGGTGGTGTTCTAGGAGTAAATATTATGGTAGCCACAAGAAGATATGAGGACTATGTGAAGGCTGCAGTGGAAGCGGGCATTGACTTAATCATATCAGGGGCAGGCTTGCCGATGACTTTGCCAGCGTTGGTAGAAGGTGCTAAGACGAAGATTGCACCAATTGTATCAAGTGCAAAATCATTGAATGTTATTACGAAATATTGGATGAAAAAATACAATAGAAAACCAGATATGGTTGTTGTAGAAGGACCTGCGGCTGGTGGCCATTTAGGGTTTAGTCGTGAGGAAATTGAAAATTATTCGAGAGATACCTATGATGAAGAGATAAAGGCGATTTTATCCATAACAAAGGAAATGGAGGTTCCTCTTGTTGTAGCAGGTGGAATCTATGACAAAGAGGATATGGAGCATTATCTTTCTATGGGGGCCTCAGGAGTACAGCTTGCAACTCGTTTTGTGACAACAGAGGAATGTGATGCAAGTGATGCTTATAAGCAGGCATATATCAATGCAAAAAAGGAAGATATTGTAATTGTCAGCAGTCCTGTCGGAATGCCGGGAAGAGCAATTCATAATGCTTTTTTGGATAAAGTAAATGCAGGAGAGCGTTTTATGCGTGGTTGTAGACAGTGTATTAGTACCTGTAAGCCGGCAACAGCACCGTATTGCATTACAGAAGCATTGATTAATGCTGTAGAAGGACGTCTGGACGAAGGACTTATTTTCTGTGGAAGCAATGCATACCGAGCAGATAAAATCGAGAGAGTCGCAGACATTATGGAGGAATTTGCATAATGATGATTAATATAACCGGTACAGGTAGAGCTTTACCGGAAAATATAGTTACAAATTTTGATATGGCAAAAATTGTTGAAACCTCAGATGAGTGGATTAGAGAGAGAACAGGAATTGCAGAAAGAAGAATTTCTACGGGAGATACCGTTGCATCGCTTTCAGCAAAAGCTTGTGAGCTTGCATTAGAGATGGCTGGAAAGAAGGCAGAGGATGTTGATTTAATTATCGTTGCGACTTGCTCACCAGAGATGCTTCTTCCATGTGCTGCATGTCAGGTTCAAGGAATCATCGGAGCAAAGAATGCAGTGGCATTTGACTTAAATGCAGCTTGTTCGGGCTTTCTATTTGGACTCAGCACAGTTTACGGATATTTGCAGACAGGTCTTTATCGTAATGCATTGGTGGTTGGAGCCGAGGTATTATCAAAGATTATTGACTGGACAGATCGCAGTACCTGTGTATTGTTTGGTGACGGTGCAGGTGCAGCTTTTGTAGAAGCTGTTGAAGAAAATGGTGAAAATGCCGGAATTATTAGTATTTCTCAAGGGTCTGATGGTGCAAGAGGTATGGTGCTTAGTTGTCAGGAGAGGAAGCTTGATAATCCGTATATTGAAGATGCAATTGGAGAAGAGAACAATTTTGTTCACATGGATGGTCAAGAGGTATATAAGTTTGCAGTAAAACAGGTTCCTCTATGTATTCAGGATGCATTAAACAGAGCCGGACTCACGGTAGAAGATATTGATCATTTTGTATTGCATCAGGCAAATGTACGTATATTGGAAGCGGTAGCGAAGCGATTAAAAGCAGATATTACAAAATTCCCTATGAATTTGAATCGGGTAGGAAATATGTCATCTGCAACCATTCCTGTTTTGCTTGATGAGTTGAACAGAGAAGGAAAGCTTAAAAAAGGCGATAAAATTGTTCTTTCAGGTTTTGGCGCAGGACTTACTTATGGTGCCTGCGTGATGATTTGGAATTAGAAAAGTTGGAGAAGAGATGGAAAAGAGTACAAATCGCAAGTTAAATGAGCTTCTGGTAAATTTATTTCATAATGTAATGGATATAGAAGCAGAAGCAGTTATCACGGAGGAATTTAAGGATATTACCAATAACGATATGCATATTATTGAGGCAATCGGCAATGATGAGCCAAGGAGTATGTCTATGATTGCTAAGAGCTTAAATATTACTGTAGGTACGCTGACCACCAATATGAACAGTCTTGAAGAGAAGAAGTATATTTTGAGAGAACGAAGTAAGACAGATAAGAGAGTCGTACTTGTTAGCCTGACAGAGAAAGGAAGAAAGGCATTCTTCCATCATCGGGATTTTCATAGACGTATGATTCATTCGATCGTAAAGGACTTGGAAGAAGATGAAATGAAGGTATTAATCCGTTGTTTGCATAATCTGACAAAGTTCTTTGATGAGCAAAATAAGAAAAAGTAGGAAGGCAGCCTCTATAATGTTAGAGGCTGCTTTTTCATGTAATAGGAAATTGCTGTTACGTAGTGGTAGTTAGACAAGAATTTCGTAAGAAATTCTTGCTAAAGTGCGTGCGCTGGCACGCACTATTTTGATTGTTTGTCGACCTTGTACTAAAATTGAACCAAGTATAAGTGTATTTTGTTGTAAAAAAGGAAAACGATATATATATGTCTTAAAAAGATAGAAAATATAAAAAACATGAAAAAAATGATAGAATAATCTGCGTTAATGTGATAAAATTATAATATCTCAACACATAATGTGGAGAGAAAAGGGGGATATAAGTGAATAGGGGGCTTTTATGAATATGAGAAATATTAGTAGGCGTTATATGTTTTATTGTTCTGCTTGTAAGAATCTCACATTTCAATCGACAAGGTGTGAGGAATGTGGCAAAGAAGAGATGAAACAGACTCCGAAGCGTTACGGATTAACTAATTTAGCATGTATTAGTATGTCAGTAATGGATTTCGAAGCAATGAAGCAGGAATTTGTAATAGAGCTGAATGCAGGACGCGTGAAATAGAAGTATTGGAATGAGGATAGAAGGATGGTAAAATACCATCCTTTTTATGTGCTTTTTTTGAAGAGTGGAGACGGAATATGCAGGATATGATTATGGTAAATATGGCAGATTATAAGCTTTCAAGAGGAAAACAAAAACTCATAACGAGAGATTTAGGGTCTTGTGTGGCAGTGGCAATGCGTGATGCAGAAAGAGGAATCGGTGGGCTTCTACATATTATGCTTCCGGCTTGTCCGAATCCGAGAGAAATAGAAGAGAAGGAATATCCAAAATTTGCTGATACAGGGATTGATTTATTGATTCATCAGTTAGTACTTGCCGGAGCTGCAAGAGCGAGATTGACTGTAAAGCTTGCGGGGGCGGCGCATGTTATTAAAACACCGTTTGTTCCTATTGAAAAAGATATTTCTTCTAGAAATCTTGAGGCGGTTAAAAACAAATTAGCTCAGTGCCAGATACCGGTGCTTGCCATGGAAGTCGAAGAGGATTTTCCAAGAACCGTAATTTTTGAACCGGAAAGTGGAATGTTACAGATAAAAACAGCAGGGAAAAACGACAGATTTATCTGAATTATAGAAACAAAAGGAAATATATGTTAAGATAAGATAACTAAGTGTTAGAATAAGGGGGTAACGGTATGCTAGAAAAAGATAATGAAATGGTAATATTAGAAAAAAAGATTATTAAGCATTATAATGAGTTGCTAAAAACCTTGTTAGAAGAAGGCGATATGGATACGTTGGAACGAGTCATTATGGATGATGAGTATCGAGAAAAACTCATGAATATGCATACGAGTAAACTTCTTGTAGAACATGAGATTTTTGAGTAAATTGTGAAAAGAAATAGGGTGGTATAATTATGAAAAAAGTAAAAAAAATACTATTGACGGGTATATTGTGCCTAACGATGTTGTTTAGCATGATGCCAGTTGTTCCTGTGAAAGCTGATTTGGGAGGGTGGACAACGGGTGAAGGCGGTATTATGACAATTACCGGAACGAATATAACGGTTAGAGAGTTCTACGGTAATTTGTATATTGAAGGAACCGGCTCTATTCCAGACTATACACCATCAACGTTTACCATGCGTCCATGGCATTATTTAGATGTACATACGATTACAATAGGACCTGGAATTACAGAAATTGGAAGCTTTGCTTTTGCAAATAAAACAAGCATTAAAAAAGTAAACGTTTCGGCAACTACTTTTATAAAGGACAATACTTCTTTTATGAATGTAAACAGTAATGTAGTCTTTCGTGTGAGTGGGACCATTCCTGCGATGGAGCAGTTTGGAACCATTACCTATACAAGTCTTGACAGTATTGCAGCAAATGCGCCCAATGCGGCACAATGCATGTTCATTATGGATTCTTATGAGGAAGCGCAAAAATTTCGAGAAAAATCTTATCCTTATTTGAAATATGTTTATTCAGCAACAGATGAGTCAGGTCCTTGGAATAGTAAAAAGGATATGACAAAGGATATTAAGTTTGATGCAGTATGTAAAATTTCTCCAAATAGTGGACTTCATTATTTGACAAATATGACAGCCCATCGGCGTATGCAGGGGAAAGCATTTATGGAGTATATTTCTTATTTCCTAGAGGATTATACTTATCTTTGCTCTTATAACATGGCATTATCGGACAAAAATGGATTGATTTATGGAACAAATGGAGCCAAAAGATACGTTCTTTACTTACAGCCCAAGGATCGGATTCCGGCAAGGCAGTACCGATTGATTGAAATGGGACCAGATGGGCAGCTTTTCTATTTAGATGATTTGGATCAGAATCATGCCACTGTAACGTTTGAGACTTTTTATCCAACTTCAACATATGCACTTGTATATAAATATGATTTAGCAATGCTACAGGCGATGACAATGCCTAATATTGCTACACCTACTTTGCCAACACCATAGTTCATAATATAAAAATGGATGCCATCTGTAACAGGATGACATCCATTTCTATTCATTATATTAAGGCAGTAACTGCATGGCAACTTTTCTTCTATGCGATCTAGCCATACTTGCAAAACGATTGTAGAACCAGAAAGATTCCACTAATACATGATTCAGAATGCCGATTCGTTGTTTTACAGTACCTGTATAATAGGAACCGCCGGTTGTAAGTGGTACACGACGTTTTACACAGGAAATCAAATCAGATTCCTTTGTAATGATTTCCGGTATCTGTGTGTAAGCGGTTCCTACACAGCTTAGATTGTGAGAATCGCTTCCGCCAAAGGTTGCAAGATTATATGTTTGAGCAAGTAAGGCTGCTTTTTGATTCGATTCTTCAGATTCACAGGAGTTATATCCTTCTAAGAAGTCAAAGCGTTTCATAATATCAGGGTTTCTCTTATAGGCCTTTGTTTGTGTAATGCTTAGGTGACGTTCACCGCAAGGATGAGCTGGACCAAGGATTCCGCCATGGAGATGTACAATATCCTGTAAAATACGGACAGGAAGCCCACGGCATTCTAATAATAAAAGCTTTACGTTTTCAGGCATAATCACTAAAATGTGACCTGCATCAATGGTGTCGTACTCAATACCTTTTAAGACTACAAAATTTTCTAGGGTATTTTTGTGGTGGTCACGATATTTACGAAATCCATTGTAGGAATTATGGTCAGTAACAAGCATTCCATCGAACCCTTTTTGTTGAAGCGCTTTCATATATTCCAAAACTGGAATCTTTCCATCGAGAGAACCTTCCTGCGTGTGACAATGTAAATCAAATTTCATTTTTACGCCCTCACCTTTCATAAACCATTATGAATCCTTTACTATTTTACTACAAAATATTTGTGTATTCAAATAACAGTATGTGGAAAAAAGAGAGAAATATTAAGGCGTTATTACATGTAATTTTAGTATATATTGCAAAGAAATGCAGAGAATAAAGCATTATATTGGCATAATGGACATGAAATTCTTATAAAAAAATTAAGATTTGAGACTTTTGTTGACAATGTAGTACACATAACCTATAATAGCATTTCGAAAGAGAAAAAGGAAAGGAAATGAAAATAGTGCTAAAAAAAACATTAAGAGAGTGTTGTTGTAGGTATAAAGCATTAGTTATTATGGCATTGTACTTTGTTGTGTATATGACGGTATTTTTCTATTTAGAACAAAGAAATACTTCATATTATGTAATACGTTTTGGAATTGATGCGTACATACCATTTTGTGAATATTTTATTGTTCCGTATTTTTTATGGTTTGCTTATGTGGCACTTGCAGTAGTTTATTTTGGAATAAAGGACCGGGAAGAAGGCAATAAAATGATAGCATTTTTAATAGTAGGAATGACAGTATTTCTTATTGTCTCTGCGGTATTTCCCAATGGACATCATCTTAGACCTAAAAATTTTGAGAGGGATAATATTTTTATAGATATGGTGAAGAAGCTTTATATTGCAGATACGTCGACCAATGTACTTCCGAGTATTCATGTGTATAATTCATTGGCAGTTATGATAGCAGTATGGAGAACCAAATTATTAAAAAAACATAGAGTGATTAAAGCAAGTTTAATGCTTTTGGGGGTAAGTATTATTTGTTCAACCGTTTTATTAAAACAGCATTCCATGTTGGATGTGTTGGTTGCATTTATGCTAGGAGCACTTGTTTATGTGATATGTTACCGTGATGAAGTGGCAATTCATGCAAGTATAGCAAGAACAAAAGCAAAAATTAAAGTATAAAGTAAAAAATCGGCAGGAGACTCCCATTGACTCCTGCCGGTTTTTTGTTCTTTTCGATTCATGCTTATTAAGGTTTTACGAACTATACTTCAGTTACTTGTATTATTTGCTGGAAGAAAGAGTCTTTGGGGAAAGAGTAGTAATAACAAAGCGTTCTACCTTGTTATAATTTTCTTCTGGCATTATATAAACTTTTCGGTTGTTTTTTAATGTTAAAGTAACTGTTTCCTTATCCTGATTAACCTGATCACAAATTGTGTCAAAATCATTCTTAAGGCAAGTAAAATTAATTTCTTTCATGGGGGAACCTCCTGATTCTTGTCACTTTGGGGAATATATTTGTGACTTTTTAAATAATACATAATTTTTCGAGTAATTTCAAGTCATTTTTTCAGAATTATGTAAATAATTTAAAAATTGTACGGAATGACAAAAAAACAACTGTAATTTTGTTAAAAAAAAAGCTCCTGTATAACAGGAGCCTTTATTGTTATAATATGGCGATAAGGTCGCATTTTCGATGATGTCAATTCTGATGTCAATCCAAGTAGTCAATCCAGATGTCAGTTCATGCTGTCAATTACTGCTGTCTAATAAAAAATGTCTGTACTGATGTCAAACCCCAGATGTTAATCCTGATGTCAAACCCTGTTGTCATACCCATGCAAGCTAAAGCCGTATAATCTAGTAAAATTTCAAGTATAAATGTAAAGTAGTATGTTAGTTGTGTCGGTCGGCTTCCCTAAAGGGCTCTTGGAAAATGCTTACCACTAATTTCCATATCCGATATAACAATAATAGTATAGCATAGGTTTACGTAAGATGATATTGGAAATATCACACAAAATATTTAGTAAATTTACATAAATAGTGCACATTAAATAATATTTATGCTGTATTTCCTCTATAATGAACAGTGAAAACCAAAATTAATCCTGTGGTATAAAGTCTTCAAATATGAATAAATCAAAATGTGATTTCATATTATCCAATGCTTCTTGAGAACGGATGGTCCATGCAACAGACAGACAGCCGTATAGTTTTCGACAAAGTGTTCGAGCTAGTGTTTTATGATGCTTATGATTATAAGCAATGAAATCCGGTGTTGTCAGGAAGTTAAACTGTAAATGAGACAAGAAGAAATACAAAGCGTTCGCATTTGTTTTCATAAAGTTTTCTGATAATTGTCCTCTAACTATATCAGGGCGGTTCTTACGATACCAGCGTACAGCCATGGGATGAAAGGACTCGATACAATATAAACCATTGTAATTTTTAAGTATATCATTGCAGGTTTTGCATAAGGCATTTGTATTATTTTCCACTTTATATTCAATAATAAGAGGGGTTCTGCCGTTTACAGCTTTTAATACATCTGCGAAAGCAGGAATCTTTTCTTCTGTTCCCATGAGACGAAACTGTTGAAGCTCTTCAAAGGTGTAATCTTTTATTTTGCCGTCTACACCACAAATACGATTTAGCGTGTCATCATGAAATACGACGGGAATACCGTCTTTGGTAAGATGTACATCGAATTCAATACCATATCCATAATCAGCAGCACGCTTGATGGCAGAGTAGGAATTTTCAGGGAAACAGCCGCTATTGCAATAATAGGGGTTGTTTTCTTCCTTTAAGTAAGGATTCATATTATGCAGTCCGCGGTGTGCATATTTATATGAGAAAAAGGGTTGGTAATTGGGCTTTTTTAAGATGCGGGGTTTAATAGCACATAGATAAAGGATAAAAAGCACCAAAAGGATCATTAGAATTGTTTTCATATTGTTATTGCCTCGATTCTTAAGTGATTTGTAAAGGGGAATCATCGTTACTGGAATAAGGTACGAGTAAACAGTAACGCATTATTTTTATAGTTACCATAATATTTACTTATTATATCACGTTATTATTAAGGAGTGGCAAATTTTATGCATAAATAAGTAGACAGAAAATTAAGAAGTAGGACATAGTATTGAGTTGTACTTTCTTTGTTTTTAGTATAAAATAAGGAAGAGAGTTGTATAAGAATTGGAGTTATGTAAATGAGAAAAAGAATTGCAACACTGTTCCTGGCTGGCATTGTGACTGTTCAGTTAACAGGATGTGGCGTATTATCACCATTTATTCATTTTATGTCCAATACGAAGTCATCGGTTGGAGAAGTCAAACGGGAAGCAGTAGAAGAAAATGATACACAGGAAAGAAAAGAAAAAAAGCGGTATCAGGATGATTTTTATGAATATGTGAATGAAGATATCCTTGATATGGTGGAGCTTGGAGAGACAGATGCGCAGTGGACTTGGTTTGGAGAGTTAATGGCGGTTGCCGATCACGATATGGATGAGATTATTCTAGAGCTGGCAAAAAGTGAAAAAATTTATCCAAAGGGAACATCAGAGCAGAAGATTAAAGATATGTATGAATGCATTAGTAATGTAGAGAACCGTAATGCTACAGGGCTAGGACCTTTGCAGCCACACATGGATACGATTCGTAATGCAACTACCATTGAAGAATATGTAAATGCCTTGTCCTTATTAAGTGGCGAATTTGGTTTTAGTAGTATCGTTGGTGGTTACTATATTGATCAGGATATGGCAGATTCCAGTATGAATTCTGTTTATATGATGTATGCAGATACTTTGATTGGTAAGGAATATTTAGAAAATCCACAAATGAAGGAATATGTGGATGTCTATTATACTTATATGAGGAATATGCTGGAGGAATTTGGTATGTCACAGGAAGAAGCAGCAGATACGGTAAGTGAGATTGATGTTTTGTTGCGTGACATCTGTTCTAGCTCTTTGTCCATGGAAGAATATTATAGTCCTTCTATTACCTATAATGTTTTTACGAAGGAAGAGCTTCAAGAGCTTTATACGAACGTGGACGTAGAAAAGATGCTAAAAACTCTTCGTATTGATTCTGCTGACAAATATATTGTTTCGGATGTTAAGCAGGCGAAAAAGATTAATGAATTATTGGTAGAAGAAAATCTAGAAGTTTTAAAGGATTTTTCTACCTTTGTTATGTTGAATGATGTGGCAGAATATTCGACAGAAGAGTATGCAAAACTGGCAGATGATTTAGATAGACAGCTGCATGGTGTGACTAGTAGCCTAAGTGATGAGGATATTTGGATGAATCTCACACAGGATATGCTTTCTTGGGATTTTGGAAAAATATATGTAGAGAAATATTTCTCCGAGGAAAGTAAAGCGGATGTTGAATCAATGATTGAAAAAATAAAGGAAGCCTATAAGGAGATTATCCGCAATCAGGAATGGATGAGTGAAGCGACTAAAGAAAAGGCTATTTGCAAATTAGATACCATGCAAGTCAAAATAGGTTATCCTGATGAATGGCCGGAAAGCATGGAAATGATGCAGGTAACACCAATCTCTGAAGGTGGAAGCTTGTTGTCCAATATGCTTGTCAACATGCAGGTATCTATTGAAGACAATTTGCAGGATTTGAATCGACCGGTAGACCGCACGACGTGGAGTATGACTCCACAAACCGTAAATGCATATTATAATCCGAACAATAACGAAATCGTATTTCCGGCAGCTATTTTACAGCCACCATTTTATGATCCAAAAGGAGATGAGGCAAGTAATCTTGGTGGTATTGGTTATGTTATAGCACATGAGATTACGCATGCATTTGATTCTAATGGAGCTCTATATGACGAGTATGGCAATTATAGTGTCTGGTGGACACAGGAGGAGCTTCAGAAATATAAAGAGCTTTCGCAGTCCATTGTAGATTATTATGGAAATTATGAGGTTGCAGGAATGAAGGTGGATGGCTCTTTAACATTGTCAGAGAATATTGCTGATTTGGGAGCAATGACTTGTATCACTTCTATTTTATCAGGGGATAAGGACGGATTAGCGCAGTTTTTTTCGCAGCTGGCATATATTTGGGCGAGTGAAGAAACGATTGCGTATCAGATGTATCTGCTTAGCAATGACACACATGCGCCTAATAAGGTAAGGGTCAATGCGGTATTAAGTTCCAATGATGCATTTTATGAAGTGTATGATATAGAAGAAACGGATGGTATGTATGTAGCACCCGAATACAGAGTTGGGGTGTGGAAATAAGGACTAGGTGTAAATGTGATTAACTTAGAAGGGGGACGACAGCATGAAAAAGAAGGGGAGCAAAGGATTTGCGAAGGTAGCAACATGTATATTAGCAGGTATACTGCTTGTGGGGACGGTGAAGAGCCGTATTGTAGCGGCAGAGACTTATACGGTAAAAGAATGTAAGTCAATTATGTATACCAATGATAAAGCAACCGTATATACATCACCCGATTTTAATTCTGTGCTTGTAACAACGATATCACCTGACTTGCCAGTAGATGTTACCGGAGTTACTTCAAATGGATGGTTTCGGATTGATTTAGAGGGCACCTATTATATTCCTGGCTATGGATTAGAGGAAAAGGCAAATAAGAGTAAGGAAAAGTCTTATGGAGCGGATGAAATAACGAAATTGACCAAAGGAACATTTTCCTTCTTTACGAACTCGCAGCTTCGTGCTTTTTCGGTAGAAGATGTACAGAAGATGGATGCCAATCACTATATCAAGTATTTGGATTCCTATTTAATGGGAAATGCAACGATAGATAATTGCATTTTGGCTGATGAGGAGCTAACTTTGCTAGAGGCTTATGACGAGGCAGTAAAGAAAAAGGATAAGGTGCCAGCTACAAAAAAGGATTATTTAGTGCAGTATCGTAACGAATATTTGGAAAACAGCCTATGGGGTCCTGTAAGGACCGAAGAGGATTTAAAGGTTATTATCAATCGGGCAATTCGTTATGAATACAAGGAATTTAGTACAGTATATAAAAATGCGATTGTTGGTTCGGAGAGTACGAAGATGGAAAATGTACTGAGTGAGGTGCTTGCAGATATAAAAGCAGAGCAGGGAATCAGCTTCCGGTATGAAATGGACTATGGTTCCTTTGAGAATGAGGACACGAAGACAACTTATGGTTGGATTCTTGAGTTTAGTCGAGAGAAAAAATAAAAGCAGAGGAAAAGCAGGATGAGCAAGGGAAACTTTTATTGTAGGGCAATTCACGGTGTACTGAATAAGTGCTTGGATGAGCAGGTGTGCGGCAAGGGGTGTCCGTGTTATGGTGGTACGAAAGAGAATGAAATCCCCATTTGTGTATACGATGGAGAAGATTCTGTGGAAAATATCACGAAAAATCCCAAGGAGTTGTGGATAAAAAATGACACAGCAATAAAAAAAGGAGCTTTACCACTTTTTCCATTGGTAAAAGGATTTGATGAGAGACTTGCAAAAGCCTATGCTTTTTCTGCGAATGCACATAATGGGCAATATCGGAAAGGAACACAAATTCCATATTTTGCACATATTATTATGGCTATGAATTACGCTATGGAATTAACCGATGATGTGGATCTTTTGATAGCGGTTATCCTTCATGACACAGTGGAGGATACAGAAGCGACACTTGAGGATATAGAAAGAGAGTTTGGAAAAACAGTAGCCTCTTATATTGCTGCAGAGTCTGAGGATAAAAGACCTGGAATTCCAGCATGTGATACATGGGAAATTCGTAAGCAGGAGACGATACAGCATTTGCAGATAGCCGAATATCCGATAAAAGTAATTACATTGGCAGATAAGGCGGCAAATGCGGAGTCATTGATAAAGGAATGGCGCCATATAGGTGATGATATTTGGCAGAAATTTAACCAGCATGATAAGGATAAGCATGCATGGTATTATTATTCCTGTGCAGAGGCATTAAAGGAATTTTCAGAGAATAAGGTTATGAAGCAGTATTTAGAAAACTTAAAGGAACTGTTTGGATAAAGAGGGGTATAAAGGCACGGTATCGTGATTAGGAAAGGTTAAGGTATAAGAATGAAGTACATAAGGGGAATAAAGGGGTTACTTACGCTATTAGTCATGGTTGTTTTCTTGGGAGGAATGACGACGCAGGCAGCAGAGTTTACAGTAACGCCAACAGCGGGAGTATTGTATACAGGAAGAGGAGCGGAGGTATTTACTCAGCCCGATCCGTCTACATTAGCGGCAGTATTTCCGGGTGATTTTCCCGTGCAGATAACTGGAATTACAGATAATGGATACTTTCAGGTAAATATCAACGGGGTAACGTATTATATTCATGGAAAGGCATTGTCAGTCAGCACAGGTACACAGGCATATAAGCTGAACAGTGTAGATGCGAAGGCAGCGCTTGTGGGAGATGCAAATAGTGGAGCATTGATTTATGCACAGAATGCAACAGACAGACTGGCGCCGGCAAGTACAACTAAGATTATGACAGCGCTATTGGTGATGGATGCGATTGCATCAGGACAAATTGCGCTTGACACGCCGGTTGCGGTATCACCTACAGCACTTGCAGGAGTTCCAAATGATGCCAGTCATGTGAAGCCGCGTTTAAAAGCAGGCGAGGTTATGAATGTGCTTACGTTGTTGCAGTCTGTGATGATGGTTTCGGATTGTCATGCATGTAATGTATTGGCAGAAACGGTAGCGGGGAGTGTCGATAACTTTGTTGTGATGATGAATGCAAGGGCTGCGGCATTAGGATGTACGGAAACAAATTTCGTAAATACATCTGGTTATCCGGAAGCGAATCATTATTCGAATGCATACAGTCTTTTCTTGATTACCAAGGAAGCTATGAAGTATCCGTTATTTGAGAGCATCATAGCACAGACAGAGGTTATAATTCCGGCAACGAATATGGCAAATGAGCGAAAACTGGAGACAACGAATGCACTTTTGACAGTGGATTCCGGATATTATAATCCGTATGCGGTTGGCGGAAAGACAGGCTCTGCAAGTTCTTCTGGTTTGTGCTTTGTATCAGCAGCAAGAAATCATAAAAAGACAGTTATTTCGGTTATTCTTGGAGCGGCAACGAATACGATGTCAGATGGAACGAGGCAAAAGCAACAGTTTGCCGAAACAAATAAGCTAATTGAAATCGGGCTTGCAGGATAGCAGGCGATATAAGTAAAGAATAGGTTGCTAGATATTTAACTGCTTATGTGTTATGATAAAGGACACATAAGCAGTTTTTGCGTGATAAAAAGAGTAGCAAGAGACGCTTTTGGGCTACGTGATTTGTATTTGGTATGGAGGTAGTTATGATAAAGGAAAAATGTCCGTATGTAGATAAATGTGGTGCTTGTCATATGGGACAGACAAGCTATGAAGAAGAGTTAATTGAGAAGAAAAAGTTGGTGGAGAAGCATATTGGAAAGTACTGTAGGGTAAATGATGTAGCTGGTATGTATTATCCATTTCATTATCGCAATAAGGTTCATGCCGTGTTTGGAAGAAATAAGGATGAGGTTATTGCAGGAACTTATGCAGAGGGGACACATACGATTGTACCAATACAGGATTGTTTAATAGAGGATGCGCAGGCTTCGGCAATTATTAAGACGGTAACAGAACTGATTAAAAGCTTTAAGCTTTGGGTTTATAACGAAGATACTGGACGCGGGCTTATGCGTCATATACTTATTCGTAAAGGAATGTCAACAAAGCAGATCATGGTGGTGCTTGTAACCGCAGCACCAGAGTTCCCACATAAGAATAACTTTGTGGCAGAGCTTAGAAAAAGACATCCTGAGATTACAACGATTGTACAGAATATTAATTCCCAAAACACCACCTTTGTTTTAGGAGATAAGAATAAGCCTTTATACGGAGAAGGCTTTATTGAGGATGTACTGTGTGGTCTGAGATTTCGGATCTCGCCAAATTCCTTCTATCAGGTGAATGCAGCACAAACACAGGTGTTGTATAAGAAAGCGATTCAGGCAGCAGGATTAACGGGAAAAGAAATGGTTATTGATGCATATTGTGGTATTGGAACCATTGGTATGGCGATGGCTTCTAAGGCGGGAAAAGTACTTGGTATAGAATTGAATAAGGATGCAGTAAGAGATGCAAAAGCAAATGCAAAGCGTAATCGTATCGAGAATATCCGTTTTGTAGGTGCAGATGCGACAGAATACATGACACGAATGTCACAAGAAAAAGAAAAGGTTGACGTCGTTGTGATGGACCCACCAAGAAGCGGAAGCACAGAAGCCTTTGTAAAGGCAGTTGGTAGTTTAAAACCAGACAGAGTAGTATATGTGTCCTGCAATCCTGAGACATTAGGAAGAGATTTGGGATGGTTCAAGAAACAAGGATATGTTGCACAGGAAGCATGGCCGGTTGATATGTTTGGGTGGACGGAACATGTGGAGTGTGTCGTGGCTTTGGAGAGACGATAATATAAATGTTTGAGTTGATGTGGGCGAAAATTAGGTGAAAATATTAGTATTATTCAAAAGAGAATAACATTTGAAAATGTATTGTGAAGTGTGAAAGGAGATAAAGGATATGAGTAAGGTTGTAGTTATATGGTCAAGTCCAAATGTAGATGGCTTAACAGCTTCAGCAAAGGAACAATTCATAAAGGGTTTAATAAAAGCAGGTGCTGATGTCGAAGAAATTCATTTAAATAAAAGAAAACTTGAACATTGCAGAGCCTGTGGCAACGGGTGGGGCACATGTAATAAGAATGGTAGCTGTGTTATTCAGGATGATTTTGCAGACATCTATAAATCACTTTCTGAATCAGATGGAATAGTCTGGATAAGCGCAGTATATTGGTCTGATATGACGGAATGTTTCAAGACTTTCTTTGATAGATTACGTAGGTGCGATGCTACAATGAATCACGCCTTAGTAGATAAGAGATGTATTCTTATGGCATGTGCTGGCGGGACAGGACGTGGATCCCTAGAATGTCTGCAACAATTTGAAAGAGGACTTACTCATATGGGAATGAGAGTATATGACCGGATTTCAGTTGTTCGATACAATAAAGATTACATTTTGCCAACACTGGAAAATGCCGGTGAAACATATGGAAAAACGCTTGATACAGGGTTTGATATGTATTATTAAAATGAGGATAGGTGGAAAGGGGAAAAACTGCTGTTTTCATCTTGGAAAAAATAATTGATTGTGATAGAATAACCTTGCTTTGTGGGGAAACAGGTGTGAATCCTGTACGAGCACGTCGCCGTGAAGTGCCAAAGTGTGCAAGGCACATTTTGTAAGGAATTAAGTCTACTGAATGCCGCAGATTCAGGAAATACCATTGGAGAAATCCGAGAAGGTGACTTGATGAAATGCACGAAGTCGAAATATCCAGAAAGCAAAAGCCTTATATCGAGTTATACGATGAGAAAGCTGCGAGTGCCGGTTGATTAGGCTAAATTGCTGAATCCATAAACGGAAGATTCAGCAATTGGCAAAATTGTGGTTTCGCCCCAATGTTTGCAAGTTATAATAAAGATATATAAAGGAGAAAAGACAAATGAAAATGACAAGAGTGTCACAAATTAGACAAAAGCTGTCATTCATCCTTTGTATGGTGCTGATTGCGGCTATGGCATTACTTACAACCGGATGTAATGATAAGACATCACAGGAGGCAGTACAGACTACTTCTGTTTCAATAGAAACACAGGTTCTTGGCGAAGGTGAGACGAAGTTCACGGTAATGGTAGTGGACAAGGAAGGAACAGAAACTTCTTTTGAGATTCATACCGATAAGAAAATGGTTGGAGAAGCTTTGCAGGAGTGTGGATTGTTGGAAGGCGAAGATGGACCGTATGGTCTTTATGTAAAGACAGTAAATGGCATTACAGCAGATTATGATGTTGATCAGACCTACTGGGCATTTTACATTAATGGAGAATATGCCATGACGGGTGTTGATGTAACCGAGATTACAGAGGGAGACTCTTATTCCCTAAAGGTTGAAAAATAATGAAGCTGAGTGTTAGGGAAATAACATTATTTGGTATGCTTGGAGCGGTTATGTACTGCTCTAAGATACTAATGGAATTCTTGCCGAATATTCATTTGCTCGGAACACTTACGATAGCGTATACTCTTGCTTTTCGCAAAAAGGCATTGTATCCGATTTATATTTACATATTGTTAAACGGATTGTTTGCGGGATTTTCGATGTGGTGGATCCCGTATTTGTATGTATGGGCGGTTTTATGGGGAGTTACCATGTTACTTCCTAAAAAGTGTAATCGACTGGTGTATATGTTGGTATGCTCAGCACATGGCTTTTTGTTTGGAACCTTATATGCTCCAGCACAGGCATTGATGTTTGGATTAAATTTTAAGGGAATGATTGCGTGGATTGTTGCAGGATTCCCGTTTGATTGCATTCAGGGAGTGGGTAATTTCTTTGCAGGAATATTGATTGTACCGATTACAACGGTGTTAAAACGAGCAAATCAGATGATACAAGAATCATAAAGCTAATAAACCCTTGGGAAATGTAATTTCTTGAGGGTTTTTTTAGACAACCGCATTACCATAAAGTGCCATTGACAAGAGACAAAAATACATGATATTCTTACAGAGGTTAGATGATTCTAACCTATATTTTTGCACATAAGTTAGAAATAACTAATGCAAGTTAGAATATGTGGAAAATGCTGGTAAAAGAAATAATGACGATTCAGCAGAAATACGTATTTATCGCAGATTACGCGAGAAATGTAGCAAAATGTTTAAAGAAACAGGAGATGTATCATGGTTAAAATTGCTATTTATGGAAAGGGCGGTATCGGTAAGTCAACTACCACCTCTAATTTGTCAGCAGCATTTAGCAGGATGGGATACCGTGTAATGCAGATAGGGTGTGATCCAAAATCGGATTCTACTAAGAATTTGATGGGGGGAGAGAAAGTTCCTACAGTATTGGATCAGATTCGTGAAAAAGGTTCTGACAATATAGAATTAGAAGATATTGTTTTTGAAGGATTTAATGGTGTTTATTGCGTAGAAGCAGGAGGACCAACACCGGGAATTGGATGTGCGGGAAGAGGCATCATTACAGCATTTGAAAAATTACAGGAATTAGGCGCTTATGATGTATATCAGCCGGACATCGTATTGTATGACGTGCTTGGAGACGTTGTTTGTGGCGGCTTTGCTATGCCAATTCGTGGTGGCTATGCCGATTATGTATTTATTGTTACATCAGGTGAAATGATGGCAATGTTTGCAGCAACCAACATATCACACGCCATTCAGAATTTTGGAAAACGTGGTTATGCAAAACTGGCAGGCTTTATCCAAAATTCCAGAAAGGTAGAAAATGAAGATGAGCTGGTTGAAATGGTTGCGCGTGAAAATGAGACACAGGTTATTAAAATTATTCCACGTGATGGAGCTGTTCAGATTGCAGAAAATGATGGAATGACAGTTGTGGAGGCTTTGCCGGATAGTGAGATGGCAAAGGAGTATGAAGATTTAGCTGTAAGAGTATTGGAGGTGATGAACGTTGGCATGCCAGTTTGAGAATACACTTCATTATTCGTCACCAGCGAATGGTGGTCGAGGAATTGTCAGAACGGGAATGTTAATTCCTGAGAGTGTGGAGCTTTTTGTGTGTCCTTTTGCCTGCGGAAGACATGGGTCAATCAGTGCTGTAAAACAGGATTTGAAGCACCGTTTATCTTATCTATATGTGAATCAGGCGGATATTATTAATGGGTATGATGAACTAATTATTCCGGCAGTGGAGGAATTATTGGAGACCTTACCACAAAGACCGAAGGTAGTGCTTATCTTTGTGAGCTGTCTAGATGATTTAATCGGCACAGATCATGAAGCCTTACAAGAAAAACTGGCTCAGTGCTTTCCTGATGTGAAGTTCCGTAGCTGTCACATGAATCCGATTTCTAAGGGTTCCAAGACACCGCCGGCAATTTCAATACAAAACAATATTTATAGTTTATTAGAGACAGTGGATGAAAAGGAAAATAGCATAAATTGTATTGGTAATCTGATAGAAATAGATAAAAATAGTGAGATTTATCCATTTTTACAGAGCTTAGGTTACAACGAGTTAAGGCATATTTCTCAGTATGAAACCTTTGAAGGGTATCAGACTATGGCAAAAAGTAAATGTAATCTGGTCATTACCCCAGTAGGTAAACAGGCAGGTGAGCAAATGCAGGAAAAGCACGGAGTGCCATTTGTATTTCTTCCTGTAAGTTATTGCTTTGAAAAAATAGAGGAAGCATATAGCAAGCTTGCACAGGCACTTGGATGCGAGAATGATTTTGACTTTTTACCCTATAAAGAGAAGGCACAAAAGGCAGTTGATAGAGCAAAAGCGGCAATTGGAGATACACCCATTGTGGTAGATGCTTCTTCAGTAAAGTGTCCGTTTGGTTTGGCACACGCGTTACTTGATTATGGTTTTCATGTAGCACGTGTGCAGGCACCGGAATGTATTGCTATAGATAAGGATGACTATGAATGGATTACAAGCACTCATCCGGAGATTGAGATCATACAGTCTGTGCATCATAAGGTGGTAAATAGAGAGAATCAGATACCGGAAAGTATTGCAATTGGTGTGGATGGTGCTTATCTTGCTGGTTCAAAGTATGTGGTAGATTTGTTTGATGATGAGGGAATCTATGGTTATTATGGCGTGGAGTGTCTGATGGAGAAGCTTGAGCATGCACTTACCAAGGTAATAGACCTTGAAAATATGATACATGAGTATGGATTGGTGGTGTAATATGGCTACATTATCTATTTATTTATCACCGTTTGCAGCGGATTATTCGGGAGTTTCCAGTGTTTTATTTGATTTGAATACGGTTACGGCGATGCATGATGCTTCCGGTTGCACGGGTAACTATACCGGTTATGATGAACCTAGATGGTACGGTTCTAAATCCGCTATTTTCTGTTCGGGTTTAAGAGAGATAGATGCTGTTTTAGGTGATGATGAGAAGCTGATACAGAAGATGATATATGCAGCCAAGGATTTGAATCCAGAGGTAATGGCATTAGTAGGAAGCCCGGTTCCAATGGTAATTGGAAGCGATCTTATAGGAATTGCGGAGGAGCTACAAGAGAGAACAGGAATTCCGTGTCTAGGTTTTGATACCACAGGAACGGCATATTATGACAAGGGTGTCGCAATGGCGACAATAGGTTTGTTAAAGAAGTTTACAAAGAAGACTGCGATGATTCCGGGAACGGTTAATATTGTAGGGGCAAATCCTCTTGATTTTGCAACAGGGGAGAATTTGGAGGATTTGAAGACGTTGTTACGAGAGGAAGGATATGAGATTACCGCATGTTTGTCGATGGGCTATACGATGGAGAACTTAAAAAAAGCTTCCTCTGCCCAGATAAATCTTGCGATTTCCAGAGCAGGGTACCAAATTGCAGAATATATGCGTAAAACCTATGGGATTCCTTATGTGTGTGGACTTCCTGTTGGTGAAAAGGGGAGTTTGGATTATTTACAGGCAATTCGTGTAACTGCAGATACAAAAGAGTCCGTTATCATGAATACACAGCCTTGTGAAGAAGCAGATATTCTGATTATCGGTGAACAGGTACAAAGTAATGCGATTCGAATGGCTTTAGAAAAGGAATATGGACATAATCGAATTGCGGTAGGTTGTTTATTCGGTAAAGAAGCAAAGCTGTCCTTGCCGCAGGATAAGAATCTTGTCAGTGAGCGACAGATTATAGAAGAAATCAATAAGGGTTGTTATCAGGTGATTATTGCAGATCCATTTATGGAGCAGCTTCTAAGAAAAGATACAAAAGCGAAATTTTATACAAATGCACAATATGCAGTATCCAGCAAGGTTGGTGTCGATGAAATGGCACTGATTATTGGCAAGAACTTTAATGAGTGGTTTGCTGCATAGTAAAAAAAGAGGTAACTATGAAGGTACTGGATAGTTACCAAAAGAGTATAGAGGAGTATAGAGATGAAAAAGAGAATGTTAAGTGGATTTTTAACAGCCATGATGTGTGTGAGTTTGTTGGCGGGCTGTGGAAGTGTGGTACAGAGCACAACAACAGATAGTACTATAGTAGAAGAGACGGTAGCAGAAGAGGATGCATCAGCAGAGACAACTGAGATTGCAGAGGCACAAACACGTACTGTCATTGACCATTTAGGAAATGAAGTAGTGATTCCGGCAGAAATCAATACGATTGTTACAACATCGATTACACCAATGCCATCTGTTTACTGTATGTTTGCCGGTTCTGCGGAGCGTTTAATCGGAATGAGTCCGTCATCAAAGGCTGCTGCAGAGAATTCTCTTTTAGCAGAGATTATGCCGGAGATTAAAGAGGTTTCCACAGAGTTTATGACAGGCGGAGAAGTAAATGTAGAAGAGCTTGTTGCCATGAATCCGGATGTGGTGTTTTGTAGTGCAAGTAAAGAAGATGAGTATGAGAAACTTAGAGCAGCAGGATTAGCTGTAATTGCAGTGTCAACATCTCAGTGGGGTTCAGATTCCGTAGAAACCTTTGAAGGATGGATTACTCTTTTAGGCGAAGTATTAGGGGAAGAAGATAAGGCAGCAGGAATCACAGAATATGGACGTGAAGTTTACAGTATGATTCAGGAGCGTGTTGCTAGTGTAGAAGAAAGTGAAAGACCAAGAGTTATGTTTTTATATAATTACAAGGATGGTGTCATTAAGACCTCCGGTAATAAGCATTTTGGACAGTATTGGGCTGAGGCTGCAGGCGCAGTAAATGTAGCACAGGAGCATGATGCAAGTGGTCTGGAAATTAATATGGAACAGATTTATGAGTGGGATCCGGATATGATTTTTATCACGAATTTTGTTCCGTATTTAGCAGAAGACCTTTATAACAATGCAGGCTTTGAAGGTCATGATTGGAGTGTAGTAAGAGCGGTTCAGGAGGGTAATGTATATAAGTGTCCTCTTGGCGTATATCGTTGGTATCCGCCTTCATCAGATACACCGCTGATGCTGTTATGGATGGCACAGACCATTTATTCTGAATTATTTGAAGATATTAACCTGGAAGAAGAGATGAAGGATTACTATAAGAATTTTTATAACATCGAACTGACCGATGAGGATATTGTGAAAATCTTCCATCCGACTCGTGAAGCAGCAGGAGCATAAATAGTCTTATGAAAAAGAGATATGTAACGTTATTTTCGATTCTGTTTGTAATTGCGCCGTTTTTGGCAATGTTGGTTTGCCTTGGTATTGGACGCTATCACCTTTCGGTAGGAGAGACCATAGAGGCTATTGCGGCAGCAGTAACAGGCGGTGAGGTTGAGGCTACGGTTTATTCGGTTTTGTTTAAGGTGCGTTTGCCTCGTTTGATATTGTCATTGTTTGTAGGAGCAGGACTTGCTGTGGCAGGAACTTCTTTTCAATCATTGTTTAGTAACCCATTAGCAACACCAGATACTTTAGGTGTTGCTACGGGCGCCTCCTTTGGTGCAGTTCTGGCATTGTTGTTATGTGACAATATCATTGTGGTACAGGTTATGGCGCTTGTTTTTGGACTACTGTCTTTGCTCATTACCTGTATGGTTAGTAAAATGAATGGGAAAAGCTCGATTATCATGGTGGTATTATCTGGTATGGTGGTTTCCTCTATCTTTCAGGCGTTGGTGTCACTGGTAAAATATACTGCTGATACAGAGGAAAAGCTTCCGGCTATTACCTATTGGCTGATGGGGAGCATGTCTCGTGCAACGGCGCAGAGTCTTCTGATTGGTGCTCCGTTTATCGTAGTTGGTATTGTTATTTTGTTTGCGCTTCGTTGGAGGCTGAATATTCTTTCTTTACAGGAGGATGAGGCAAAGTCCCTTGGTATTAATGTAAAGAGGTTGCGACTTCTGGTTATGGTTGCTTCTACTATGGTAACAGCTTCTTGTGTTTCTATGTGCGGTCAGGTTGGCTGGGTAGGTCTTCTGGTTCCCCATGCAGCACGTATGATATATGGAAGTGATAATAAGAAGATTATTCCGGCAGGAATCTGCATGGGAGCTACCTTTATGATTATTATTGATACGATTGCACGCGCAGCTACGGCAGCGGAGATTCCGGTATCTATCTTAACAGCGCTGATAGGTGCGCCATTCTTTGTATTGTTGTTGCGAAAAACAGGAGGTGCAAAGCTAT
>JAXJRB010000193.1:0-52440 GCA_036310845.1 Lachnospiraceae bacterium | reverse complement strand
GTTTTGAACTGGCTAACCATTATTAATGGTTTTTATCCGTTGCAATTTTCATTGCTATTTATAAAGGAGTTGTTCTCTGAATTTTCTTTGAACGAGTTCCTTATGAACTCTTACGAACCTTTGGTTCGTTTCTCAAATAGAATTTTCAGGGTTGCATTACTGTTTATTTGTCAATGTTCTTCTTTTTCATTCGTCACTCTACAAAATCCGACGAAGTTTTTATATCATACCATGACTATTCACTTCTGTCAAGCACTAATTTACATAACAAAGCTTTTTTTATTTAACCACTTCTTAAGCTCTCGTTATCTTTTGTGTTGTCTCAGCGACGAATGCTATCTTATCATCCTTAAATTCATATGTCAACAAGAAATTGTATCTTTTTTTATAAAATATTATTTTCTTTAAAAACCCCCCATTTTGCAATGCGATTCGCCAATACAATATTCATTTTTCCTATGAATTATCTAAATTGTGTCGAATTATTTCCTTTGTGTCATACATTCAACTTTTAACAAACACTTCATACGCTTACTAATCAAAAACAACCTTCCCTCTATTGTATATAAAAGAAAGCATCATTTTACATTTGTACTTATTGTTTTCTTACTTCTCCTCATACCTATCTCACTTATATAATTCAAATTTATATCAAATCTATTTACATTACTTTTCCAATTTTCAACTCCCCACTTTCATATCACTTCCCATTAATAAATATTCCAAATACAAGACACTCTCACCAAGCACCTTCCTCAACTGTACTAATAATGTATTGTTCCACCTCTTTTACTTGGAACAAATAATATTTCTTTACACATTATTTAGTTTTCATTCTTGATTAAGGTGTCAAAAGGTGGTATTCAAAGTGCAGTATAGTAATTCGCACAAAAGCATACAATAAGCAAACGTTTCAAACCGCGCTTTTAGCGACTGACAAAATCCACCAGTTATGGAGACTCGACTCGAAGCCTTTGCTGAGAGGCTTTAGTCGTAGTTACTGGTTCGTTCATCAGCGCGTTGCAGTTGTTTGCGTTTATATTTTATGTGCATTTTGCCTTAGGATAATTTATATACCACCTTTTGACACCTTAATCCATTCTGAAAAGTAAGATTTTATTCACTATACTACTTGACAAATGCATTTTTCCGATTTATTATTTAGAAAATGATATTGTAAACCGTTGAAGCGGAGATAACGGCAACGATGCCTTTACAGAGAGCCTGTGATGCTGAGAATCAGGCAAGAAACAACTTGTCAAATGGACCGCTGAGGGCGCAGTCAAAAGTGTATTTTTTACGCCTAGTATTCTGCGACGTGTTGGCATACGTCAGTTGCCGGGAATATGTTAGTATTCTGCTAAGCGCACAGGTTTTACTGTGAATCAAGGTGGCATCGCGGATAGTGTCTTACTGAAAAGTATCTATTCGTCCTTGACAGATTGTATATTTCTGTCAAGGACGTTTTTTATTTTCTAGAAAACAAAAAAACGGCCCGCAAGGATGCTCACGCAAAAGTATGTCGCACAAATGCAAAGCTTTTACGACGAGAGAATGTGTTTTACACATTCTTTGTTCCTTCGCTCTATACAATCTGGTAACCGCTTATCACTTTATTTTAGGAGGAAATTATTATGGAATTCAACAATGTAAACTTTGACACTTACTTCAAAAACTATCCTGATGAAAATGGCTTTTTCGGAAAATACGGCGGTGCCTATGTTTCTCCTGAATTGCAGAAAGCTATGGTCGAAATTAATGATGCATATCAAACCATCTGTAAATCAGCAAAATTCATTAATGAATTACGTCGTATAAGAAAAGAGTTTCAGGGAAGACCAACTCCTATCTCTCACCTTGAAAGACTTTCCAATAAACTCGGAAACGTTCAGCTCTACGCAAAGCGTGAAGATTTGAATCATACAGGTGCTCATAAGCTCAATCACTGTATGGGAGAAGTATTACTTGCCAAATACATGGGCAAAAAGAAAGTTATTGCCGAAACCGGTGCTGGACAGCACGGTGTAGCTCTTGCTACCGCTGCAGCTTACTTTGGTTTGGAATGCGACATTTACATGGGTGCCGTTGACATTAAGAAACAAGCTCCAAATGTTGCAAGAATGAAGATTCTTGGCGCAAGAGTCGTTGAGGTAACTGATGGATTACAAACTCTGAAAGAAGCTGTCGATGCTGCTTTCGCTGCATACTGCAAAGAATACAAAGATGCCATTTACTGTATCGGTTCTGTATTAGGCCCTCATCCATTCCCTTTAATGGTTCGTGACTTCCAGAGCGTTATCGGCATCGAAGCAAGAGCGCAGTTTCTTGAAATGACAGGTGAACTTCCTGATGCAGTTGTTGCTTGTGTTGGTGGTGGTTCAAATGCAATGGGATTATTTGCTGGATTCCTTAATGACCCAGTTGATATTTACGGTATCGAACCTCTAGGAAAAGGTACTACACTTGGTGAACATGCTGCAAGTCTTAAATATGGTGAAGAAGGTATTATGCACGGATTTAACAGCATTATGCTAAAAGACGAAAACGGCGATCCTGCTCCTGTCTACTCTGTTGCCAGTGGCCTTGACTATCCTTCTTCTGGTCCTGAGCATGCCTTTTTACATGATTTAGGTCGCGTTAAATATGATGTTATTAATGACGAAGAAACCATTGATGCTTTCTTTGAATTATCTAGAATGGAAGGTATTATTCCTGCTATCGAAAGCTCACACGCTGTAGCTTACGGCATCAAACTTGCCAAGACACTCAAAAAAGGTTCTGTTCTTATCAACCTTTCTGGTCGTGGAGATAAGGATATGGATTATATCATCGAAAAATACGGCATTCGATAAAAAATACTCAAAGCTTAGAATTCACGTAACTATTTCACCGAAATACGCATTTCTTGCAAATTCTGCAAAAATGAGGACACACTTCCTAATACGTGCGTTTATCTGATAAAAGGCTATCCAATCTTTTTGACTGGATAGCCTTTTAAAATCCCTAAAATTTTATAGAAACACTTGCTAGAATTTCTGCCAAAATCCTTGTTCAACGGCTTATTATTTTTCGAGCACTTTCATAACGAAGTAATAAAGAATATTCTTTACACATTCTCGAGCTGCAAAAGCGTTGCATTTATGCGACAGACTTCACGTAGAAATCTGGTCTCTTCCCATTTACTCATCCCAATTGTGGTAAACTGCCTGCACATCGTCGTCTTCTTCAAGCAAGTCAAGCGTCTTGTTGAGGTTCTTGATGGCTATTTCATCTGTAAGTTCTACATAATTCTGTGGAATCATGGTAACTTCCGCACTTACCATTGCAATGTTATTCTCTTGCAATGCTGTATATACGGCATTGAAATCATCTGGAGCTGTAAGAACTTCAAAGCTATCCTCTTCCTCAGAGAAATCTTCTGCACCTGCATCAAGTGTAATCATCATAAGGTCATCTGCACTCATATCACATTCTTCCTTATCAATGATAATCTGTCCTTTTTCATCAAACATAAAAGACACACAACCCTGTGTACCAATACTTCCATTTCCCTTTGTAAATGCACTCCTTACATTTGCTGCTGTTCTGTTTTTATTATCTGTAAGAGCCTCAACGATAATTGCAATACCATTTGGACCATATCCTTCATATGTAACGCGCTCATAATTAACTGCATTTCCATCACCAGAAGCCTTCTTAATACCACGTTCAATAGTATCATTCGGCATGTTGCTTGCTTTTGCTTTTGCAATAACCTGTGCTAATTTGAAGTTATTAGCTGGATCTGGACCACCTTCTTTAACTGCAACTGCAATTTCACGACCAATTATTGTAAAAATCTTACCTTTTGCAGCATCGTTTTTCTCCTTTTTGTGCTTAATGTTCGCAAATTTTGAATGTCCTGACATTTTATTACCTTTCCTTTCGAAATAAATATTTTGAAGTAACTAGTAGTTACATTTCCTGCTCATTTTTATCCTGCTTTTCTAAATTTTCTTCCGGCAGCTTCGTTACAAGAACTGACTGAATCACATTCTTCTCTACACTTATAATCTTAAAATTATATCCATATTCTTGAATCTCGGTATTTTCATCTTCATCTGGAATTCTGTCCAATCTAGATATCAGAAAACCGTTCAAAGTTTCAAATTCACTATCTCCAAAATCAATACCAAAGCGCTCTTCCAAATCTTCCAGTTTGGTCATTCCTTCCATAAGATATTCATTATCACCTTTTTCTTCTATGTGATTCTCATCGTCATCGTATTCATCCATAATATTACCAACGATTTCTTCTAGAATATCTTCCATGGTTACCAAACCTGAAGTCTGACCATATTCATCCATAACAACAACCATCTGATTCTTATCTGACTGCATACTACGGAATAAATCATCTATATTTTTAGTCTCCGGAACAAATACTGCTTCTCTTAATAATCCTTCAACTTTTCCAACTTCACAATTAATACTTTCATCTAAGGTATGCACTCTCATAGCATCCTTCAAATACAAAACACCTATAATATGATCTAAATTCTCCTCATACACAGGATATCGGCTGTAGCTTTCTTGTAAAATCTGACCTAACGCCTCTTTAAATGCGACTGAGCTGTCAATTGCTACTATATTATTTCTATGTGTCATAATATCGCTGGCTTCTTTTTCACCAAACTCAAAGATATTTGTAATCATCTCCGCTTCACTAGCTTCTAATACGCCTTGCTCATGCCCTTCGTTTACCATGGAAATAATCTCTTCTTCGGTTACATCTATTGGTTCATCATCATGCTTAAATCCCAACAGCATCAACATACCATTTGCCGACTTTGCAACTATTCCTGTTATAGGATAAAGAACCGTTCTAAGCATCTGTATAAAACGGATATATCGGTATGCCCATGCATCCGGTGATCTTTGCGCCAGTTTCTTTGGAAACAGCATCCCAAATGTCAATAATATATATACGAGACAAATAGTTGCCAGCAATACTGACAGAATATAAATGCCTGTTCCACCAATATTGCTTAATATCGAAATCTGTCCAAGCCATCCTCTAAACTTACTTGTCCATATAGGCAAATACACATAGCCCATTACTAAATCAATTAACGTGATAATCAACTGAATAGAATTAACATATATCGTTGAACGTTTAACTATTTCATAAAGCAGAATTGATTTCTTATCTTTTTCTTCACCTGCTTTACGTTCAATTTCCTTTTCATTCATCAAACTTATTGCTTTTTGAAATCCATATAAAATAGCCTCCATTAGCAATAATACAAAAAAAATAGTAATATTAAAGACCGAAGTTCCCCCATCATCCATGAATATTATTCACTCCTTTTATCCTGTTGTAAACGCAAATATGCGCACATTCCAGTGTCGTTGAAGTATTACTTTTGCGTTATGTACCACACTTCAACATGCGCATATAAAAATATATCACCACTTAACATAAACGTCAACATCGAATCAGCCACCAATACCACTGATTCGATGTCCTAAGCCTAAACTATGTATTTAGTTCCAGGCTGATTTCTAATGCTCGATTTACCTTCTGCATAATTGGTGTATCCAGATGACAAACCTTATCTTTTAATCTCTTTTTATCAATGGTTCTAAGCTGCTCTAATAATATAACAGAATCCTTTACCATATCATAATTACCTGCATTTAACTCAATATGAGTTGGCAAATTTGCTTTATTCATTTTAGAGGTTATTGCTGCGCAGATTACCGTTGGGCTGTGTCTATTTCCCACATCATTCTGTATAATCAGAACTGGTCTTACACCACCTTGTTCAGAACCAACCACCGGTCTTAAATCCGCATAATAAATATCTCCTCGTTTCATTTCATACACCTCAACTATCCTCTTAAGACTGACTCACCTGTCTGATTCTAGTCTTACCACCCATTTTGGGTTTTATACGATGTATGTCTTACTTTCATAGATATTTAGTTACTATTGTGTAATTTCAACTTTAAATTGTTTACTCATTAATCAATGTATCATCCACTTTATATATTCTTGGAACTCTCTTACCAATATCGCAAGCAAGCTCATAGTTAAAGCGACCAGAAAGATCTCCCAGCTCTTCCATCGTTATTATCTCGTTGTTATCTCGCCCAATAAGCGTTACAACATCACCAACGCACACTTCGCCTTTTACATCTGTAACATCAATCATGAACTGATCCATGCACACCCTTCCTAAAATCGGTGCTTTCTGCCCATTTACCAAAACATAACCGATATTAGAAAGACTTCTTGGATAACCGTCTCCATAGCCTATGCAAATGGTAGCCACCTGTGTATCACGCACTGTTATGTAAGTACCTCCATAACTAATCTCTTGATTAGCCGTCACCATCTTTACATAAACAATTCTTGATTTCAACGTCAATGCCGGTTTTAACTCAACTTCTTGTTTTTCCTGCACTTCCTTTGATGGCCACAAGCCATAAATAATAATGCCTGCTCTTACCGCATCCATATTTGCTTCCGGCATTTCCAAAATGCCTGCACTATTAGAACAATGTTTCATTGGTATCTTTATTCCAAGCTCTCTTTCAATTCTGTCAACAAATTCCTGGAACATCTGTAATTGACGATAAGATTTCGATTTATCCGTCTCATCTGCAGTTGCAAAATGTGTAAAAATACCTTCTATTTCTATACCGGGAAGCTCTCGAACCTGACGAATCAACTCAACTCCTTCTTCATTTGGATGTATTCCGATTCTTGTCATACCTGTATCAACTTTTATATGAACACGACATACTTTTCCAATTTTCAATGCCTTTTCTGATAAAAGACGTGCTACATCCAGCATAAAAATTGTTGGTCTTATCTCTTCTTCTATCATTTTTTCGTAGCTATATGGAAAAGTATATCCTAATATCAATAGCGGTTTTTTTACCCCTTTTTCTCTTAATACATGCGCCTCTTCTGCAGTTGCTACACAAAAACCCCAAATTGACTCTTCAGACTCTACTGCTTTTGCAATCGGAATCGCACCATGTCCATATCCATCTGTTTTAATTACCGGAATCATTTTTGTATCCGGTTTGATTTTCTTCTTGATTGTCGCTATATTTTCTGTAACTGCGTCTAAGTCAACCTCAGCCCAGACTCTATCATAATGTTTCATATTAATAACTCTACCCCTTTCTAGATATATCTTAAGGAATCAATCATATCCTGCGCCATAACATAATACGCAGAAGTCTTTTCTTTTGCATAATCTCCTACAAGTCCATGGATATACACTCCCATAACGGCTGCATCAAAACCTGTCATTCCCTGCGCCATGAGTCCTGCTATAATACCGGTCAGCACATCTCCAGAGCCTGCAGTTGCCATTCCATCGTTTCCACTCGTATTTACGTAAGTCATTTTATATTGCTTAACAACAAATGTTCTTGCATCTTTACAAACAAGTGTTGCACAATATTTTTTTGCAAAAGACTTACAATATCCAATAACATCCTTTTGCAATTGAGAAACAGGATGCTTTATTAACCTTGCAAACTCTCCCAAATGTGGAGTTAACACGATTTCCCGATTGCTTTCTATGCGTCCTATTTCAAATCGCTGCAATGATTCCTGCTTTGCTGCAAGAATATTAAGTGCATCCGCATCCCAAACAATAGGTTTGTTATTATTCTGCATAATATAATCTACAAGATAAGAGGCTTTTTCAGAGTTTGAAAGCCCTGGTCCTATTGCAATAACATCAGCCCATTTTAGACCTTCTTGTAAGCTAATCTCTTCCTCATCACTTAACCTAGCTTCACCATCATCGTGGTAGGTGCTTACTATAATTTCTGGAATCTTTCTAAGCAGGCTTTCTCTATTTTGTTCTGCAGTAAATACACGCACCATTCCTGCACCTATCCGAAAAGCACTCAGTGCAGCTAATTGACATGCTCCACCCATATTTTTCGATCCTGCAATTAGCAACACCTTTCCAAAAGTCCCTTTATTCCCTGCCGGATTTCTAGTGGGGAGTTTCAAATCCTGTCTTCCAAATGTAACAATACTATTTTTTTGTTCTCCCAACGCTTCTTGCGGAATACCTATTGGCACACAGACTACCTCTCCTGCATACTGTGTCCCTGGATAAAGCACCTGACCTAGTTTACGATATGCATACGTAACGGTAAGCTCTGCTTTTACAGCTACTCCCATAACACTTCCGTCATCCGAATTAATTCCTGAAGGCATATCTACTGACACAATTCTAGCTCTTGATTCATTCATTGCCAAAATCGCCTCTCGGTACGCCCCCTCTACTTCTCGCGTTAATCCTATTCCAAAAATAGCATCTATTATAACATCATATATTGTGCTATCTAATCCAAAATGGACAGGAATGCTAAGACTTTTTGCTATATCCAATTGTTGTCTCGTCTCTGCTGAGCATTTTTTTACATCACCTATTAAATGAATCTCAGCACTTACACCATATTCTCGTAAGATACGCGCAATTGCAACACCATCTCCACCGTTGTTACCACACCCTGCTACAACACCGACATAAATGTCACTTCCATATCGATCTATAATAACCTTTACCGTTTCTAACGCTGCCCGCTCCATTAACACAAGCGACGGAATCCCATAAGTAAGACTTGTCGTCTCATCGCATTTTTTCATTTCTGCTGCTGTCAAAATATATTCCATGCTGTTCCCCGTCTCTGTAACATTTTATAGTTACCATATTCTCTATCTTCCATAGTATAACACGAATTATCTTTTAAAAAAAGACGTTTTCTACTTAATCTCTTAAGTAGAAAACGTCTTGATTATGATTCTTTTTTCTCTGTCTGAACAATATCTTTTTCCTTATTCAAAACATTCTGCGGATTATATTTCATATCAAACATTTCAATTACATCTGGTCCGAAAATGGCATGCATGTAGGAATATAATTCATCATTCATAACCTCACGCTGTTGTTTTTGCAACACTTTTCGTTTTAGCTGATTACGAAAATCCTGAATCCAACCATTAATCGCTTCTATTTCCTGTGTATTTTGCTGAATCTTGTCATAACACACATGCATAGTCGCTATCATCAGCTCATAATTCGTGTCATCAATCAACCGCGGTAACTCTAACATTTCATCGCGATAATCCTCAAGCTTTACATTTGTCTCTTCGATTAATCGCTTATTTTCACTCATCTTGCGTTCCTTTTCCTTTGAGTCAGGAAGCTCCATAATTGCTACAATTTCGTTCATAAGCTTCTTTTTATATGAGTTCAAACTTTTTATCTCTGAATTAGCTTTACCCTGTTGTTTTAAATATTCATTTAACCGTTCCTCAAGAGCTTTTATTTCTTCATTCTCCTGATCTTGTGTAAACAGCTTATGCCAATTATTATCCAAGGTTAGTATTGGTATCTTCTTTCCAGCCAATGCAGCTCTGTATTCTTCTTCCTCTTTTGCCATAAAAATCCCCCTTGGAAAATCTTATGAATTCTGAATAATACCATACGAAAGCTTCATAAGACTATCTGATAAATGTACATTTTCAACTACTATGCTATCCGGAACATTTAAATCCACGTGAGCAAAATTCCAAATCGCCCTAATGTTGCACTTCACAAGCACTTCTGCTGTTTTTACCGCTCCATCCTTTGGAATCGTTAAAACAGCAATATCAATATCATTCTCTTTTACAAATTCTTCTATTTTTTCAACTGGCTGTACTGAAATTCCACGAACTTCCTTTCCATGTAATGCCGGATTGATATCAAATACACCTTTGACTAAAAAACCACGTCTTTCAAAATTCATATAATTTGCTATTGCCTGACCGAGATTTCCAGCACCAACAATAATCAAATTATGTTTACTATTTAAACCTAAAATCTTTGCTATTTCATCATAAAGATATTCTACATTATATCCATAACCTTGCTGTCCAAATCCACCAAAATTATTAAAGTCTTGTCGAATCTGTGATGCCGTAACCTTCATCAACTTACTCAAATCCTGTGAAGAGATTCTTTCTATACCACTATCCTTCAAATCTCCCAAATATCTATAATACCTGGGGAGTCTGCCGATAACCGCCTGAGATATTACTTTATCATCCACGATCATCCACCTCCATAAAACATACAAATATGTAACAAAATTTCATTAATATTTCTAACAAAAGTATACAACCTTGTTAAATGATTGTCAAATTATATTTTGTAAACCAAAATAAGCTATGTACTATTTTGTTACTGTCACTCCGTTCCAGTAACGTGCAAAAATCCATCCTAAATTTGCTTCGAAAATGGATTTTTGCTTAACTAAACTACACTTTCTTTGGCACTTAGCAGTAAATGCTAAGTGTTGTGTGAACAGTAATATTCAAAAAAACCTTGTATTTCTTGTATTTTAGGAAGCTATCTTATATAATATACAAGATTATGTTTATTTGAATGATTTTGTAACGCTTTCTAAATAACTGCACCATTTACATAGGATATTTTTCTAAGATCTTGTGATCTAGTGTAATTAATTTAAAACCGTTGCACCAGGCATACGTATTTACAACGAATGCCATAAGAAAACATATAGTTCTAATATCTTTTTAGGAGGTTCCCATGATTTTAAACTGTAATAACATTGATAAAACCTTTGTGGATAATCATGTTTTAAAAAACGCTTCCTTTCATATAGAGGATTACGAAAAAGCCGCTATTGTTGGCATTAACGGCGCTGGTAAATCAACGCTTCTTAAGATTATCGTAGGCGACATGTCTGCCGATTCCGGTCAAGTCACTTTCGCCAAAGACAAAACCTTCGGATACCTGGCGCAACATCAGGCTGTTGATACTGAAAATTCTATCTTTGATGAACTTTTAACGGTAAAGCAGGAGGTTCTCGACCTTGAGGCCTCTATTCGTCAAACAGAATTAGATATGAAATCAGCTGAAGGCGATGAATTAGATGCTTTATTAAAAAAATATTCCAGCATGACACATCGTTTTGAAGATATAAACGGATATGCCTACAAAAGCGAGGTGACTGGTATCTTAAAAGGTCTTGGTTTTACGGAAGCAGAATTCACCAAGAAAGTATCCACTCTGTCTGGTGGACAAAAGACAAGAATCGCTCTCGGAAAGCTGCTCTTACAAAAGCCTGACCTTATTATACTGGACGAGCCAACGAATCACCTCGATCTGAATTCTATTGCATGGTTGGAAAACTATTTATTGAATTATAAAGGTGCTGTCATTATCGTTTCCCATGACCGATATTTCCTTGACCGCATTGCCACTAAAATTGTCGAAATTGACAACGGTGTCGTTTCTTCTTTTCACGGGAACTATTCCGATTATGCTACACAAAAGGAACATCTTCGTATTGAGCAAATGCATGCATACTTAAATCAGCAACGTGAAATCAAGCATCAGGAAGAGGTTATCGAAAAGCTCCGTTCCTTTAACCGTGAAAAATCTATTAAACGTGCCGAAAGTCGCGAAAAGATGCTAGATAAAATAGAGCGTATCGAAAAACCAACAGAAATAAAAGCAGATATGAAGCTCAGCTTGACTCCACGCAAAACAAGTGGTAATGATGTACTTCAGATTAGTGGTTTATCAAAAGCTTTTGACAAGCAGGTACTTTTTTCCAACGTTGGTTTTGAAATCAAACGTGGAGAACATGTTGCCATTATCGGCGATAACGGCACAGGCAAAACTACATTATTGAAAATCATCAACGAAATACTTCCGCCTGACGCTGGAACAATTCATCTTGGAACCAATGTACAGATTGGTTATTATGACCAGGAACATCACGTTTTACATATGGATAAGACTTTATTTGAAGAAATTAGTGATGACTATCCTGAGCTAACCAATACCGAAATCCGCAATACACTTGCTGCATTCTTATTTACCGGAGAAGACGTATTTAAGAAGATACGTTCTTTAAGTGGTGGAGAACGAGGACGCGTTTCTCTTGCTAAACTTATGCTCTCAGAATCAAACTTCTTGATTCTCGACGAGCCTACCAACCATTTAGATATTACTTCAAAAGAAATTTTGGAAAGTGCTATTAATTCTTATAAAGGAACAGTTCTTTATGTATCTCATGATCGATATTTCATTAACAAAACTGCAACCCGCATCTTAGAATTAACACAAAAGGAATTCATTAACTATATTGGTAATTATGATTACTATTTGGAAAAAAAGGACATTTTACAGCCTACTGCAACAGGAGAAACCATTACAAAAATAGTCGAACCTAGTGCCGAAAAGCTTGACTGGAAGCTACAAAAGGAATTACAGGCAAAGCAGCGAAAAAAAGAGAACGATTTGAAGAAATGCGAAGACCGCATCGAAGTTCTCGAAGAAAAGAATCAGGCTCTTGATGAAGAGATGGCAAAGCCCGAAAATGCAACAAATGTTGCAAAACTGCAGGAAATTGCCAAAGAAAAGGCTGCCACAGAAGCTGAACTTGAAGCTTTATATGCAGAATGGGAAGTCTTATCTGAATAAACCTTCACACTTAGCAAGAATTTCTTGCGAAATTCTTGTCTAACTACCACTATGTTGCAGCAATTTCCTATTATTTAAAAAGCCATCAGCTCTCTTCTCTTTGCTGATGGCTTTTTATGTATAATTTGTTATTCTTATAATGTATCAAAAGTCTCTCTGATTGCTTTAATAAAGTTCTCACTGTTCAATACAGTAACATTTTCCAAGCTTGTAATTAATGCTAAGTCCTTTGTCATTTTTCCGTCTTCAATTGTCTTAAGAGTTGCCTTCTCAAGCTTATCCGCAAATGTTACTAAGTCCGCATTGTTATCAAGCTCACCACGTTTTCTTAAAGCACCTGTCCAAGCAAAGATTGTTGCTACAGAATTGGTTGATGTTTCCTCTCCCTTAAGATGCTTATAATAGTGTCTCTGAACAGTTCCATGTGCTGCTTCATACTCATAAACACCTGTTGGTGACACCAATACAGAAGTCATCATTGCAAGAGAACCAAACGCAGAGCTTACCATGTCAGACATAACATCTCCATCATAATTCTTACATGCCCAAATAAATCCGCCCTTTGCCTTCATAACACGAGCAACTGCATCATCAATTAAAGTATAGAAATATTCAATTCCTGCCTCTTTGAACTGTTCTGCATATTCTGCATCAAAGATTTCCTGAAAAATATCTTTGAAATTGTGATCATACTTTTTTGAAATAGTGTCCTTTGTAGCAAACCATAAATCCTGCTTTGTATCTAAAGCATATTTGAAACATGCATGTGCAAAGCTTGTAATAGACTTATCTGTATTATGGATTCCCTGAAGAATTCCACCAGCCTTGAATTCATGAATCAGTTCTCTGATTTCTGTTCCATCCTCTGCTGTAAATACAAGCTCAGCCTTACCTGGCTTATCTACCTTAATTTCTGTATTCTTATATACATCACCATAAGCATGTCTTGCAAGAGTAATTGGCTTTACCCAATTCTTAACACATGGCTCAATACCTTTAACGATGATTGGCGCTCTGAAAACAGTACCGTCTAACATCGCACGAATTGTTCCATTAGGACTCTTCCACATTTCTTTCAGATTGTATTCTGTCATTCTTGCAGCATTAGGTGTGATAGTTGCACACTTTACGGCTACTCCATACTTCTTTGTAGCTTCTGCTGAATCTACAGTTACTTGATCATTTGTCTCGTTACGATACTCAAGACCAAGGTCATAATACTCTGTCTTTAAATCAATATAAGGAAGAAGAAGCTCATCCTTAATCATTTTCCACAGAATTCTTGTCATTTCGTCTCCATCCATCTCTACTAATGGAGTGGTCATTTGAATCTTTTCCATTATTACTCCTCCTAAGTTACATACTTTTATGGTCAATTATTTTGCAATTTACTCAATACCTTCATACTGTATCATTTTCTTATATTCACAGCAGCAAATGCTTCACTTCACTTAAATAGTAACATTATTTTATAGTTTTACAAATTAATTTTTATCATCACTTAGCCCGTATTTTATCATATTTCTATACGCATTACATATATGTTTATCTGCTAATTCTTCTGCAAGCTTCGCATTTCCATCCCGCATCGCTTCCATAATACTCTTATGTTCTGCAATAGATTCCTTACTCCGTTCTGTATCTGCAAACATTTTTTGACGTTCTTTTTGTACATACTGATGAAAATCCTTTAGCAAATGAATTAACATCTTGCTTTCACATGCTTCATATAGCAGCATGTGAAAGCGGTTGTCTAATTCTGTTAACTGTTCATAATGTCCTTTGGATAAATGAAAGTCACTTAACAAAATATTTTCTTCCATTTCCTCAATTACTTCTTTTGAAACACGCTTTGTTGCCCATCTGGCACATAATCCCTCTAACAACGATCTAATTTCATATATATCCGCTACATCAGAAGAAGAAATACCAGTAACATAAGCTCCCTTATTCGGGATAATCCGAATAAGCCCCTCCAGTTCAAGTTGTCGAAAAGCTTCTCTTACCGGAGTCCTGCTTACCCCAAGTTCTTCACCAATGGCAGCTTCGCGAAGCTCGTCATTTTCCTTATAACGACCATTTAATATATCCTCTCGAAGCTTTCTAAAAACCTTGCCTCGTAGCGAATATTTATCAGATGCTTCAACATCATATTCGCTCATTTATGTTTCCCCCCTTTCGTGTTATTCTCAATAACTCATTTTCTGTAATCCAAAATTGCTACCGAGCAAACACTTTTACTTTGTCAATGTAACACCAAGTTCATCACAACCATCAGCAATTACTTTTAACAATTCATCATCCGTAAGAACCGTTACTCGACCACTTTCATATTCCGCATCAACCCATTTTTTAACATAGCCAACCAATTCGGAATCCTTGGTAATCTTCTCATCTTCCTTTAAACGGAAATAGGTATTAATCCAATGTGCAATACCAGCAAGACCAGATGTATTGGATACTGCACAAAGTACCGGACGATTCAAAAACTTCTCCGTATCAAAAATATTGTAAATTTCTTCATTCTTTAAAAGGCCATCTGCATGTATTCCTGCTCTGGTAACATTAAAGTTCTTACCAACAAACGGTGTTCTATCCGGAATTTCATAGCCGATTTCTTTTTCATAGTATTCCGCCAACTCGGTGATTACTGTGGTGTCCATACCATTTAAGGTGCCCTTAAGCTGTGCATATTCAAATATCATTGCTTCCAATGGTGTATTACCAGTACGTTCACCAATACCAAATAATGACGTGTTTACACCGGAACAACCATATAACCATGCTGTTGTAGAATTGGCTACTGCCTTGTAGAAATCATTATGACCATGCCATTCAATCCATTCAGAAGGAACTCCTGCATGCACATTAATTGCATAAATTATACCAGGTACACTTCTTGGGATAACTGCTCCCGGGAAGTTTACACCATATCCCATTGTATCACAGGCACGCACAATAATTGGGAGCTTGTATTGTTCTGAAAGCTTCATTAGCTCAGCACAGAATGGTACTACATATCCATAGATATCTGCTCTTGTAATATCTTCTAAATGGCATCTTACACTGATACCTTCTTCTAAGCAATCGCGAACAACTGAAAGATAATGTTCCATTGCCTGACGTCTTGTCATCTTCAATTTTAAGAAAATATGATAGTCAGAACAGCTTACCAAAATACCTGTTTGCTTCATACCAAGTTCTTTTACAAGCTTAAAATCCTCTTTGCTGGCACGAATCCAAGATGTAACTTCCGGGAACTGATACCCTCTCTCCATACATTTATAAACGGCATCTCTATCCTTTTTACTATATAGAAAGAATTCACTCGCACGAATCATACCATTTGGACCACCAAGTTTATGTAAATAATCAAAAATTGTAACAATCTGCTCTGTGGAATATGGTGCTCTTGACTGCTGACCATCTCGAAATGTAGTATCCGTAATCCAAATATCCTTTGGCATATTGTGTGGCACTACTCTATCATTAAATGGAATCTTAGGAATCTCATCATATGGAAACATATTTCGAAAAGCATTTGGCTTCTCTACATCCTGTAAAGGATAAATATGTTCTTCTATTTGAAGAAGATTATTCTTATCATTCATTGTGACTGGACGATTTTCAAAATACTCCTGATTACCCATTATTATCTCTCCTCTAACAAAATGTATTTTTATACACTTTTATTCCATGTACGTATTTTTGTATAATTGTATACAATTATACTTCTTATGTCAATGTGTAAATTTCATAATTTTTATTTTTTATTACAATAAGTTTTATATCATCTAATGAACACTTTGCAACAGCCTTTTCACCGAAAGCATTCCTGCACCTTGTATATTCCACGGTTCTCCCAAATCTCTAGCCGAAGTAAGCAAGCATCTTTTTAGCTGAATGTTCGTTGTCTCTGGATATTTTTGCAGAAAAAGGGCACATGCACCACTTACCATGGGTGTCGCCATGGAAGTGCCACTTTTGGGAACGTATAGAGATGCTAATTTGTGTGAACAGGACACAATATCCGTACCAGGAGCTACAATATCCGGCTTTTTTAAAGGATTGTCAATTCTCGACATTGCAACTTCACCTTTCCCAGGGCCTCTTCCACAATAATCCAAACATGCCTTCCCGTTTTTACCAACAAATCCTTCATCATGGCAACCCACACAGATGCAACAACCATTTTCACTAATTGGCGAAATACTCATTGGCTCAGGTCCATGATTGCCTGCTGCCGCAACGATCAGCATCCCATCTTCCCATAACCGCTCAAAGTATCCATACATAAGCTTCAGTTCCTCTTTATCCAGCTTTGCATCTGTTCCGATTTCCACAGAAATATTTAATATTCTAATTGGCAATTTTTTTCGAATCTCATCAATCCACTGTAATCCTTTTAGAAGATTTTTTAAGCTTCCGCCTCCTTTCTCATCTAAAATCTTTCCACTAACTATTGTGCACTCAGGCGCAATTCCTCGATATTTTTCTCTCGAAGCTATTCCTGAGCCTGCCAAAATTCCGCACACATGTGTGCAAGGTCCAATTCTAGTGTTCATGATTATTTGTTCTTCGTTTTGTACGACTATCTCTTCGTAGACACACCTGTTGAAAAAGCTTTCGTTCTATAATCGGTTCATGCATAGCTTCCACGATAATCCAGTCTTCTTTTGGGCATGATATGGTTTTCTTTTCTTTAAAGCTTCGCCTTCTGCTCTTTCCCTGAATCACATTTCCTATATAAACTTCATTTGCTAATATTTTCTTAATTGTAGAAACACTCCAACGATAATCTATCTCGCCCTTTCGCTTTGAACTTGGAGTCTCTACTTTATTTTTAATTAATTCATTTTGTATTCCCCGCATGGTGTATCCCTGCTGATATAATTCATATATTCTTCTAACCCAATACGCTTCCGTTTCTACAATCTCTAATTTATGAGAGTTCTCTTTACTCTTCCGATATCCATAAGGAGCATACGCACCTAAATATTCTCCTTTTTGCATCTTTCTCTGATAAACTGCTCTGATATTTTCTGATAAATCTTCACTATACCATTCATTTACAAGTGCATTAATTTGTCTCGCTTTTTTCCCTGCCTTCTGTGCTGAATCTACACCATCCACCACTCCAAGAAAACGTATCCCTAGCTGTGGAAACAAATTATGTAGTAAATATTCTGTATGTTCCATATTTCTTGACAACCTCGACTGTGATTTCGCAAGTACTACACTAAATTCATGCCTTGCTGCATCAGATAGCATTTTAGTAAACGCCGGTCTTTCAAAATATAATCCCGAATAGTCATCATCAATATAATTCTCATAAATCTGTAAATGATGTGCTTTGGCATATTCTTCTAATATTATTTTCTGATTTTCTATACTTTTACTATTTTCTTTCCCTTCCTTCTCTATATCTTCTTTGCTCAAGCGAAGATAAATTGCCGCTTTTTCCATTTGTTTTACTCCGTGTCTTACTCTTACAATATGTCTATGATGGTTATTCAATTGAAAATACCATAATAATTTGACAATTTCATAATCGCAAACAATACATGTGCTAAGCACATTCTCGTATCACCCAAGCTTCACATAAGTAAAATTTTCCATTTTTTAACGTATACGCAAAAAATGCGTAGTCTTAACTCAAACTACGCATTTTCAAAAATATGTTCTCTATTCATTTCTAATAGCAGCCAATGGGCTGAGTCTCATAGCACGAAGTGATGGTAAGAATCCGGCTACCATACCTATAATAATAGCAAATCCAATTGCAAGTACCGGAAGCCAGCCAGGAATTCTACAAATTCCACTTCCCATTCCCATGCTTGCCGCAAAAAGAGAATTAATTCCGGCACTCAGTCCATAACTAAATGCCACACCGATAATCCCACCGATAAATCCAATAAATCCTGCTTCTAACAAGAACAACACCTGAATATTACGAATATCACACCCCAGCACCTTCATGACACCGATTTCCTTCGTTCTCTCATAAATAGACATCATCATGGTATTGGTAATACCGATTGCTGCAACAAGTAGCGAAACAGCACCGATAGCACCTAATACAAGCTGAATCGTATTCATCTGCTCTGTTTCCGACTGAATCCACTCTGCATCACTATATGCATTATATCCTTGCTCCTGAAGCATCTGAGTTATTGCCTGTACATTTTCCATAGCATCTACTTGTATAATAATCTGCGAATAGAACAATTCATTATATGGCTTTCCATTCTTTCTCAATGGCTGTCCTGGTATAGGTTTCTTCTTGAATACACGCTTTAGCTGAGTCTTTAATGCCTCCATATCACAATAAACCGTGCCACTACTATTTGAGGTCCATTCACCAACATTGCCTTCCATAATCCCACATGCCGGAATAAAATATTTCTTTGGTGGCTGCACTTGTGTTTCTGAATTACCGTTTTGTGAATTCCAATAAGCATCCGTATCAAATATAATAACCATCGGCTCGTTCATTAAGTCAATATCCGGTATTTCACCTGTTTCATAATAAGTATGAATCCCTGTCTTTTCCACATAAAAATCAGTAATAACATTATTGCCATAAAAGAGAGCCAGCTCTTCGCCCTCTTGCGGCAATGTTCCTTGTGCAACCGGAATATTAAGACTCGCTAGTCCTTCCTGAGTCATTCCATACAGTTCCATATAGGTATGAATATATTTCCCTTTTTTGGCAATCACAGAAACGGATAATTTAGGATAAACCGCATCTACATGCTCAATCGTTTCAAACTCCTTCACCAAATCATTATTTAACAGTTTCTCTTCTGTTTGCTCACCATTCATATTCCATGATCTTCCAGCATTTACAGTAATCTGTGTAATCGACGAATAGCTTGATATACTTTCCAGCATAGATTCCTTTAATCCATTTCCCAATGCCATCATAACCACAATGGAAGTAATACCAATCACCACGCCCAGAACAGTCAAAACTGTTCTGAGCTTTCTCTTCCATAGATTGGACATACTCATTAGCAATAAATCAGAAAGTTTCATTATACATCATCCTCATCTAATAAGTTTAAATCCTCTTTTTGCTTCTTTGCTTTCTTTTTCTTCTTAATTACTACGACAATAACTACAATAACAACAATTACTACTAAACTGATTATTCCAATAATTACTACAACGGAGAGTTTATTGCTATTTCCTTCTTCCATCGGCTCCATTGGATACATATCCATTGGTTCCTCTTCAAAACTCATTTCATATACATAAAGATTCAAATCTTTTTCATAACGAGTCGGATTTCCTGCTTCATCTTCGTAAACAACAACTGCCTTTATAATTCCTTCACCTGTATCAGGAGCAACACCTGTTACCATAGAATCTACATTGCCCGTTGCACCAGGCGCTATATTTCCAAGGTATGTAATACCACTCTCGACGGTATCTGATTCATAAGAAACCTTTACATTATATAATGTTGTCTTTCCTGTATTGAAAACACTAAACATAACGTTAGACTGTTCTCCAACGGCAATCGATTCAGGCATAATATCTGCACTACCAGTATCAATCTTAGCTTCCTGCTTAATCGGAATTGATACATTTGCTTTATCTGTATATTCCAAATAATCCTCATCTTCATACTGCATATTTACATTTAAAACATAAGGCTTCTGCGCAAGATCAGATTTCACTTCCATTTCAATGGTCATTTCATAGGTCTGCCCCGGTGCAATTTTCTCTACATAAATAGAACTGGAACCAGATGTTGGCAAAAAGGCGGCATACGCTGCTGTCTTGTCATTTCCTTCAACAGTAGCTTCAAGATTGAATAGCACATTCTGCACGGTTGTTTTCTTTGAGGTGTTCTGCACTTTAACGGTTAAATCAAATACAGAACCTGCATAAACAGTTTCCGGACTAGTTGTATAACCTGTTACAATAATACGAGGCTTTGACTTTTTCTCATCCTCTTTTGAATCATCTCCAAGTTTACCCTTTTCAGGATTTCCAACAACATTAATATATGTAGTAATATCTGTTTCTGTAAATTTATCATCCTGATAATACTGTGCATGAAATGTCAACGGATAACATCCGCTCTTAGCATCTTCCTTTACTGTAAAATACCAGCCTATATCCATTCGTTTTGCAAACGCATCAACTGTGGAATTTGCCGGCTGAATCAGCGAGATACACTGTGCATCATAAGCCTGTTCTATAATAAATGGCCACTTATCTTTTTCACTTGAGACTGTTGGAGTAATAACAACATCTTTTATGTCCGTCTTACCTAGATTAATTAAGGATAAAACAACAAACGTCTGCTGATTATATTCTGCCGTTTGAATCGGAACTTCATTGGATAACATTAAAAACTTCTCTGTAGAACCGAATTCTAGATTATCATCCTTTACATAGTCATCTAAATATCCTCGCACCTGCGATGCATAATTCTCTAATTCACCAACGGAAAGATTTGCACTCTTTATATAATTCATGGCACTGTTATAAATCTTATCCATCTTCTTGATTGTCTCATCTGAAATGTCTTTCATCATTTTTAAATCTGAATAATAACGATTTAAGCCTCCTCTAACTCTATCACGTTCTTCATCAGATGCCGTCTGATATCCTGTCTCATCTGCAAAAACAGTTGTAACATTAGCACATAATAGCAATGCCATCATTGCCATTAGCAATATCCTTTTAAGCTTTTTCATCATAATCCTCCTCTTTTGACTGACCTTGCATCCCTTTATTGTCTTTCATATCTACAATTTTGCCATCCTTGATACGGATAATCTTATCCGCAAAGCCGGCAAGATAATTATCATGCGTTACCATAATCAGTGTCTGATTATGCTTGCGCACTACCGTTTGCATTAAATTCATAATTTCCTGCGATGTGTTCGAATCCAAATTACCAGTAGGTTCATCTGCAAAAATAATCTCCGGTTTAACAACTAATGCTCTTGCAACACCTACTCTCTGTTGTTGACCGCCCGACATCTGATTCGGTCTATGATCCCAGTATTTATCAAGCCCTACCAAATGTATCATTTTTTTTGCCCGTTTCATTCGTTCCTTTTTTGATACTCCTTGAAACGTAAGTGGCAATGCTACATTTTCCACCGCATTCATTGTTCCCATCAGATTAAAGGATTGAAAAATAAAACCAATATGCTCTCTCCGAAACCTTACCAATTGATTCTCTGATTTTTTTTCCATGTGTTCACCGGCAATTATAATCTCTCCCTTTGTAGGCTTTTCTAAGCCTGCAAGCATATTCAACAGGGTTGATTTTCCCGAACCAGACGTACCTACAATAGCACAGAACTCTCCTTTATTTATTGTAAAGCTTACTCCATTTAAGGCTCTTACTCTGTTATCACCTATCCGGTATATCTTATATAAATCTTTCACAGTAATAACTGCCGTTTCTTTCTTTTCTTCGTTCATGTTAAGATAAGTATCCTTTCATGTTTTAAACTGTATTAGTTTCATTAATACACTCGATAATTATTTTAACAGATATTATGTAAAGTTACAACTCTCTAACCAAAAGATGTTGTAGAAAACAAAAAACAAGTCGGCAAATTCATGCCAACTTGTTTCTTCATCTTAATATTCATAATCCATATATTCCGTATCTTTACGAAGCTTGCTCGTAAGCATACTTCTATAGTCTTTTTCATCATAGGACAGATATTTAATTCCCTTACGAATATTCCCCATTTTCTCTCTTACTTCATCACTTAAGCTGTTTGGAATCTCGCATTCCACAACCTTCATATTTCCCACCTGCGTCACTGGCGCATACGCAAATTCGCTAAATTCTGTATAATAGGTATTCATTTTCGTATACTCAGAACCATCTATATCTCCTATGTACATATCTGCTGATTTATCATAGCCAACCTTAAATTGAAATATTGCTACCTGACCCCACAGCTCTGTTTTATCAGCTAATGTATATTCTATCGTCCTTCCTCCACCAGTGCTATTTGAAGCATTTCTTGTATATTTTAAGGAAATATCATTTTTTACTTCATCCGCATACAGCATTTTAAATGACACAGCTGTCATATCATCAATTACAGCAAACAATATAATTTTCTTTCCAATATAGCTGTTGAAAATATCTTTTTTGATTTTCTTTTCATTATTCAGCTTCATATATTCAAACTGATAACCTAGCTCATCTGCTGTCTGTTTTGCATAATATGCCTGCTTATCTGTCGCTGAAACAATGCCAATATTTCCTGCTGTCGTAAGACTGTCCATCTTACAATAGGCAATGACGCCAATGTTTATACGATACCATCCGTTCGTATAAGCACCAACAACACGTACTGGTATATTTGCTCCAATTGTAGTCAGCACCGTAGAAGTATATGTAGGTTCCGCATATACAACACAACCTTCTTTTGTATAGTAGACATCATTCATCTGAGAATAAGTAGTTCCCTTGGCAAAAACAATAACCCCTGGTTGTACCCCCACCATCAAAATACATATAATACTTAAAAAAAGCACAATTCTTTTTTTCATATTCTGTCCAACCTTTCTATACTTCCTCAGCCCTTACACATGTGTGCCGTGTCCATTATCATCATAACAAAACCTTCTATTACGCTTATTTTCAGTAAAGTCTCGGAATGCCACAATCCTTCCATGTAAATCAGGATGATTCTGAACCCCTGAATCCAGCACTGCAACACAAATACCTTTACCAGTATATGCCGCACCAATTTTACTGTCGTATTCTATTACCATTCTTGCTCTATTCACTTTTTCCCCTTAAGCTTTTCATTATAATTATTCAGCACCTTTACCATGAATAATTACCGTCAGCTTTCACTATCTACTTATCAATAGTATATGAGAAAACAAATATTCAGATAGTATTTCGACTTATTTCTCTCAAAAATTAATAAGAATTTATAACTGTTTCCTTTGGAAAGGAATCTTCGAAGTAAGAACAGCTTTTATTTACGGTAACCTCTTTTATTTTCGTTCCAGCAAATGCTGCCGCTCGTATGCTAAGAGTATTCTTTGGAATAGAAACATCAGCAAGTGCAGTACATCCATTAAACGCCTCAGCCCCTATACTGATTATGGTAGATGGAAGCACTACGGAATCCAACGCCGTACACCCATTAAATGCACTATCCCCTATGGAAGTAACTCCTTTTTTTATTGACAGCGCGTTCAATTTGGTACATCCGGAAAATGCCATCGCTTCAATTGTCTCAACATTGGCTGGTATAGATACCGACTCAAGAGATACGCAATTCTCAAACGCATTCTCCCCTATCAATTCTACATTAGCAGAAATTTTACAGCTAACCAGTGCTGCATTTTCCATAAAAGCTTCCTTAGGTATTTTTGTCAAAGCCGCTGACAGCTTTAATGTTTCAGCTTTAAGGCACCCTTTAAAGCAAAGCTCGCCGATTTCACTCACACTATTACCCATTTTAATGCTTGCTGCTTGTGCACATCCTTCAAATGCACTCTTACCAATCGTTGTTACCTCACCCGGTATCACAATCTTATCAAGGGTGGCACATTCAAAAAAGGCTTTTTCTTCTATCGTCAGCAATTCTTCTGGCAACGATACTTTCTGTAGCTTCGAGCATCCTGCAAAAGCCAATTTCCCAATCGAAGTTACTCCATCCGGTATAGACACTCTTGTCATGGAATTACAACCATTGAATGTCTTCTCCTCAATTTTCGTAACTCCACCAGGAATAGACAGCATAACTAGATTCGTACATCCATCAAATGCACCTTTTCCTAAACTTGTCAAACTTTCCGGCATGAATACCTCTACGAGATTTGCATTTCCTTTAAAAACATTCTCTCCCATAGTTGTTACTGAATTAGGTATCTCCACTCTAATCAGTTTTTTGGCATTACCAAACGCTGATGTTTCAAGCTCTGTCACTGGTTTTTCATCAATCATATCAGGAATAATCAAATCTGTTTTTTTGCCCAAATATTTTGTTATTGCCACATGATCTGAATATAATTTGTATTCATATTCATTATTTTTCTTAGATTCCGAGGCTTGTGCTTCCTCTGTCGTTTGTTCATTCGACTCCTTTGATTGTTCGGATGATTCAGGCATAAATAATTCATTTTCATCATTACGCTGTGCATCTACATAATCACTCTTATTCACTTCTTCGGTATAAGTATAGATTATTTCTTCTTCTGTTTCTTCCTCTTCTGAATCTGGAATTATCTTCTCCTCTTCCCACTCATCGCCATAAACCAATGCATATAATTCATCACTACTCATAGAATGCTGAGGCGAAGTCTCCGAAGCTTCTTCCATCTCCACCGCCTGCTCAGGCGAAAAATTAATTACACCCGCTTTATTCAGATACATTGCCAGAAGAACACCAAAAGCAAGCGCACATCCTGCTATCATTCCCCAAAACGCTTTTTCCATCACGTCATCTCCAATATGTTCATTGTAACTATTTACTCTTTAGACTTTCCTCATCTACCTGCGTGCCATAAAAAGCACCACGAATAATCGTTTTAACGCCTTTACAGCCCTTCACCGTCTTTAACATTTTACAATCGCGAAATGCCTCTGCATTAATTTTTGTCACACTATCCGGAATCGTAACTTCCATCAATTCCCCATGCCCTTTAAAGGCTTCTGAACCAATCTGCTTTACATGCGTTGGTATCTCTACCTTGCTTCCTGTTCCTCTGTAAGCAAGTAGTATTCCATCACCTACAACAAGAAAATCGCTTCCATCACCTGATTCTTCTCCGCTTAACCATTTCTTAAGCCATGGTGTATCTGCAAAAGCTTTTGTTTCAATGTCAGTAACCTTATCTGAAATCGTTACCTCTTTCAAATCTTCACAGGCATAAAATGCACCATATCCAATTGTTTTCACATGATCTGGTATTTTTATAGCAGTCAGACCACTTCTTGCAAAGCTAAGTCGTCCTATTTCTTTTATTGTCTCACTAATTTCATATTTCGTCAAACTTTTCTGTTTGTAGTATTGCCTTTCTTTAATAGTCAGATTATCTGTTTCCTTTTTATTTTGTTCAACTTTAGCAACTTCTTCCTCTGTGTTTTCTTCTTCAGAAACCACTTCTGACGTCTCCGATTCTGCTATTTCTCTCGAACCCTCTTCCTTTGCAGACTCCGCTTCCGTGCTTGTTTCTTCTGCTTCCCCTTCTGTTACTTGACCAGCCGGTTTTCCATATATTTTTTGATTATTCTCACCAATCAAAACAATAGCATTACCACCTGCAATAATTGTCTTACCGATAACACCTTCTTCTTGCATATCTAATGGATGTTCATAGCTCTCTGCATCCTCTGACATTTCAACAGAATCCTCTTTTTCTGTTTTTTCATCATCCTTTGATGTTGCATGCTGCTTTTTCGTTACGGTTACTGTCTTACTTGGCTTCTCTTCCAAATTCACATTACTATCTATAAAATCAATTGGATATTCTGCTTCATAAATCACTGCTACCTTTTTTGCTTTGCCATAATTATCCGCTTCACTGTTCTTCTCTACAAGAAGCTTTACATTTGGGCAACTCGAAAAGGCTTTCTCATGGATTTGCGTCGTTTGATTATAAATCGCAACCTGTTTTAAAGAATTATTATTTGCAAATGCCTTTTCCTCCAAAGAAGTAACATTTGTCGAAAGAACGACGTTTTCTACACTCCCCATATTACTCATGGAAAAGGACGGAATTTTTGTCACATTCTCTGATAGCATTATATTTTTTACATTCTGCATATTCCAAAATGCGTATGTATCAATTTCTTCCACTTCTTCCGGCATAACATAATTTTCCCCTTGTCTGCCAGCAAGAACCTGATACAAAAAGCTCATATCACCATTATATAAAGCTCCATTATAGTAAGTAAGATACAAATTTTCTTCATCAAGAATCAGCTTACTCAATGCGGTACAATCATTAAAAACACCGGACCCCCATGAATTCACTTGACTTCCTATTTCCACTACACTCAATGCCGTGCAGCCCTGAAAAGCTCCAGGTCCGACTTTGGTTACCGCTTCAGGCAATACCACATCATCCAGCGCTGTACAACCCGAAAAGGCATTATACTCAATTGCTTCCAAATTTTGCGGAAGCTCCACACTTTGTAAGGTCGTATTTTTTGCAAATGCGCCTTTCCCAATTGTTGTTACATAATCAGGAATACTGACAAATGTGTCATTTCCAAGATATGCAGTTAATGTAGAACCATTTATTCTGAAATTCCCATCTTCTTTTGCAAATACATGTCTTCCCATGTATCTCATACCGCAGGAGCCAATTAAGGCTCCTGCAATAAACACCGCAATCACAATTGCTGTTTTTTTCTTCATATCAGTACTCCAATCTTAATTATTCAGTACCTTTCTGTCAAACAGTTACATTATGCCATCTTAATCTTCTTTTTCCTGTCTCCTGTTGTAAAAAGAATCACTGAGAGACAAGCCATGCCCATTGCCAGGAACCACTTTGGATGAATTGGATCACCTGTCTTCGGGGTAGCATCAAGCATCTGTCCTGCTGCAAGATTATTTGTATCCACATATACTACATAAGGTGAAAAATGTGGTGGTACAAAGGACATACATGCTATTCCATCAATTGTTGTAAATCTGACATTTAAGTCACGAAGCTGTCCATTTTCAATTGCAGCAATACGAACATTTCCACCATACTGAATGAGTTCATCAGGAATCGGAAGTGTTATATTTACATCTAATCCTGTTGTATCTTCAATCAAATTCTTACCTGTTACATCATATAAAGAAATATCCATCGGGAAGTATAAAATACCATCAAGACTTCCATATTTATTCTTTAATGCTTCTTCTGCTTGTGTTACTGCATCTGCCGAATCGGTTACCTTCACAACAAAGTTATCAGCTGCTCCCTCTACCTGGGTAGATGCTACTCCTGTATTGGAAATACCGCCTTTATTAATGGTAATGCTATCACCTGTTGGAGTTGTCGCTGTCGTGGTTGCATTCGTAACTGTTCCTGTTGTGGTTGTTACGGTAGCATTATTCGTTCCTGTTGTAACAGTAGCTGTCGTAGATGTCGGTTTTCTCTTATTCAAAGCTTCTAATTCACTATCATCGTCATCATCAGCTGTTCTTGTTTTGTAGTTCGCAGTTACCGTTACCGCTGCTGCCGGCATAACAAAGCTTGTACTTGCTGATGTTGCATTTGCAAAACCAACACTCGTGTTTGTACTTGTCCAGCGAGAAAATTCTTTATTGCTTGACGATGCTGCATATGCATTAATTGTTACAACATCACCAGCCTTATAATCTCCCGAACCCGATCCATAGTTTACAGTCACTTTATATTTAGTTTCTGTACCTGTTCCTGAACCATTTCCTGAGCCAGAGCCCGAACTACCATTACCCGTTCCATTTCCATTTCCATTTTCCATGGTTGTAAAATGTGCCGTAATCTCTATATCCATGTTATCCATGATAAACGATGTTTTTGCCGAATGAATATCTCCTAATAAGTGAGAGCAATCCACTGTTTCCATTTTACCATCTGCATTCTTTTTGCTTCCTACTGCGGTCCAATACTGGAACGGCTTTCCATCACTTACATCTGCCACCAAATAAACTGGGGTACCGCCCATAATAGAATCAAAATTGGAATTACCGTTCATATCTTTACCACCAGTAATTTTCAGCTTATATGGATTTCCATCTGAAACAACGCCGAATCCGATATCATATTTGGCTACCAATCTTCTATTTTCATGAACATTTTGGTATGCCTCAGCACCTGTTACAATCTTTTCATTTCCCTTTTCATCTGTTGTTTTCCATTCCCAGCCAACAAATTTAAATCCAACCTTTTCCGGTGCCTCAGGCGGTGTAACAGATCCACCCTCATCAACACTTAATGTAGCAATTGTTGCTCCTTCACTGACAAATGTGATGAAATAACCAATTTCATGGAAATTCTTTTCCAAGCCATTTTCCTTACAGTAAATATAAATATCACTGTCTTCTGTATTGGCATCATCCTTATAGCGATATCCATAAATATCTCCCTTATAATTATCACCAAAGGAATTATTGATTACACAATCACGACTATAAATCCATACATCTGTTGTCGTTTCATCAAATGCATCTATACCAATATATTTTACGGTTTCTGGTAACATAACAGAATTCAATTTTTCTGATGATTTAAAACAATTATCAGGAATCTTGGCAATTTTTGATGCAGTCAAATCAACTCCTGTAATAAAATCACAGTATGCAAATGCTTCTTCCTCTACTTCACCTACCTTAGAAAGATTTTTGTCTTCTTTCTCATGAATAGAACTAGCAATTACCATATTTGTTCCTCTTGTTTCAAGACATTCAACAATTCTGTACGGTGCAGCTTCATTGAATTCTTCGCCTGTGTCTGTTGCCATATCAGCTGTATTCTCATAGATAATAGCATTTTCAGAGAAGAAACGACTATTTCCTACAATACCAGTAAGCTTAGAACATCCTCTAAACGGTGCCTTTCCCATATCATACATCGTGTCACCGAGAGATACACTTAATAAATTCTCACAACTACGAAAAGCATAATCCGGTAATATCTTCGAAGAACCAAGTCCAACATGTGTCAACAAATCATTACCTTCTGTCTCACCCTCCGTATATTCCTGACCATTTAAATCACTGTTTCCTGCAAATGTAAATTTATGACCAATAAAACTCTCCTGATTTTTATCATCATAGAAATAACCACTAAACAATCCTGCCGTAGCTGTATCAGATGCATATCCACGTGTCTTATTAGCCGTATATCCATCTTCCGAATACAGTCTTACTACATCATTATAATCTGTACCATCATTAATCTGCCTTTTTATCGTTTTTGCTTCAATATATGGAGCCTTTTCCACTCGTTCATATACCCTCGTTAAATAATCAAAATTATCAGCATTACTATTGGAACCAGTATTATTTTTATAATATTCTTTTCCATCAACTGATGTAACACCATCCGGTATCTGAATAGACAGCGTACTTAATACCAGCTGTGTTTCCATATCTGTCAAGATTTCTCCATCATAAGCAGGATCATTAATCCATCCCTGTGCATCCTCAAACTTATCAATGATACTATAATCATTAATTCCCGTGGTGGATTCCATTTTCTTTCTATATTCCTCATTCATCAAATCAATCTCATTGTAATGAGGATAGTCTACCAGTGTTCTTGCATCATCGGCATTGTCTCGAATAACCATCAAATTAGATGGTGCAGGAGTCTTATAACAAATGTTTCTTCCAGATTTCAATATCTGATTACTCGGATCCATAGCATATTCAAATGGAGCATATCCTGAGTGAATCTCGCCATGGAAAGTAAGATATCTTGAACCTGTTTTAAAAGCATCCTTCTCTATTGTTAAAGCCTTTTCCCACCCTTCATTATTCTGGATTGGGTTAGTAAAATGAACATTTTCCAACTCTGGGCAATTTCTAAATGCGCCTTCACCAATAAAGTTAACAGAATTACCAAGCGATACACTTCTTAATTTTGTAGCACCAGTTAATGCTTCTTTCTCAATTTTGGCAACTGTTCCGTCAGAAATAACAAGTTCATATATTTTATCCTTGATTTCCTTGAAACATCCTTCTCCTAATGCCGTAATTCGATATCCACCTATCTGCTGTGGAACAACAAGCTGTGGAATATCCGTTTTGGAAGTCTTATCTGTATTCTTAAATTCTCTCAAGGTTGCTGTTTCTCCATCTGGATTAACCACTACAATGGCAAGATACTCACCATTTTCACCATAGCTCATCTCAAACTGCACGCCACCTTTTTCGTTCAGATACTTATACGGTACAAAGTTACTGTTTACCGTCTGAACTGCTCCCGCACATACTCGAACGGAAGAAGGCGTCACACCATCTTTTTCATATCCTGGTCCTTCAATGCCAAATAAAGTATTTGTAACATCACTAAATAAAGTTTCTCCGTCTTCATCTTTATCAAATTTTGTTCCATTTGGTAAATCTTCCGCATCAAACCATACACCCGCACAAATACCTTCCTCTTTGTACGCACACTCACCAAAGATAGCCTTTTCTAATCCGGAACACCCCATCAATGTGTTATCAGGAATCTTCGTATCCCGCAAAGAAGCCGGGAATTTTATCTCTCTCAAACCTCTTCTGCCGGCAAGAATGTAATCATAATAAACCTCACCTTCCGTATTACCTGACTTTGGTATATTAACTTCATTCAACGCACTCTCTATTTCAAAAATGTCATCCTCGCCTGCTATAATTTTATCCAATCCATTCGGGAAAGCAAAACTATCCATATTACCACTACTGCCTGAAGGTAACGCAAATGCACCTAAACCAATTTTCACAGTATATCCCGTTATATCAGTGAAAAACTTAGTAGCATCCACCCCATTTCCTAAGTCTTTACAATTATAAAATGCAAATGGGTAAATCGTTAATGACCAACCGGAAAGAATCTCACTTACGTAAAAAGAATTTAATCCGGATTTTGCAAAGCAGCCACGCCCAATAATGGACATTGCCCTCGGGAAAGATACCGTTTTAAGTTCCTGACAATTATAAAATGCCTCCGAGCCAAGAATACCAGACTTTGTTGGCTTAGACTCGTTTCCAAACGTAACAGTATTTAAATAAGTACAATCTCTAAATGCTCTATTTCCAATCACCTTACAATAGGCTAGATCAATACTCTTAAGTCCATCACACTTTAAAAATGCCTCATTCCCAATAAATTCCACCTGTGTAGATAGCTTTACATTAAGATTCTCTGGTGTATCCATAAACGCCTGATTTCCAATACCTGTAATCAAGATACTTCCTGTCATAATGTAACCTTCAGATGAAAGTTCTATAGAAGGCTTTGCTCCCGATTTATTATAAACAGGAATGTAGACACTTCTTAGGTTATCTGCATCATTACCTGTATAACCTTCTAGTGTTTTATCTGATTCTAGTTTTACTAAGCTAAAGTTTTTCAAATCGCAGCCTAGATAACCCTTAAATCTTTTTGTGATTGAATCCTCAAGAAACTTATCCTGCTTGTCACTATCTATTCCAACCGGATATTTTATTTCTAAGCTCTTAAAATCTGCTTTTTCATACGTTGTCTTCAGTGAATTAGCTTGTGTTTGCCAGTTATTTACCATATCATCAGTAATCTCACGTGCAGCCTCTATTTCAGCAATTAATTCCTTTACCGCATTATTATAGTCGGTAATTTCAGATACTTTTTCACCATACTTAACTGTTGCATAAGTAGCAAATATATCTTTATCCGTCATTCCTAGTCCGGCATCTAAGCCATTCTCAAAATTATAGTTTTTAACTTTAGATGGTTTATCTTTAGATTGTTTATCCTCACTATCCCACTCAGAAACAGATATTGTTGATTGACTACTTCTATTATCCAAGTAAGTCTGGTTGTTCAAATCAATGGTTGCCGGTATTACGATTGTATAATCGATAGTACCATCATCGTTAACATCCAGATTGTATTCCTTACTTTTTTCAGTGGCATTTTTATTGAACTCAACCGCATAAGTTTCCGACTTAAGAACTGTTTCAACAGCTTCCTTGTAGCTTGCATTTATTGTAAAAAATCCTGTTGGCATCTCTTTATCACTGATGATAACATCTCCGCCTCTTCCTGCATAGCCAACGATTACACCTGACTTTCTATCTTCTCTTTTATCAACGAAAAACTGACGCTGTAATGTATTACCTTCTACCGATACAATTTGATAATCCGATGCACTATCAGAATTTGAATAGTATTCTGTTTTTCTTTTATAGTTTCCAGCATCTGATACCTCCTTATTTATAACGATATCATACTTATAGGCTTCATACAATTTGTCTAGATCTACTCCTTCTCTAGCAGTTGTCTTTGCCTGCATTGTACCAAGATTTTCAACCGGTATAGCCGCAACAATAACTGCCATTATCATAATAATAGCAGCTACCGTTTTTCGAATCGTTCTTTTTAACTTCTGATTCCTTCTTTTTCGCTGTTTCATAGTTGTCTTTGTCATATTGCATCTCCCCATTTATTCATTCACCCTTTTCGCTACGACTACAAATCTTCCTTCCTTCTCCTGATAATCACAGGTGGACAAAGTCAAGAGCTTGTCCCCATAGTTTGCAGTCACTTGTGTATCATATAGTGACAATGCTTTCATATCATTCATATAAGAGTTGAACTCTTTTTCTGAATTTGCATTGATAAACTGATAGTATTTGAATGTTACATTCTCCTCTGAATATACCTTTGAACGAAATACATACATAATCTCATATGTACCTTTTTCATAAATGGTATCAAACTGTATTTTAGGATGTTCCTGATAATATTCTTCGCTACTATATTTATGTAAGCTTCCAAACATTTTACCAGACTGCATATGATGTCCGTATAAAATGACATTGTCACAGCCTTCGATTACATCGCATTGATAATCCATAAAGATACATCCGTTTTTATCCTTTTCCTGATTGAAGTTATGATCTAGATAGTAATCATTATTCACCGTCTGCATAACTGGGTAATCTATAACCGTATCTTCTATCTTAATCCAACCAATCAATTTCTTGTTTTTATTGAATAAGGTTTTATACTCGTCCAAGATTTCTTTTTCTTCCTGCTTTGTTTTTTCCGTTTTCCGAATAACAACAGAAGGATTATCATAATAGCTATTGTTTCGTAAGGTATCGGTATTTTCTTTTAACGCCGCAAGTTCCGTGAAATCATTTGCACTACTTTTTGCTTCTTGATAATAAATAACTAAATACCCAAAACTCATCATACAAACTATCATACATGTAACTATTGTTAACCTTCGACGTTTTTCCTTCTTTTGTAGGTATTTTAAAATTTCCTCTTTCATATTACTATCAAAATCTTCTAGCTTGACCAATGACTTCTGTGTTCTTTCTGTTTTTAGTCGTGTAGGATTTTTTTTAGGTTGGTTCTTTGAGTTTTTCTGTTCTTTTTTTACTTTCTCCTCTTCTTTCATTTTGGTATAAAGCTCATATATGTTATCATCAAATTGTCTACCAACAATAGATTCAAACTGATATTTTCCCTGTTTCAACTCCAAATATATTTTTTCCACATCCTTTGGACGCTCCAATTTCAGATTCATCATAATAGAATCAATGAGTACCTTATCACGCTTTGCCGCCATATATTCTTCCTGGTTACAAAACCGTCTCCCATCTATTTTCCATTGTAAACCCTCCATCTGTTCACCCCTTACAATACCATTTCTGCCTATCCACACAACATGTATTTCACATAATATTTTAATAATAACTAGTTTACATATATAATTTTACTATATTTTCAGATAATTTCAAGTCTTTTTGTATTTTTATATATTTTTATGTCTATTTTCTATATTTATCCTCGGCAAGCAAAGCTTTACAGACATCTTGTGCGCATTGCCCTAAAAGCAAAGCTGCTTTCCATGATATCATTATATTTTCCCATGGAAAGCAGCATATTCTACTTATGCTTCAATATAACATTTTACTCTTTTCTTCTTATTACCAATACAAAGAATTAATACACCCATCGAAAACAGACCGCAAACTAATATACTTCTATATTCCAAGGGATCACCTGTCTTTGGCGTTGTATCTTTTACATGCGCACCCCCTGAGCCTGCACTCGTTCCCGTTGGTGTTACTACAGGTTGTGTGTTTGTTCCCATTGGAACAATAGGAGTAACTGACACATTTGATTGCGGAGGTATTATACTCGGAGCAGGTGTTGTAGTTGATGTCGAGTTACCACTGCCCGTTCCTGAGCCACCGCCTGATCCTGAGCCACCGCCTGATCCTGAACCGCCTGAGTTTCCTCCACCGCTATTCGAACCTGTATTGTTATTATTTCCACCCGGTGTTGGATTCGTATTCCCCTGAGTAGTATTACTATTTGGCACTTTATCTTCCATGCTTCCTGTATAAACAATAACATATTCCGAAAAATGATATGTTTCAAACTCTACGCAATATACACCACTTGTTGAATGTTTTACTATACTTGGAGAAGGATCTGCGATTAATTCCAACTCTTCAGGAGTTACATTATACATTGTCGTATATACTCTCACTTTTCCGTTCACATCAATTTCTTTTTTGTTCTGCCAAGCCGACGGTAACGGCAACGTCACCTTAAACTTTTTCTGTTTGATGTAGTCATTAAATTTTGCTCCATCTTTATGAAACTCAATATTCATGTAGAACAGTCTATTCGGATCTGTTATTTTAACTTTTGACGCAATCAACTTATGCAATGGTGATTCACCATCCACGTTCGGAGTTAGAGTAATTGTATAATTTCCAGCTTTCTCTAGCTTAGGTGGACGCACAGATACATAAGTATTATAGCCAGTACTGCCAGATGCTGTATTAGAATCATACAAGGATGATACAGGTGCATTAAACACTACTCCCTGACTACCATTATCATGACTCATATACACAAAATCAGGATAGGACTGAACAAGCTTGTTACCTTGTTCACTTGCCTGGGAACTACTTCCTCTCAAAATAACCTTTCTTCCCAAATTTTTCATACCACTAAAAGCATCGCCCATTACATTACCAATTGCCGGTGGCAATGTAACGCTTTCTATACTATCCATATTATCAAAAGCATTTGGTACAATCGTAACAACAGAATCCGGAATTACTACATCTATAGTTCCTACATTGTCTTTATTTCCATCAAATTTATACAAAACCTTTCCATCAGCACTTATATGGAATCCTTTTTCAGCAATTGTAATACCATCCAAGTCATAAATTCGATACCACTTTTTATACAAATCGGTTTTCTTTGTAATCGGCGTATTCATGATAAATTGTGTAGTACAATTCATATCACTATACCAATATGAATCTGTTCTCATATTTTCTCCCGGTGGAACGATTTTACTCTCATCAGGGAATTTTGTCGTTTCAATACTAGAGTTATAAGGAATTGATACTGTATAGCTAGCTTCTCCATCATAAGTTGCTCCATCCTTCATATGAAATGTAACTTCATAAGATGTCGCATCTGTAACAGCAGTAAAGTTTCTATCTTTATCAATAAGGAAATCCCATTCTTCCACTTTACTCCCCGTTTCATCAAGCCAATGTAAAATTCGATGTCCTTCTTTTATCGGCATGGTAAATCCTTCTGTCGAAGCCACCGGAATTGGAACCGTTGTTCCCCCTACTACTTTAATTTGTTGTGTCGAAGGTTCAAAGCCTGCCGCACTAAATGTCACCGTATACTCCACGGAGTTTTCAGCTGCCCAAGCTGCATAAATAGTAACATCATTCGTAATTGGCTCATTGAAATTCCATTCAACTCCTGAAGAATTACTATTCGCATACCAGCCTTTAAACCTATATTCATTATCGCCTATTTTATATACAGCAGCATCCACTACTAATTCTTTTTCATCCGTATCTCCATCGATTACTATCTTTGTTGGTTTCGGTACCTTAATTCCGATTTTTGAATCAATTTCCAGTGTGATAGAAGATCCATTAACCTGACTACCATCAGCTACAGCAAACAAAGATACTCCAGATAATCCCAAATTATAAGTAATCTTTATTTCCTTAATTGAAGTAGTATCACCATTCGACGTGCTGTCTGTATTTTCTGTCGGAGTACTGTTTTCATCTATGGAATCTCCTATCCCTTCTGTCAGAGTACCAGAACCCTCATTACCCGTTGTCAGAAGTGCCACATTTTCTTCATTTCCCACATCCTGTGATGATTCACCTTCAATAGAATCTTTCGCATTCTCATCTTCCTCTTCATCAACAGTATCCCCAATAGAACCATCTTCCATAATCGTGTCTTCATCCGCCAGCACATCACCCATCGGTATCTGCGAAAGCACAATTGCAAAAATAATTAAGCTGACACCTAGAATATTTTTTAGTCTTCGATACATAAAATTCCCCTCTTTTGCGTTTTAATATCTGTAAATACATTATGTTATCTCATCGTTGGTTATATTATATCTTATTTTCGCTTAATTGTATAGTCAATTATGGAAATTTATTTATTTTTATTATGTAATCCTTTTTTTCTTTCCGCACAATGTGTAACACATTTCTATTTATCACATATAGTATAGAAAAACCTTTTGGAGGTACTCAAATGAGTGACTTAACAGCAAGTAATTGTGGATGTGACAACGACAACAGATGTGGATGCAACAATAATGTATTTGGAGGAAACAGCAACAGCTGGATTTGGATCATCCTTCTCCTCTCATGCTGCGGTGGATGTGGTAATGGATTCTTTGGTGGAAACAATAACTGTGGATGCGGATGTGGATGTGGTACAGATACCATTTCCAACTTTGGTGGTAATAGTTGCATCTGGATTATTATTCTTCTTTTCTTCTGTGGTGGCGGCAACAACAACGGATGCTGCTAATTCTTAGCACTGCCAATGGGTTCTTTATGAGCCCATTGGCTTTTCTTAGTCATATATTCTTTTTTCTATACATAAGATATTTTAAGCTAATTACCTAATGGAGGCTTTATGAGTGAATTGGATACTGAAAATGACTACACTTTGGTCTTTGACCATTTCTATACAACAAACCATATCCAGATACTAAAGTCTCTACTTCCTTTTTTTCACACAGGATTATTTTCTTATCTTCCTGTGTTTATCAAATATTTAGAGCTACAGCACACTTTAGAACTAACAAAAAAAAGAATGCAACCTCTCAATCATGGAATCTATGCCGCCAGTAACCAATCCCATGATCTAGATGAAATCTATAAAGCAATCAAAAAATATCTTACACCTGAAGAAGAGAAAAATATACATCAAATCTTAAACATGATGCATACAATGGAAAACGTAAAAGAAATGCAAAAAATGATGGAATTTTTTCAAAACATGTCCGATGACGATAGTTCTTCATCGAATCCATTTCCTGATTTATCCATGTTTGAAAACATCATGGGTAACAATATGAATATGGCTGATATCATGCAATTTTTTAATAATATAAACACATAATCATAGGAGGTATCAAATGAGCGATACAAACACTGACTGGATGAAAGACCCTGCCTTAGCAGGTATAGACAAAAATAAGTTAATCTTCTTAGAAAAACTATTTTTTCAAGGCTCTAAATTAACGCAAAAAGAAATGATGCCTTTTCTGCTTTCCTTGTCAAAGCAAAGCAGAGAAAACAACATTTCTTTTCAAAAAGATGAAATAAAATTAATCTATTCTGTTCTTCAAAAATATTCTACACCCGAAGATATCGAGAAGATGAAAAAGTTTTCTTCTTATTTCCAATAGCTAATTTTCTTACTTTTGTATTTTCTTAGCTATTACAACAAATCTTCCATCTTCCTTATATCTGTCACAAGTCGAAAGTATCAAACAGGAATCGCCAAAGGAAAGTATCTCTCCTGTTGTATATAACGCCTTTTCTGATATATTATCACAGAAGGCGTTAAAGCTTTCTTCTGTGCTCATGTCAATCGCATCATAGTAGCGAAATACATCCTCATCTGCGTACGCAACCTCTGAAAGCATTGCCGCAACTACTTGATATTCAGCCTCTTCATATAAGCTGTCAAATTGAATAATCGGATGTTTTTCGCAGAAGTCTTTACTTTTATAATTTTTGAGAGTCCCAAACATTACCCCAGAACTCATGTTGTGCCCATATATGATAAAGTTCTGTGCACCACTCATCAAGTCACATCGGTAATCCAAAATTAGAAGTCCGTTTTTATCTTTCTTTCCATCAAAATTTTTATCAAGATAATAATCATTATCTCCTGACCTCGTCATAACCGGATAATCAATTTTCATCCCATCAATCTTTAGCCATCCCCTAATATCTGGATTTTCCGCATATAATTCTTTGAACTTACTAAGCAATTGAGGTTTGTGTTCTTGCTCATACGCTGCTGCTTGAGCAAGTGCTATCTGTTCCTCTTGAATCCGTTTTAAGACAGCTTCCTGTGCTTGTTTTTCTTTCCAAAAATCTTCGATTCTTGACGCTCTTTCTGCCTCAGCCATTCTCACCTGCAGCTGATATGCATCATAATTTGTCTTCATATCCAAAAGAATATTCCAATTCAGATAAATCACACATACTACAAATACCGCAGAAAAGATAAAAACAACCATTCCTTTGTTCGTCCTCGAAAATCTTTCACGATTCGCTATCCTTCTCCGTTCCTCACCAATTTTACTTCTTATCCTCTTTATTTGTCTTTCTGACATGGTATCCATGATTCTATCTAAAAAATCAAGTCCTACCGAGGTTTCAAATTGAATATTCTCTTTCAGAATGCGATAGTACAACTGAACCGCTAGTTTTTCTGTCAACTGCGCATTACCTTTCATAAGGAATCGTATCATTTGCATATCTGTTTCCATTTTGTCATCTTCATCCTTATAAAGCTGAAGTTTTTTCTCAAATGTCGTTTTTCCCATTTTACACCCATATTGCTAGTTAATTTTTTATGTAATCTACCATCGTTTATATTATAGTACATATTTTGCTAATTGTATATACATTTTATGTAAATAATTTTATTTTTCTTTCATTTGTTCTATTGTTATGTATGAAAAACAAAAAATGCTTCTCTTAAGCGTTTTCCAAATAGTAAAGAAGAAAAACGGCTTTTTACAACCGTTTTTCTTCTTACTATTTCAAAACAAAATTTATTATTTTTCCAGGAACATAAATTACCTGATACTCTTTTCCTTCTAGAATCTGTGAAAGTTCAAGCTTCGCTCTTTCCAAAATCTCTTCTTTTCCATCATTTACAGAAATCATAAATGTCTTTTTGGTTTTGGCATTTACCTGAATTGGAAGCTCAATCTCAGCCACCTTTTCTTCCTGCTCTTTCCATGTATTCTTATATATAGAAGAAACGCTTCCTTGTAAACGCTGCCACAGATGTTCTGCTAATACGGGAGCAAATGGAGCAACTAATAAAAGTTCGTTTCTGATAAGTGCTTCTACCTCAACACTTTTTGCCCGCTTGGGTACTGCTACCTTTGTTTCCTCCTGCTTTTGTGCATGTGGAACAGCCATTTCAATCTCATGAGAATGTATTCTCGTTACAAGCTCTCCGATTCGCATTTCCTTTTGTAATTCATTGATACCTTCCATCATAACTGCAATTGCATTATGTCGGTTTGGCATCGTATTTTCTTTTGCAATATGCTGCATCACTTTCTTTTGAAGAACGCATACTTTATCATTTAACTTACAGATATCCAGATTTTGGATTTCTCCAAAGGAATTCACATAGTCTGTCACCAAAATCATTCGTCGAAATCTTCCAAGGAACTTGTAACAGCCTTCTAGATTACACTCTTCCCATGTATCAAGCCATGTATCATCCGGTTCGGGTGTTTTCTCAAACATCAGATATAGTCGCAGGCAATCTGCTCCATAATCAAGAAGCAAATCCTCTTGAAAAACCTCTTTCTGTGTCTGTTCAAGCCAACTCATTAAATCAATTGCTGCTTCTTTCTCTGTAACATTTTCCCATCCAAGAAACAAGTCTGAAATATTCTTTTCTTCTATTTGATTTTCTTCCCAAAACTTTCGTGTTGTATATTCTATTTCTCGATGATTCATCGGAGACAACATATTTATCATTCCTTTCGCATTCTTATGCCATATTTCATTCCGATAATACCATATCAACATACAAAAGTGCAATTTCTTTATTAACCAACACTATGCAACAGCAATTTCCTGTTACATACAAAGAGGCAACAAAACAGCTGCCTCTTTCATAAATATCATGCAATTATTCAGTACCTTCATAATTACAATATCATTTATTTCATTACATTATTTTACTACAATATTTAAGATTCTACCCTTAACGTAGATTTCCTTCACAACTGTCTTACCAACCATTAAATCTGCGATTGAAGGAATTGCATGCGCTTTTTCCTTAACAGACTCTTCATCCTCATCTATTGCAACAGCAACGGTAGCCTTAACCTTACCATTAATCTGAACAGCGATTTCTACTGTAGATTCTACTGTCTTAGCTTCGTCATACTCTGGCCATTTCTGCTGATATGCTCTAGAATCACCAAAAAGGTTCTCCCATAATTCTTCTGTCATATGAGGAGCAACCGGATTTAATAAAAGAATTAAGGTTGCATATTCTGCTTTTGTAACGCTCTTCTCTTTGTAGAACTCGTTTACAAGTGCCATCATTGCAGCAATTGCTGTGTTGAACTTAAGGTTTTCAAAGTCATTTGTAACCTTCTTAATGGTCTGATGCATCTTTGTCTCAAGATTTGCTCTGTAGCCTTCGTCATCAACTAGCATATCCTGTAACTTCCATACACGGTCAAGGAACTTTCTACAGCCCTTAACACCTTCCATGCTCCATGCAGCGCTTAATTCAAACGCACCGATGAACATTTCATAAGTTCTTAAAGTATCTGCACCGAATTCATTTACAACATCATCCGGATTTACAACGTTTCCTCTTGACTTAGACATTTTCTCGCCATTTTCACCAAGAATCATACCATGAGAAGTTCTCTTGCTATATGGCTCTGGACAAGATACTAATCCCTGATCATAAAGGAACTTGTGCCAGAAACGAGAGTACAGTAAGTGGAGTGTTGTATGCTCCATACCACCGTTATACCAGTCAACCGGCATCCAATAGTCAATCGCTTCTTTGCTTGCAAATGCTTCGCTGTTGTCAGGATCAATATATCTTAAGAAATACCATGAAGAACCAGCCCACTGTGGCATGGTATCTGTTTCTCTTTCAGCAGGAGCTCCGCACTTAGGACATGGAACTTCAACCCAGTCACGCATAGCAGCAAGTGGTGATTCACCTGTATCTGTTGGCATATAGCTATCTACTTCTGGAAGTCTTAATGGAAGCTCACTCTCGTCAAGTGGAACATAACCACAGCACGGACACTTAACAACCGGGATTGGCTCACCCCAATATCTCTGACGAGAGAATACCCAGTCACGAAGCTTATAATTAACTTTCTTGTGTCCGATTTGCTTTTCTTCTAACCAGTTAATAATGGCTGCCTTTGCATCCTTAACCTCTAAACCATTTAAGAAATCAGAATTGCAAAGTGTACCTGTCTGAACATCGGTATATGCTGCATTCTGAACATCTCCACCTGCAACAACTTCAATAATAGGAAGACCAAACTTCTTTGCAAAATCCCAGTCTCTCTCATCATGTGCAGGAACTGCCATAATAGCACCTGTACCATAAGACATTAATACATAGTCAGAAACCCAAACCGGAATCTCTTTTCCGTTTACTGGATTGATTGCTGAAATTCCCTGTAAGCAAGCACCTGTTTTATCCTTTGCAAGCTCTGTTCTTTCGAAATCAGACTTCTTTGCAGCCTGCTCACGATACGCTGTAATTTCATCAAAATTGCTAATCTCTGCCTTATATTTGTCAATTAATGGATGCTCTGGAGAGATTACCATATAAGTAGCACCAAATAAAGTATCTGGTCTTGTTGTATATACAGTTAATGTCTCTTCCTTATCCTTTAACTGGAAGTTTACTTCTGCACCTTCAGAACGTCCAATCCAGTTCTGCTGAGAAACCTTTACTCTCTCGATATAATCTACTTCTTCAAGACCCTGAAGTAACTTTTCAGCGTAATCTGTAATCTTTAACATCCACTGAGACTGCATCTTACGAACAACCTCTGCACCACAACGCTCACAAACACCGCCAACAACTTCTTCGTTTGCCAGACCAACCTTACAAGAAGTACACCAGTTAATTGGCATCTCGCTCTTATAAGCAAGACCTTTCTTGAATAACTGTAAGAAAATCCACTGTGTCCACTTATAGTACTTCTCATCTGTTGTATTAATCTCTCTATCCCAATCGAAGGAATATCCAAGAGCCTTTAACTGATCCTTGAAGTGTGCTACATTGTTCTTAGTAACAATCTTTGGATGAATCTTGTTCTTAATTGCAAAATTCTCTGTTGGAAGACCGAATGCATCCCAACCCATAGGGAATAATACGTTATATCCCTGCATTCTCTTCTTTCTTGATACGATATCCATCGCTGTGTATGGTCTTGGATGACCTACATGAAGTCCCTGTCCTGATGGATATGGGAACTCTACTAATGCATAATATTTTGGCTTAGACTTATCTACGCCAACCTTGAATGCCTGCTCTTTATCCCAGACATCCTGCCATTTTTTTTCAATTTCGCTTGGAGAATACTCTCTACTCATTTTTTCATGCTCCTTTTCTTGTTTCTACGGATATCAACTTATAACTATTTAGAACTACAAGCTCAATTTTGCTATTGCTTCTTTTCTAAATAACAAAAAAACTCTCCGCCTCTATATTTTTATAGAGACGAAGAGGTATATAACCTTATCCGCGGTACCACTCTGTTTCAGATATTAATCTGCACTCAACTTCTATAACGGGAATTCCCGCCTGTAACTACTTCTCTGTTCATTATATACAGACTTGTTCACTACAGGAACTCAAAGGCGAGTTCAAGGCTTTTCTATACTGTCTTGCACCAAACAACAGCTCTCTGAAATAGAAAATTGGTAATTATTCAGTACCTTCATAATTACGAAATTTACTACATTGTAGCAATTAACCTCTACTACTCCTTATCCAGGTCGTTTACATATTATTAAATATAGATGTAATTCTAGCATAAACGTTTTCAAAATGCAATGGGAATTTTGAAAATGACACACGTATTTCAAGTTGTGCAAAGCAAAAATAACTGTTATATTATTAATATAATCATTTTCTAAAAAGCACGAAAGGACGTGTATATTATGCCAGCATTACAATCTCAATTACAAATTATTACATTAGAACAATATGAAGCTCTTCCAGAAGATACTCGTGCTGAAGTGTTTGAAGGACAGATTTACTATATGTCAAGTCCCTCACAAGAACATCAAATCATCTCTATGGAGCTTTCCACTGTACTTAATACTTATATAAAAAAGAAACAGGGAGCATGCAGAGTTTTTCATGCCCCATTTGACGTAAAGTTAAACGATACTCCACTCACCATCGTACAGCCTGACCTTATGATTGTATGCGATAAAGATAAATTAGATGGAAAACGGTGTAACGGTGCTCCTGACTTCATCATCGAAATCGTATCACCCAGTAATCCGGCAGACGATTACATTCGTAAACTCTATTACTACAAAAATGCCGGTGTGCGTGAATATTGGATTGTAGACCCTCGCAGGAAAATTGTTACTGTTAATTATTTTCAAGGCGATATACTCAATATACAGTATTCTTTTGAATCTACTATTAAAGTTAATATTTATGCGGATTTATATATAAACTTTTCTGAGATTGCAGAATCACTAAATGTATAAATGAATAAAAAATTATATTAAATCAGTCCATACTAAAAGAGATAGATATCTTTACATAAAAAGGCACCTATCTCTTTTTCTTATAAACATTTTCATTTATATAGGGCATTTCACTCTGTTAAAATGGCACATCACCCTTTGCCATCTTGTAATCCTTCTCCCTCAACCATATAATACCCATATAACAAACGTGCACGAATTGTAAAAACATTACACGGGGAGAGATTTACATGAAACTATCCATTCATCAGAATGAACACTTTACAGAAACCGAAGTCATTATTAACTGCGCTTATATCGATACACGATTGCAACGACTTACGGATTATATCAGACAATATACATTTTCACTGGAATGTGAGTCTGAAGGAAATCAATATCAACTACCAATTGAAGATATATTCTATATCGAGTCAGTAGACAGCAAAACCTTTCTATATGATTATGAAAGAACCTATTCCTGCAAACAAACTTTGACTACCTTAGAAGAAAAACTTAAAAATACGACTTTTGTACGAATCAGTAAGAGTTGTCTTTTGAATGTATCTTATCTAAAATGTGTTGCACCTTTTGCAAATCATCGTTTAAAAGCGGAGCTCAAAAATGGCGAACAGCTCATCATTTCACGTAACTATGTAGAAGCATTGAAAGATAAATTAAGAAAATAGGAGGCTTATATTATGAAACAAATCTTTAAAATATATATACCATCTGCTTGTATCTCATTTACTTTAACAGCATTATTAACCTGTATCTCAAATCTGTTACAAGGAAATGCCGGTATTTATAATGCATGGTTCTTGCAAATGTTTGCATTTATTGTCGTTGTTGATATTCTTGATTTCGCGTTAGGATATATCAATTTCAAATCCTATTTTGCATACCTTATTACGGAATTTGCATTAACGTATATTGCAATGCTAGGCTTTTGCTATTTTGGAAACTGGTTCTCATTTTCGCTTCATAACTTGGTTCTCATTAGCATAATCTTTGTCATCGTATATAGCAGTGTGCATTTCTACTTCTATAAAATGTCGCATATGCAGGCTGATGAAATTAATAGTTTACTTAATCATTAGTTTAGAAAAGAGGTGGTTCACATCAAACCACCTCTCAAAAATCTCATTATTCTTCGCTATTCTCAGCAACCTTCGCTGCTCTTGCTGCTACTTCTGCTTCCTGAATATCACTTGGAGCCTGCTCATATCTTGCAAACTCATATTCATAATCTCCACGTCCACCTGTCATAGAACGAAGTACGGTACAATATCCGCTAAGCTCCATCATAGGAATATCTGCTTCAATTACCTGCTTACCACTTGCAATTGGATTCATACCAAGTACACGGCCACGGCGCTTATTTAAGTCTCCCATAACGTCTCCTGTGTACTTATCAGGAACAGTAACCTTAAGACTCATGATAGGCTCTAAGAGAACAGGACCTGCCTCCATAACACCTTTTTTGAATGCTTGAATCGTTGCCATCTTGAATGCCATTTCAGAAGAATCTACAGGATGATAAGAACCATCATATAATACAGCCTTGATTCCTACTACCGGATATGCTGCAAGAGGCCCCTTTAATACAGATTCCTGTAATCCCTTTTCAACAGCTGGGAAGAAGTTCTTTGGTACTGCACCACCAACTACTTCCTGTTCAAATACAAATGGCGTTTCATTGTCACCCGATGATTCAAAGCGCATCTTTACATGACCATACTGTCCATGTCCGCCTGACTGCTTCTTATACTTATATTCTACATCTGATTTCTTCTTAATCGCTTCACGGAATGCAACCTTTGGCTTGCTTAATTCAATCTGACACTTATATTCATTTACCAGTCTGCTCTGGATGATTTCAAGCTGCTGTTCTCCTATACCATATAGTAAGGTCTGTCTGTTCTCATTATCATTTACCACCTTTAAGGTCTGGTCTTCATGTGTCAGCTTCTGCAATGCCTGCGCCACCTTATCAATGTCGTTCTTATTTGGAACCTTGTAACGCATTGCAGTATATGGTTTAGAAAGCTCAAACTTACCATATTCAATGACATTTGCCTTTGTAGAAAGGGTATTTCCTGTTCTTGCAGCTGTCAGCTTTGCAATGGCACCAATATCACCTGCATGAAGCTCAGAAACTTCAATTGGTTTGCTACCCTGTAATACATACAGCTTGCTTACCTTTTCTTCTACGTCCTTATCCTTATTATAAATCACATCATCTGATTTAAATACACCGGAGCACACCTTAATCAGTGAGTATTTTCCGATAAATGGGTCTACGATAGTCTTAAATACATATGCAGACTTAACCTTTGAGAAGTCATAATTTGCTTCAAATACTTCGTTTGTCTTCATATTGAAGCCTGCAATCTGCTTATTCTCAGGACTTGGTAAATACTTTACAATATCATCAATCAAAGTATAAGTACCCTGACAAAGAGGATTAGAACCCATACTAATTGGAACAATAGAACCGTCATTAATATTTGCTCTTAACGCAGCACGAATCTCGTTCTCCGTAAATGTTTCACCACCAAAATAGCGATCCATAAATTCTTCACTTGTTTCAGCAACCGCTTCCATCAAGGTATCCTTATAGATAGAAAGATTTTCCTTACTATAATCAGGAATCTCACAATCCACTACTTCCTTGCCCTGCCAACGATTTGCAGTCTCACTGATTACATTCACGTAACCAACAAACTTCTCATTTTCACGAATCGGGAAATGAAATGGTGCAATCTTCTTGCCATACATCTCTGTTAATTTCTCAACTACATTTTTAAAAGAAGCATTATCTGCATCCATGCCTGTTACATAAATCATTCTAGGCAATTTATACTTCTCACAAAGTTCCCATGCACGCTCTGTTCCAGCTTCCACGCCTGCCTTTCCGGATACAACGATAATCGCCGCATCTGCCGCACTAATACCTTCCTCAACTTCACCGATGAAATCAAAATAACCTGGTGTATCAATAAGATTAATCTTTGTTCCTTCCCATTCAATTGGTATTACAGAAGTACTGATGGAAATTCCTCTCTTCTGCTCTTCTTTACCGAAATCACTGACAGTATTGCCGTCCTCTACTTTCCCCATACGTGAGGTAATACCTGCCAGATAAGCCATCGATTCAACAAGACTCGTTTTTCCTGAGCCACCATGTCCTAGTAATACAACGTTTCTTATCTTATCAGTTGTGTAAATATTCATAGACTTATCCCCCTGTTATTTATACTTTACATAAATTCTACTATAAGTTGTCTGTATATTCAAGTTTGTTTATTCAATTTATCAGTCGCATTTTTTACAAAAAAACCCTGTTTTCTTATGCATTTTTACCAACTTTCTCTAATCTTTTTCTATGGAATCAAGCATTGTGCATATACAATAATATGGAATTCTTTTTTAGAAAATGACAATTTTTCGCCGAAAGGAGAGTTACCATAATGTTTGCATGATTCTTATGCTTATCCAATATCTAAAAAAGACATTGACTTCACACTTAAACATGAGTTTTAATATTGACTTTAGCACTTTAAAGTGCGATACTAGTAATATTAAATTGTATTTATAAAGTCACTAAATACTTACATTAAAATTACGATACAATAGGAGCAACTTATGGAATTTAAAACTTTTGGATTTATCGGACTCGGACTTATCGGCGGTTCTATCGCAAAAGCGATTCGCAAGGTAATTCCAGATTCTTATATTATAGCTTATGGACCACACCCTGAAAAATTTGCAGATGCTGTTCAGGAGGGTGTCCTTAATGAAATATCAACAAAAATCAATGAAACCTTTCACAAGTGCGATATGATTTTCTTATGCGCACCGGTTTCCACAAACAATGAAAACCTTGTAAAATTAAAGCCTTTTCTCTCTTCTCACACAATTCTGACAGATGTGGGAAGTGTAAAATCACCAATTGATGAAGCCATTAGAACTCTTGGATTGGAAGCACAATTTATTGGTGGTCATCCTATGGCAGGAAGTGAGAAAACAGGTTTTTCTAATGCTAACCCATTGATTTTAGAGAATGCATATTACATTTTAACTCCTACTGCAGAGGTTTCAGCAGACGCAGTCGAAGCATATCGCGAACTCGTCAGCCGTATCGGCTCTATCCCACTGGTACTTGACTGCAAAGAGCACGACTATGTAACTGCAGCAATCAGTCATGTTCCTCACTTAATCGCTGCTGCGCTTGTCAATCTGGTACACGACCATGATACGCAGGAAGGCACTATGAAACAAGTGGCAGCAGGTGGTTTCAAAGACATCACCAGAATCGCATCCTCTTCTCCTGCAATGTGGGAAGCAATCTGCATGTCTAACACGGAAAATATTGCAAACCTTTTGGATTCCTATATCGATTCCTTAAAAGAAATCAGTGCTTCGGTGCGTGCAAAGCAGGAAGGCTATACCTTTAAGCTCTTTGAAGAGTCTAAGGAATACCGCGACTCTTTCGCTACGCAGGCAAGAGGTCCTATCAAGAAGGTATACGGCTGTTATGTCGATATTCCTGATGAAACCGGTACTCTTGCCATGATTGCACTCATTCTGGCAAATAAAAAGATCTCTATCAAAAACATCGGTATCGTACATAACCGTGAATTTGAAGAAGGAGTTCTTCATGTAGAATTCTATGACCAGAAATCTCTAGATGATGCCATTTCTCTGTTACGGACATTGCAATATACCGTTTATGAAAGAAAATAATCTCTTTTCTAACCATTTTAAAAGAGGTGTTGCATATCATATCAAATGCAACACCTCTAATTTATTCATATCTTTTTATATACAACACACCTAACGTTCCTGGTCCACAGTGACTGGAAATAACTCCTCCTGCTCTGGTAACCAGAATCTCATCGAAAATGTTCAGTGTCTGTAAATAATTCTTCACTTCATCAATAATATCTTCACTGCAACCTGAATGAGTAATAAATACTCTGTCCTTTTTTGCAGTCTTTAAGTCTTCTTCTATATCCTTGGCATAGTCCATGACAACACGTTCCATTTTTCCACGATATTTCTTATCCGGACGCATCTTGCCATCTTCTACCACAATCTTTGGATGTAGCTTTAACACTCCTCCAGCCATTGCTGCAAGGCCTGTACATCTTCCTCCTCTATGAAGGTAAGTTAATGTATCTACCACAAAGCTTGACCGCACAAGCGGTTTCAAATGCTCGATTCTGTCTGCAATCTCCTGAGCATTCTTTCCTTCCTGCGCCATAATGGCTGCCTCTACATAAGGGCGCATCATTTCTGTTGTCTGCTCAATTCCTGCTGCCGAAGTTTTTGGCGTTTCCTTGTTCTCATCTGACCATTTATAAATCTCATCCGGTGTTATATTCACACCATCTTCATATTCATCCTCACCTAATACAATATGTAAAGGAGTAATATCGATATCATATTTTTCAAGTAAATCCTTTGACAAATCGCAAGTACTATCTGAAATAATCTTTACCATAAGTCCTCATCCTCTCTTATTGAATAAGCATTAAAACCCATTTTACTACTTTCTGTTATTCATGCAAGCGGTATTTTATTAAATTTTGATTAAAGAAAATAAGCTGATTATAAAATGAATCATATATTTCATACGCAAACAACGCAATTCCAGTTTTTGCACATATTTTCACTATCCGGGCATAGAATAGTTACAAAACTTACCATCTGTAACACAGATATAAAACGGAGATTACAATATGTGGGCTAAACTAAAACCTTATGTCATTTCTATTGCTATCGCACTTGGTGTTGGCGGGCTGTCAGCCTTTCTAACCAGAAACAATATGAATATCTATGAACGTATTATGCGACCTGCTCTTGCTCCGCCTGCCATTGTATTCCCTATTGTGTGGACCATATTGTACACTCTTATGGGAATCAGCAGTGCACGAATCCGGCTTAAAAAAGAAGAAAATCCAGAATTAGTGCTGGATGCGTTGTTTGCCTATGCCATACAACTTATCCTGAACTTTTTCTGGAGTCTTATCTTCTTCAATATGCAAAACTTTTTGTTTTCTCTTATCTGGCTTGTGTTGCTATGGATTGCCATACTCGTGATGATTATTCGGTTCTATCGTGTGGAACCCCCAGCTGCCTTATTGCAGATTCCTTATCTGCTATGGGTAACCTTTGCAGGCTACTTAAACTTTATGATTTATCAGCTGAATCGTTAAGGATATATTCGATTAACGCTCTACAACCTGCATCAACATCCTCATAGGTTGCATCAAAATCGCCCGTATACCAAGGATCCGCAACATCTCTTCCGGAACCGGTAAAAGTCAACAGCTTATATATCTTTCCATCGGTATCGCCATCCGCAATTCTTGTCATATTGCGGATATTGGCGGTATCCATGCCAATGAGATAATCATAATATTCGTAATCAGCCTTTGTCATTTGCACTGCCCGGTGCGGAACTACAGGAATACCAACCTCACGGAGCTTATTCACCGTTCCGTAGTGTGGCGGGTTTCCAATCTCTTCGCGGCTAGTTGCTGCGGAAGCAATCTCAAAGAGGTGGGATAAGTTTTGCTGGTTAATGAGGTGAGTCATGACAGACTCAGCCATGGTGCTACGGCAGATGTTGCCGTGGCAAACCATGAGCACTTTTATTTTTTCCTGCATAAGTTGGTACAACCTCGTTTTTCCTTGAATTTACTAGGGTTCTAAGCATTTTAACATAAAACCTTATCTTGGTATATCATAGCATAATTTACTCTTTCTTGGTAGGTAAAATGAGTACAAATGGAAGTAAATTTACTCATTCGTACTCATCATCAATACCCTAATGTACCCAACAACATTTATAATGCCGCTTGCCATGTCTCTGAACCTCCGTTATAAATTTAATTTTTATAACCGAAATTCAAATTCCTGTTAAAATTTAGGACACCTTTTGGAACTTTTGTAACCAACCTCTACTCTATGTACAATTAAAACACCCTGTGGCTTTATATTTTACCCTTGATACAATTTTATTCTCTTTTAAAGCAAAATACCGACTACCATGTTGGTAATCGGTATCTCTTGTTACTGTTTAGTTTTCTTATCTATATATTCATAATCATTTACTAAAATGAGTAGTCCTTACTCATCTCCCCTACTGATATATATTTTGTTTTCTTTTATATATTTATCTATATCAGAAACACCATTTCTCTTCAAAAAATTAATATGATTTACTGACGTTCCTTGCCATTGTCCTTTATAAGCCTTTGAGAAATATCTATTACAATCTTTTAAAAACATTAAATCTCTACATACTCCAACCAATGTTGTTGGTGTTTTTTTAGCTAATATATCTATATATTTATTTACGTCATTTTCAATACTTTGTATTGTATCATAACCAAAATTTATTAGTTCTTGAACAACCTCTTCTGATATTATTGTTCCATCAGAACATGGCTCTATATCTATTATTCCCTCGAATCTTTTTAATCCATATTGTTCTAGTGATTTCGAATCTATTGATAAATTATAATTACCTTCTGCAACCGCCTTTTCTGTGCAGATTGAATACTCATCTATATCTCTAGACAATCTATCAAATTCACTATCCATCATTTCAAGAACACCTGCAACCAAATGAAATCTTCTTTTGATTTCATCTGGTAATACTCCTGCAAACTTATAATTTCTATCATGCTCAATTTCTGCCCAAGCATGTTGAAGCAACGTTCTAACTTGAACCTCACATTTTAAATCTTTATATGCAATATATTCTGGCAAATTTGTTCTGCTTTCATTTAACTGTAATATAAAATGAAAAGAACGATAGCCAACTCTATCTGTTTCTAAAATTATAGATTTATTAACAGATTTTTCTTTATCAATAGCGAATTCATTTTGTAATATCTCACATATTTTTTTAACCTCCTCATTTGTATATGCAATTACTCTTATTCCTGATACATCTGTTATTTCTTCTATCGGATTTGTATACTTTTCCTTACTACACTTTTTCAAATAGCTTTCTTTGCTCTTTACTCTATGAGCTATACTTTGATATGGAATTCCTTGTATTTTAAGAATCTTAGTAATAATTTCCTCTATCTCTTCTGAAAATTGCTCAAATAACAATTTATTCTTTTCATACCATTGTTCAGCTTCAGTTAGTTTTTTCTCCATATTTCTATCCCTTTCATCTTTTGCATACAAAAATGTTATATTTACTTAATCTTGTTCATATAACATATTTCTTATTAATACATATTTCTAAATAATACTATACATCAAATAAAATCAGCACCACCGGCTTAGCCGGTGGTTTGCTCTGACCCTATAAGGGTCTTTTTCCGGCACTGGAGTCTAAAGACTCACCGAATAGGTTCGCCAGCCGCAACATCATTTCCTGCTAAGCCCCCTGGGCTTTTTTATTTGCTTCTTTT
>JAXJRB010000192.1:0-22730 GCA_036310845.1 Lachnospiraceae bacterium | reverse complement strand
CTCTTCAGCCTCTTGAGTATTTCTCCCTGGTACTGAATTAAATTCTCTACCAATATAAAATTGTGCGTCTTACTCAACGCAAAATTTATTATACATATATTCTATATTCTTGTCAACCATTTTTTTTATTTCAATTTGATTATTTCAATTTGATTATTACTTGTTTTTCCAAAATAATCCCTTGCTGCTCTTCACAGGACTCTTTTATAGCAGTTTCATATAGTTCATTTCCTTTTACATTCATAACAACAATTATTGCAAATTTCTCTACTTCCTATTTACGACTTGCTTCGGTCCTAAATCATCATACGCTACCACTTCTGATGATGTAATTAATTTTCATAATAATGGACCTGCTCCTACTGCTGCAAGACGAACCGCACCATTTCAGATAATGGCCTTTTTTACTGCATCACTTCTTCTGCCGTAGACGACCACAAATAACATAATATATTATGTTATCTTCTTCTATATTAATGGGTACCTTTCTCTGCTATCTAAAGCTTTATCCATACAAAAATGCACTCCATCTCTTGCAGTGTATGTCTTTGTTATACACACTTAATCTCCTATATTTATAGAAACAGTTTCTTTTTACTAATTGGTGTGTTTCTATATCTATCCATATTTTTTGTCTTGTTAACTTTTATAGATAAGTATTACAACAATATTGTTGTATCGTGACTATTCAGGTAGATTGAAGTATTTACTGGTGAGACTCAAAAATCACGATACAATAGTCAAAAATTCATCGCGGAAAGCGATTTATAATGGATAATTGCAAGACATCAAAGATCTTTTGTAATTATGAAGGTACTGAATTATTACAAAAGATATATAATAAACACAAACCGCGTGTTGTAGTTGTTTGCGTTTACATTGTGTTTTCCCATATCTTTTACTTTACTGTAATATCTGCATATTCCGCATTACTCGCCTTACACAAATCATCAGGTGCCAATTCTAGCTGTGTACCATGCTTTCCACCACTTACTATTATTTGCTCTAGGTTCTTTGCTGCTTGTTCGATTCTTGTAATATATTGTTTTTTCATACCAATTGCAGTGCAACCTCCTCGAATATAGCCGGTTACTGCATTAATGTCTTTAACATGCAACATAGCTACCGATTTCTCACCCACGGATTTTGCTGCCTTCTTCATATCTAGTTCTTCTGCTATGGGTATTACAAAAACATAATAGTTTTTACTATTTCCTTGTGTTACGAGTGTTTTATATACTTTTTCATACGGAAGAGAAAGCATATCCGCTATCTGTATTCCATCAATGAATTCATCACACTCATAAACATGTGTGGTAAATGGTATCTTTTTGGTTTCTAGAATTCTCATTGCATTTGTTTTGATTTCTTTGCATTTTGCCATTTTTAGCCATCCTCTATTCTGTCTTTTCTATATTATTGTTTTGTATTATTGCATTTTCTTCTTTATTTGTAGCGTGAAAATACTTATCTATGCCATTTGCCATGCCTTCTGCCATTTTATTTTGATACTCTTGTGTTGCCATAAGCTTATCTTCGGTAGGATTAGACATATAACCCATTTCCACGATAGTAACAGGAACTTGACTCCAATTTATTCCTGTCATGGTATCCGTCTCCCATACTTTTCGTTTTTTACAGCTGGTTGCTGCAACCATTTCATCTAATACATACGTTGACAAACTCTTACTCTTTTCATACAAAGAACTATTATATGGATTGGATGGTGTCTGGCAAATGGTCATAGCTCCTTTCACGGAAGAATTCTCAATACTATTTGCATGAATTCGGATAAAAGCATCTGCTTGTGCTTCATTTGCCATTTGCGCACGCTCCGCATTGCTTATATTCACTTCATGAGTATTTCTTATCATAAACACTTCGTATCCTCTGGAAAGTAACTCTTGTTCCAACTTTTGTGCAACCATTAGTGTCAATTTAAACTCTGCCAATCCTGTGGTATTTCCTTTTGTTCCATACGTTACCTTGGTCTTTAGAATATCTGCACCTGGACCTATGGGCTCTTTTTCTAAATTGCCCTTTGCCTGATGTCCTGCATCTATGGCAATTAATAGTTTTTCCTCTTCTGGTATTATAGCATATTCTTCTTCATCAGGAATTGGTAAATTGGATAGATTGTGATTTTGTACAGATAATTCTGTTTCTTGCGCATGTACTAAATTTGTATTTATTGCTAATACCACTATAAACATTATTCCTAACGCAATTTCATTTAGACCTTTCATTTTCCATACCATACCTTTCCCTAAATTTAAAAACACAGAATTTTCTTTTTCAAGCAATTCTGTGTCTGTCAGTATAATTTTATAACATTTCCTACTTGTGTTCAATAAATACTTATAAACCTACAAGGTCTTTCCTATTGAGTAGAAATAGTGTGTGCCAGCGCACACTTTAGCAAAAATTTCTTGCTAAATTCTTGTCTAACTACCACTATGTTACAGCAATTTCCTATTACATATAAAGAAGAGCCCGTGACGGCTCTTCTTGGCTGTGTGATATAAGTGAAAGGAAAGAATATTTCTTGCACCCCGAAATTATTTCATTACTTTCAACTCTCTTAGGTTAGCACGAACTAACTATTCTGTCAACACTTTATTTCCTACTTCAACATTCTTCTTATTATTTATAAGAAGGAGACCTGCTATTAATGCAATTACCCCTATTGTAGTCATAGCAATAATCTCTATACTAGAAAGCTCTTCTTTTACTAATACTGGTGATATCTTTTCAATAAGTTCTGGCTTTTTCATGCTAACAACCGATATAAAATTGTTCAGAAAATGTAATGACATGGTGATATAGATACTTCCACCCTTATAAACGATATAAGCAAAACATGCACCTAACATCGACGTTGGCAACAATTTCACAACACTTCCATGGTATAATCCAAAAACAAGTGAGGACACAAGAATTGCCCAAACTGCTTTATATTTACTATTTAAGCTTCCAAATGTAAGTCCACGAAACAGTAGTTCTTCTCCAATAGCCGGCATCACGGCAACTACAAAAACCACTGCTAAGAAGGAATGATTCATAATCTCATCAAAGGCCATATTTATATTCTCTGTACTCTGTGGAAACATTTTTGTTAAAAAATGCACTGCTACGAGTTCTAAATGGAAACATCCAATATATAAGAAAGCACTAGCAGGAATCATATATCGTTTTGGTGCCTTTAACGAAAAGAGCTCCTTTTTATCCGTCTTCATATACCATGTTAATAATAATGGTGTTATCAGTATGATAAGCTGAGTAACAATGGTGCCTACAAACACATCTCTTGCTGAGAAAATGCTTCCGATATATACCATGAGCATAAAAACAACAACGAGACAAATAACCACATCTCCTGTTGCAGGAATGGTTCCCTTTTTTATGTCGGAGCGTTTTTGGAATAAACGGAAGCTACGGAATCCGTCGGAAAACATAATATCTTCGCTGTCATACATTTTTGCAAGAATCCAAATAGTTAAAACACTGTATCCCAGATTTACACCAACGGTTATTAATGCAAGTGACAGATCAAGATGCTGTGATAATACCTGTTTGATTAGTAACGATACATTAACAATTGGAATAATGGCATAGGTGTAATTCAACTCTATCGTTGGAATCATTCCTACCATAGAAACAATCATAATTACTAACATAATTGGTGTCATGTAGTTATTTGCTTCCTTTGAGCTTTTTGCAAATACGCAAAAGCACATACTTAATGCGGTAACAAAAAGTGCTGTTGCAATGAGCGCAAACAATAACACCGGAATACTACTTAAAATGGTTTCTAACGGAAATTGTGTCACTTCACTTGTCATATCTTCCGGAACTCCCAGCATCAAAAAGAGAACCGAACCGCCAATTGCCAGCAAGGAAACCGTGGCCGTTACACAAGCAACAATAGAAACAGCAATAAATTTACTCATAATCATCTGAAAATTCGTAACCGGAAGTGTTAATAAGGTTTCCAGTGTTCCTCGTTCTTTTTCTCCTGTGGTAACATCCACTGCAGGGTAAAAGGCACCAAGCATAATCATGGAAATCAATACCATACCTATTGTTCCACCATAATACATTCCTACACTTTCTGACTCACTTACAGAATCAACAGCTTCATACTCTACCGGATATAAAAAATCCTCTGTCAGCCCCTTTTTTTCCAGATTTCTTGCCATAATCTCATCACGATAGAGCTCTGCAAGCTCCTGCATGGTATCCTCTGCATAATTAGAATCCATATTGGTCGAAGTATAATCTACCTGTATCTGTATGTTACCTTCCTCTTCGGTAAAGCTTACCCATACATCAGCCTCTTGACGAACTGCTTCTTCATTACTCTGATCTGCTCCCTGAAAGGCTATCTCACTTTCAAGTTCCTCTTTTTCCTTCTCATAGAGAGCTTTTATCGGCTCCATGTATGCTTCATTCTCCAGACTATATCCGACAATCTGACTTTCCTCTGTTTGAGATTCCATAAGCATTGTCACACCAAAGCTTACTCCGATTAACATTACCGGATAGAGAATCAATGGCATTACTAACATCATAATCAATGTCTTTTTATCACGAAGAATTTCTGTCATTTCCTTCTTTACAAGAATTCCAATCTTTTTCATGCCTGGACACCTCCCTCAATTGCTTCATCGTATATAGCATGGAATGCTTCTCTAAGATTTACAGTATTGGTCTGTTCTTTTAAGTCCTGCGGCGTTCCATGTGCTACAATCTTACCCTGACAAATCATGTAAATACGGTCGCAGAGCACTTCTGCTTCTTCTAAATAGTGGGTAGAATACAATACTGTTTTGCCATTTTCTTTCTGCTCCTGCATAAAACGAATAATGGCATCTGCACTTACAATATCAAGCCCTAGCGTTGGCTCATCTAAAATATAGAGCTGAGGGTCTGCCATTAGGCAGCGTGCAATGGACGCTCTTTGTGTCTGCCCGGTAGAAAGCTTCTCGATACGGTTATCTGCAAAGCTGTTCATATCAAGCACTTCAAAAATTTTATTGGTGCGTTCTTCTATTTCCTGCTTGGTGTATCCATATAAATCTCCTAAAAAAGCAAGATATTCGCGGATAGAAAAACGAGCATACAACTTGGTATTGTTCGATAAATAACCAATGGTCTGTTTTCTCTTGGTTACATCGGTAATCACTTCACCTGATGCATCTCTAAGTGTCAACTCACCCTGCGTTGGTGTCATAAGCATACCGAGCATTCTAAGAAGTGTTGTCTTTCCTGCGCCGTTTGGTCCAAGAATTCCTACAATTTCGCCTTCTTTTGCTTCTAAGGAGACATGGTCTACTGCCATGAACTCTATCTTTTTGTTCTTTTTTCCTTCTTTTACATTCTGTTCAAACTGTTTACACAGATTGGTTGCCTGTATCATAATGTGTTGCTCCTCCTTTACATCTGTTTTATGTAAACAGTTTTAGTATAGCACAGCAATTGTAGCTAAAAAAGAAGAGCTAATTCTATTTTCTAGAATTTTTAGAAAGATTATGTTATACTCCCTCTGTTGTCCATTGCAATCTTCTTATACTCAAGGTTTTTCATTCGTCTTGATATAAACTATTGCCATTCAATTATTGTTATTGAGAGTTGACAATATTGTAAAGTTTATTACAAAGGAGGATTATTGAATGAAAAAAATTATTATTATGTTAACTGCAATTACGTTAACTGTAAACTTAGCTGCCTGTGGCAAAACGCCAGCCGGCTCCGTAACTAATGAAGGTGTTTATGAAAATATGAATTCCGAAGTTGCCAAAGCTGGCAGTGTAGAAATGGAGCCTTATGTGTCTCCATTTTCCGAGTATTATACTGACCCTGATACCGGACTTGAGTTTAAGCTTCGGTCTACTTCTTCTTGGGATACTGTTAATCAATACAAATATGAATCCCAATATATAACTTATGAAGGACCTTATTCCAATATTTTTTCTAATCAACTTACCTATTATTTAAAGAAAGACAATTTTAATGATGATTACTATAATATTTTTGAACTCGGTCATCCCAGCCCACACCTAATTAGTTGTCACGAAGATTTCTTCTCGTGGTTAAAGGATGAAACTAATCCAGAATCTAACCAATGTAACTTCAAGCTATACAAATTTGCATTTGACAGCTCCGATTCAAGTATTCAGCTCGAAAAAAAATCTTTAAAAAAGAGTCTTTCACAAACAGATGATGTCGAAGAAGAAACGACTATCGCTTACTCTGAAGATTCTGATGATACGGAAAAATCTACTATCGAATACACCGATGACCAGTTAGAAAGATTTGATCGCTATCGTGAAGAATCTGATACAGAATTTATTGAAGATTATATGACAAATGACCTTGATCATTACGAAGAAGACCTTGATACCATTATGGAAGCAATTGATGTTGCTATTCAAGAAGCCGAAAACGAGAAAGAAGAAAGACTTCGCTTGCGTACGAAAAGCGAAAAGCTTCCCGACTCCGAAAACATTGGCTATTTACTTACCTACGAATATAAGGATAGGGATGACTTAACGAAGGCCTGCGAACCTACTTACTTTAATATTATTTACGGTTATGAAAAAAGTCTTGATGAATTTTGTGTGTCTATAAGCGGAATTCATTATGCAAAAGAACACAATTATAATACAGATTCCTATGAAAATACAGCATATGACTTTGAAAGCTATCTTGCTGCACTATTAAGCAACTTAGTCAAAGTTCCTAATAAAGAAGTACCACAAGAAGAAGGTTCTACCAAAACACTTTATGTACTAGAAAATATCAATTGTGGAAATACCATTAAAATATATGATAAAGATACTTATGAATTTACCCATAAACCAAGTTTTTACCTCTTTGAGAAAACCGATTACGGTATCTTTGATGATACCTATAAAGAAAAATATTTTATCTGTGAATATAATTTACTGAATGATGATGAAATTGAATTCTTAGTAAAAGATTATCATTCAAAAGATTATTATGCTACTTGCTATACGGATAATTCGACTCCTTTCATTGCTCTATATTTTAAACCATTACTTGAATTAAAGCCCGGTGATCCAATTATTCGCTTTGAGCTAAAACGGGAAACAGAAGCATCTACAGAATTAATAGAACAAGTCATTGATGAACTGAACACTATGGAAGTCATCTATTCCTATACTGAGCAGTATTATAACCAGCAATTACCAGATCATAATAAAGAAATGAATATTCACACCGGAATGTTTAAGGAAAGTGATGTAAAAGCTTATTATACCTATGAACTTCTTAATGATGTTGGCATAAAGGTTACTGTTCCTGAATTTCATAATTCTGATTTTGATAACTCTGAAGGTATTAGTAATGTAGTAGAATATCTTGAAAGAACAACAATTTTTGGATACTCCCAAATGTCTCTTGGTTTTTACAGATTTTGTCGTAGCAAGGAAGATATCGAAAGTGAAAAACAATATTCTAACATTATAGAAGAATGGGATATTAATAATCACCATTGCTATCTTTTAGGCAAGGAATACAATGATTCTTGTTATTATTATGTATATATAGAAGCAAAACCATCTCAATATATAGAAGTTAGTATTATATTAGAAGGCTCCTATTACTATGACAAAGAAACTCACAAAGAAGCTATTAAAAATTTAATTTCTTTAATTAGAATAAAATAATAAACAGCTCTGATACATTCTTTTCGTGATGTATCAGAGCTGTTTATTAGTCTACTAAATTAATTTTCTCCAACAAGAATCGCAGTACGCTCTTCTGTTCTACAACAATCTTTGTTTCACAATACATACCAAGTTTTAAATCGAGCTTTTCGCCAATCTTATTATAAAGCTTGGTATTATCAATGGATGTTTCTACAACATAGTATGCACTACCATCCTGGCTGTTTGCCTTTAAGTCTGCAGAAACAAATTCTACCATACCTGTCATTGTTCCATATTCGCTGGAAGGATATGCTGCTACTTCATATTTTACTTCCATAGCTGGCTTAATCTTGGCAATATCTTGATTATCGATATAAGATTTAACCACAAAACCGTCTTCTTCCTGTGGAATGATTGTCATAACCTGAGTTCCGGTTGCTAAATAATTGCCTTCTACCAGCTCACCAGTCAGATTGACAACTCCAGATATTGGTGCCTTGACAATTGTATTAAGCTTTCCATTTTCTACTTCTAAGATTCCTGCTTCTAACTCCTGTTTCTTCTGATTATAAGTACTAATCTCTGTAGAAACTGTCTGAATCTCTGTCTGAATTACGTTTTCTCTATTACTCTGGATTCCCTGCTCTATAATATTGCTCTGTGCAGTCTGTGCTTCTACCTTTGAACCATTTGTTGATAATATACTTTGCTGATACTGTAAGATTGATGCTTCGATTCCTGCAATAGTCTCCGTTTCTAAGCTAGACAAAGCTGTCTTTTTTTCCAATGTTTTAGCTGTAATAGCATCCTGCTTTGTTTGAATCAGACTTTCCTGCGCTTTTTTCTGTGCTTCTGCTGTTGTTTTTTCACTTTTGGCCGCAGAAATCTCTGCCTGCTTCTCTGCAATTAAGGCTTCATCTGTTGAAGTATCAATTACCTGAATTGTCGGCTGTTTTGGAGTATCTTCTTCATTTATGGTTGTATCTTTTTGTGTATCACTTGTATCATCCTTACTCGCATCATTAGTAGATGTAATGGCATTTTCTTTTTTTGTATCTGTAGCAGAAATATTCGTATCCTCTTTACTTATATCTATGGCAGAAGCATTACTATCATCTTTGCTTGTATCCGTTATCTCACTTACTGGAGATGGTGTATCTTTTACAGCCTCTTCTGATGCAGGTGTTGGTTCTGACTTATCTTGCTGTGAATCTGATACTCCTGCTCCATCCTGAGTTGATTCATCATTGGTAAGACATTTATAAGTAATCTTTCGAGTTCCTGTCATTGCTATTGGCATAGATACGATTTGAATATCAATACGAGTAATCTGTGCCTGTGCGATTCTTGTCTTTGCATCATTAATTTCTTTTTCTGCCTGTGATATTTTGCTATCTGCATTTGAAATATCTGTTTTTGCTTCTTCTAAATCTTTTTTTGCCTGATCTAACTCTCTTTGCAGGCTTGCAAGGGTTGTATCATACTGAGATACGGTATTATTGTACTGTGTAATATAGTTGTTTAATTTTGCATAGTAATAAGAATCTGTCTCTGCAAAGGTATTGGTACGTGTTCTGATTCCTACTGATAACTGATTGAGCTTATTAATTTCTTCTTCATAATAAGTAATCATCGTACTGCCTGATGCAAGCTTAGCATCATAAGCTTCCTTTTGCGTACTGAATTCAGACTGAGCCAAATCCATCTGTAAAGAAACGATTTTCTGTCTTGCTGCATATTCGTCATAGTACGGATTGTCTGTATATCCGCTTAAATCTATACTATTATCCATCAGCCATGAAAGATACGCTTCCATCATAACAAGTCTGTCTTCGTTCTGGTCCAACTGCGTATTATAGTTATTCAACTGTAAGTCCCAGTTCTTTGCTTCTACTTCATATAACACATCGCCTTTATTCACGATTTGTCCATCTACAATATTGCACTTCGTAATCGCACCTGCATAGGTATTCGTGATAATAGACGAATCCTCTCTTGCAGAAACTGTTCCTGTTCCCTTAACCACAATATCAATCTTAAAGAAAGCCGCCCATAAAAGAGCGACTACAACCATTACCATTAATAGATAGATAAATAGAACAAAAAACGGATGAGGTCGTGATTCATATACCTCTCGGCTGTCTGACATATCGTTCATGTCTAACAGAATCGGCTTCATGCAACTGCCTCCTTATCTAATGATTGTTGTGATGCCAGCATTGCGTACTTACCGCCTGCAAGCTTTAATTCCTCATGTGTTCCTGTCTCAATAATCTTTCCCTTTTCCATCACAAAGATTCTGTCACAATCCTTGATGGTACTTAATCTGTGTGCTATAAAAATGGTTGTCATATCCTTGCAGTATTCATGAATTGTCTTGTCCAATGCCCTCTCTGTAATCGCATCCAGATTACTGGTTGCCTCGTCTAAAATCAAAATATCCGGTTTTTTTAACATGGCACGGGCAATCGCAAGTCGCTGTCTTTGTCCACCTGATAGATTAGCACCATTTTCTTCTAACATGGTTTCATAACGAAGGGGTAATTCATTGATGAACTCATGTGCCTGTGCAAGCTTGGAAGCCTCGATTACATCATCTACACTGGCATCATCTATTCCAAGCATGAGATTTTCCATAATGGTTCCACTGAATAAAAAGGTTTCCTGTGATATATAGGCAATCCTCTCTCGAAGTGTCTCAAGCTGTATATCTTCTATATTATTGCCATTGATTAAAATATTACCTTCCTCCGGCTTATACAGATGTAATAACAGCTTGGTTAAGGTCGTCTTGCCAGAACCGCTTTCTCCGACAAAAGCAACCTTTTCGCCTTTATAAATCGTAATATCCACGTCATCCAGAACCAGCTTCCTTGTTCCATAACGAAACTTCACATTTTGGAAGATGATATCACCATCTAAATGCTCCGGTACAAGCTTATGTGCTTCCCTCTCGTCCTTTTCAGCTTCTAAATCGAGAATCTCGCCCAAACGCTCTGCTGCCACAACTGCTGTCTGCATCTGCGGCTGAAGATTTATCAGATTCTTGACCGGGTCAAGGAAATAACCAAGGAGAGAGTTAAATGTAATAAGCTGTCCTATGGTAATCTCGCCATGAATAACAGACACAGCACCAACCCACAAAATAACAACACCACCGATTAGCTCTGTTGCGCCCTTTAACGAGGTCTGTACATTACCAACCCAGCTTAGGTTGAAAATACTTCTTAATAATCTTACAAACCGTTTCTCTGTCTCTTGGTCTGCCTTTCTCTCCGCATTATAGGCTTTAATGGTCTGCATGCCATTTAAAGACTCTACTAAATAAGAGGTTAACTGTGCATTATCCTCCATCGTCCGTTCATTTAACTGCTTATAATGCTTATTAAAGGTAAGAACAATAACCCCATATAATAAAACTACAATCAGAGCCACACCAAACATCTTGGTATTCTGCATATAAAGAATTATTGCTCCTGCAACTGCCATAAAGGTGTCAATCATAATCGTTAATGCCGCACCTGAAATGGCATCTCGTACCTTCGATGCATCGTTAAAACGAGAAACAATCTCTCCAACTTTTCTCGTCCCGAAAAAGCTCATAGGAAGCTGAATCACATGCCGATAATAGCCAAGGAGAAGAGCTATATCCAGCTTCTGACTCAGATACAATAATAAGTGAGAACGAAATGCATTCAGCAATACCTTAAATATATTCAATGCGATAATACCTATAGATAACGTTAATAGTGTCTGCGACAGTCCATCCGGCAAAATATCATCCAGCAACGCCTGATAATAAAAAGCACCCAATATACCAAGTACCGTATATAATAATGATGCCACAAAGATATGTAGCAGCATTTTCTTCTGTGGTACGAGCAAATATAAGAAGCGCTCAAATAATCCCTTTGTGTCATTACCCTTTTGGAAGGTTTCATTCTTCACTAAAAGAATTAATATTCCCGTCCACTGATATTTGGGCGGCTTTCCATCCGTATGTACCTCACCGAAGAATTCTTCGGGTGTAAGCTTCACTATTCCTCTTCCAGGGTCTGCGATAATGACCTGCTTCTTCGTTATCTTGTGAATCACGACATAATGCATGAGAGAACCGTCTACGACTACATGAGCAATACAGGGTAGTGGAAACTCGGAGAAGAAAGCTTCCTGATTACCCTTCACGCCCTTGGCAGAGAAGCCTAATGCCTCTGCTGCCTTGATGACTCCATAAGCATTTGTTCCCTGCTTATCTGTGCCTGCAATTTCACGAATCTTCGATATGCTGATTCGATAACCATTCTGCTTCGATATGGTCGCAAGACAGGCCGCACCGCAATCCGTTATGTCATGCTGTCTGACACAGTAATATTTCATGGGGTTGGTGTCCTTTCTTTTTGTTATGGTTGTTTGTGTGAGTAATTAGGAAGTGATTAATTCTTTTATTTGTACACAGATTTTATCAACTACTTCATGTACTGTTGTTTTTTTCTCATCATAACCACCTGTTATTTCTAATAAATTCATTAATTCTATTTCTTTCAGTTCTTTTGTATTCATTGTAACCCTCCACTTTAATACCTAATCATTCTCCTTGCTTGCAACTTTACATAAATTTCCTTATAATTACAATGCACATGTGTTATTTGGTAATTTACAGGTGCTATTTTGAATTATTAGAGGTATACACTATTATGGAATTATCATATGTACAAAATGTTCTTTTAGATTTAATCAGTTATTTTATAGATTTACTTACATTGGAATTATTCACCTCTGCATTTTTTCCATATAAGAATCCTAAACAGTATTCTTATATTCGCATTTGTACTTTTTGCATCTATCTATTTATGGCTCTAAATCCTACGATTCCTTTTTCAAGTTTTCTATTTTGGATTATTAAATTTACATATATGTTACTTATTTCATCATTTCACTGGAAACAGAGCCTTTTATTTTTTTTCAAATATGAACTTTTTTATAATATTTTATATTTAATATGTACCTTTATCACTACTATTATCAACGTAAGTATATTAGATACTTCCTTGCGTAATGATGTGTATTTTTATTATCAATCCATTATTGATACTTCCTTTGCTTATATTGTTTTAAACCTCTTCTTGTATCACAAACAATTGAAAAGAATAAATAAAAAAAGCCATTTATCTATCAATTTTTCAATATATGCTGTTTTCAGTATCCTTTTGCTTCTTTTTTACAATCGTTTTCTCTTAGAAAACCAAGAATTGACTACTACCTTTTCTTATCTATTCTTGTTTGTTATTGGTGTTACCATGTTCAACACTCATAACTACAGAAAGCTTATCGAAATGATGAATGAACAGATTCAGCAAAGAGTATTAATCGAGAAATACTCTATGCAGCTATCATATACGAAAGATGTTGATGAATCCTTAAAGGCTCTTTCTAAGCTTCGTCATGACTTCAAGAATCACTTGCTCATTATTGACGGATATGCAAGAAAGAATGAATTGGATAAGCAGAAAGAATATATTTGCAAATTAAATGATGAGATAGGTGCCACAAAAATCTATGACACCCAAAGCACTTTAGTTTCCTCTATCTTGAACACCAAGAATGCTATTTGTGAAAAGCAAGGTGTTATATTATCTGTAAACGACCAATTTCATACAATTAACATTGATGACTTCCATATGATTACGATTCTCGGTAATATCTTAGACAATGCGATTACTGCTGCTGCCAAAACCGGAAAAGGCAGGATTGATTTGTCCATGATACAATTGGACTCTTATCTGGAGATTACTTGTAAAAATAATCATTGTGAGAAAATTAAGAAAAGAAATGGTTCACTCCTGACCACTAAAAAATTTGATACCGGCAACCATGGACTTGGTCTTGGAAATGTCAAAGATAGCGTTGAAAGATTACACGGACATTTGAATCTGGAATATGATGAGAAGTATTTTTCTATTAGGATTGTACTTCCGAATTATCCTGCTAAGGCAGAAAAGAAAGAAGCGGAAAACTGAATCTCTGCTTCTTTCTTTTCTGTAAAAATCCTATTTTATATACTCTTCAAATGGTCCTATAAAAACATTTAAACCTTGCTTTACTAATTCATTTGTAAGAGCATAACCTGATAAACGACTCTCTAATGAAGAAAATCTAAGACAACCATTTTCATCCTTTTTAACTAAACAATATTCATGAACACCATTTTGTCCTCTGTAATAACAAATTAATGGGGAATTTATATCCGGCAAATCATCTATATTTTTTATCTGTACAACACAGTCCCCCTCATTATATTTTTTTATTAGTGATTGAACATCATAAACATTCGGTCCAACATTTACTACTTCATTTTGTTCGCATGGCATGTTCTCTAATACCGAAGCGATTTCTTTATACGATACCCTTTGCGAAGAATGATTTAAATACTGAATTACTGTCCAAACCACCGGATTCGTTTGATGATTATTCCTTGTTCCAACAACATGTTTCATCAACTCATTATATGCCTTGGGTATATTCCTTTTCACATACTCTACAAAGGATATCGCTAATGCAATTAATTTTTTGCGTATTTCACACATATATTCATTTGGCTGATACAATTCACCTGTATGTAAATATGAAATTGTCATACATTCTCCACGACAAATATTTTTACACCAGCAATTCTGACACTTAACAGATTGCTCCACATTGCACTTAATAAATTTGTTTCTCTTCTCTGAATCTATTCCATCGAAAATGTTGCCAATGCAAAAATCTTCATTTCCGTTCATTACAGAACATGCATATAATTTACCATCATTATCAACAGCAATCCTGTTCTGACCTGCATCACATCTACATTTTGCAATTAAGCCTTTTTGCACTGCCATCAAAATGAATCCGCCATATAAATCATCACCATTCAATATAGGCTTAATATAATCAAAATTCCCCATTTTTAACTGTTCTATAAATTGTTCTGTAAGTTTTCTATAACCTAACAATAAATTATCAATATTTATTTTATAGAGTGATGTTTCTGATTGTCCAAAATCCCTTACAAGATGTGTACTAATTGCGTCACCTTTCTTAAGCGAATATAGATAGTTATATATTTCATCTACGTTTTCATTATTCTTTGTAACAGTAACTGCAAATCCACAATGTTCATTTGTAGTAATATCAATTCCTCTTAACACATCATTAAATGTGCTTTTCCCATTATGATATATTCTATTTGAATTTCCTTTTTCATCACCATCAATGCTAATTCCATACAAAATATCTGAATGCTGTTCAAAAAAGCGTATATGCTTTTGATTCAGCATTGTGGCATTTGTCGGAAAAGTAATAATTACTTTTTTTCCCGTTCTGTTTCGTATTGTTTCACAATGATTTTCTATTTCCTGAATAAAATCAAATCTAAGTAATGGTTCACCTGAACCAGCTAAATCAATCGTATACATCTTAGCGTTTTTTCCATAATCAAAAACCATAAAATCAATTGCCTTTATAGCTGTATCTATTGATATTTCCTGTTTTGGAAGATAATCTTCACCACCGAAGCAATATTTGCAATTCAAGTTACATCTTCGAGTCGCATGTATGCATAAAGTAAAATCACTCTTTCCCTCTAAAATATCCTTTTTGGATTCGTTCGCAAAATCCTCTTCTGCACTTTCTATTTTCTTTCTGCTACTTATTATTTTTTCATATTTTTCTATTTCTTCCGGGTAAAAATTTTCAATTATTTGCAAAAACTGTGATTCACTTAATTCATTTTTACTGCAAAAACTATCATAAATCTCTTTATTTATCAAAATACTATTATTAATATCTGTAACATGCATTATATAAAGCCCAAAATCGTTTATTAAATTAAATCTCATTATTTTTTTACTCTCCTCTATGTAAATTAATCACTCTATTTCCAAAAGATACATTCCTCCGGCTTAAGCCTTTTTAAAATCATTAATGATATTATTATGTTCGGAATACTAAATAATAACACAGGTATTATTGTATAAAAGGCTGTCACTGAATTCATTGTTTTTGCCACATCCACGTACTGTATATTCGAAACTCCTCTCTGCAAAAATAGCATTGCTAATGATGCAATAAAATCATTCAGAGCATGAATTATCATACATATCCAGATATTCCTTGTCTTCAAATAAATAGCTGCTAACAACATACCAAATGCTCCCGTAAATAGAGTTTTGTTTGTCATTTGCACTATCACTGATATCGAATTTATCCCAATGTTAAATAAACATTCCCATACATGTATAAAGCCAAAAACAAATCCACTTACCACTAGCACCCAACATAAACCTGCTTTGTTTTTTGGCAAAACCTTTACCAATCCATTTACAATAATCCCTCTAAACAATACTTCTTCTGAAAAACCAACACACAAAGTGAATATAAATAAAGAAATAAATAAATATAACCAATTATCATTTAATTTTCTAGCATTTTCTATACATAATACAAATGTAATACTCTCTAATATAAACTGATAAAAACTTCTTGAAATCGCATATGCGCCGCTCTTTTTAGTCCATATAAAAATTTCTCTTCCTGCTACATAATACATAATTCTAAGCATAATTAATCCCATGAACAATCTATTAGGTATCATTCCCCATGTGCTATCTCCTATATCAAAATGAATACCAATTGCATAGGTAATCAATGTCGCAATCATTACAATATTAGGATGTTCACAAATATTCTTTTTCATCATTTACCTTTCCACATATACTATATCATTTTTTGCTATTTCTATAACTTAAACCCAAAATTATTATTATATTTTCTATTTGTAACAAGAGATAGCTAGAAATCTAGCTATCTCCTCAATACATTAACTATGATCAGCCGCAAGACTCATAAAGAAAAATATTATAGCAGCCTTTTCTTCAGCACTAAGACCGTTTGAACATCCACCATTAATTGCTAACTGGCATTCTTCTGATAATTCTACAAGACCATTATTTGCTAACTTAGCATCTTCTGTATATCTTACCATTCTTCTCACTCCTTCCTTTTGCTATTTACACTCCCTCGAAAAAGCTGTATACTTACCTAGGTACTTTTTCATAAGTGCTGTTTTGGTTGGAATCCGATGAGGTATGCGCATAGTTCATCGGATTCTTTTTTATATAAAACAGATTTTTATCTGCCTTATATCGTTTTACTTTTTAAAAGTTATACTATTGTTTGTATTTTTACAACATCTTTGTGCTGTTTGGGTGTTTACTCGTGCTATTCTGCATTAATTTAAACGTTAATCATTCATTCTGATAGTTTATCACAATATTTATCCATATAAAAATGGTTCTGAATAAATTATCCAAAACCATTTTTTTATAATTTAAGAAAGAACTTTGTATATTTCTCTTATTTCATTATAATCCAATTGGTCCCCATAGTCCCGGTCTTAATATATCCAACCAATCTATGTTATTCTTCGAACAACCACCATTTACTGCTAACTGACATTCCTCTGACATTTCTACAAGACCATTATTGGCTGACTTAGTATTCTCTGTATATCTTACCATTCTTCTTCACTCCTTCCTTTAACATTTACACTCCCTCGAAAAAGCTGTATACTGTCCTAGGTACTTTTTCATAAGTGCTGTTTGAGTTGGAATCCGATGAGGTATGCGCATAGTTCATCGGATTCTTTTTATATAAAACAGACTTGCTCTGTCTTATACCGTTTTTAAGCTTTGCTTTTTCACAATCGTATATAAGGTAACAGCTATAATAACAAACGCCACTACACATACCACTCCCATTACGATTCCTTGCACCAAAATCAGCTCAACAAATAATGCCGAGAAATTGATTGCCATATGTAATAGAATAGATGCACCGATGGATTTTTCCTGTTCTGCAACTACTGCTAACAAAATTCCCATAAGTGCTGCATAGATTATCCATAAAAACTGTAAGTGAATTAAGCCAAACAGAACGGAGCTTAATACAATTGCCAATACCGTTGGCATTGCCTTTTTGAATCTGGATAATATAAGCCCACGAAATACTATCTCTTCCGCTATTGGTGCAACCACTGCAAGTGCTACAATTTGTATCAACAGATTTTGATCCTGCAATAAGGGTGATGATGCCTGAACATAAGCATTCATCATATCCTCAGGGATTGGTAACAGTTCCATTGCATAACTTACAAAAAATTGAACTGCTACACCCATGATTAAAATTGGTACAATGGATTTTTTATCAAATGCTATAAATGTTACTTCCTGATGAAACTTCTTCTTACGAAGCTTAAAAATCAACCATATGATACCTAATGCCAATATCTGATATGCCATTGTCATTAATGTACTGTATTTGTTTACAAACTCCATCAGTCCTTCCATAAATGCCTGTTCATCAAATACACCACTGGTTAGAGCCATCTCTAGTCCTGCTTTGAAGCCATATATGAACTCCACAACAAAGCTAACCATTAAATTAACACCAAAAAACAATGCAAAATACCCGATTCCTGCTGCTATATTTTTTACTCTGCTCTTCATCTTCTCTACTCCTCCGTAATACCCATTCTCTCTCTTTCCTTTTCCGCCCGCAGTCTGTATATTTTATCCATGTGTCTGTCACGCATGTCGTTATGATACTTGCGGCTTACAGGAACTTCTAACGCTCCTGTTACAACTATCACCTTTTCCTTCACTTCCCATATATGATTAAAGTTCACGATATAGCCCTGATGAACGTAGAAAAATACATTTGGATTCAGTTTTTCGTAAACATCGGAAAGTGTCTTATAGCAGGCCAGCTCACCCTCTGTTGTGTGAAGAATACATTTATTACGCTGTTTTTCGATATAGATTATCTTCTTTACGGGAATGATAAACGGCTCTTTTCCAAAGGAAATCTGCAAATAGGTATCCTCTGCCATCTCTCTGTCCTTGATATAGCGAACCTCACGAATACATTTATTGAGCATTTCTTTTAACTCCAAATAGGAAACCGGCTTTTCTAAGTAGCCGGATGCATTGACCTTAAAGGCATCAAAGGCATAATTGCGATGACTGGTTACAAAGCATATGGTTACCTCTTTATTGAATTTACGAATCTCCGTTGCAATTTCCATGCCTGTGTATACGGGCCAATCCTCAGACATTGGCATTTCTACATCCAAGAAAATTATGTCAAGATTCTTGCCATTTTCCCGCATATCATCTAATAGCTCTATGCCGGAATAATACTTTGATACATGCAGCTCTACCTCTTCCTCACTCATAAAGGCTTTCAGATATCCGCAGATGTCTTCAATCCAATATTCCTCATCATCACAGATTGCCATTTCAAAGACTCTCATTACTCTATCTCCATTCTATTCTTCATTTTGGTGTTATTTTAGCTTTTATATATACAATTTACAATATGGTTGTGATATTTGGTGTTAAAAACGTGCTGATTGGTTTTCTGTTATTTTACCCGGAAATCGCTATTTTTAAAGTATCGGCTTGCTTAACTTCTCCTTTCCCTTTATAATGTTTGAGGTAACAATTTTTGATTGATTTATATATAAACGAGGTTTGAATCTATGAGTATTTTAAATGTAGAGAATCTTTCCCACGGCTTCGGGGATAGAACGATTTTTACAAATGTGTCCTTCCGTCTCCTTAAGGGCGAGCATATCGGGCTTGTGGGAGCTAATGGCGAAGGAAAATCTACTTTCATGAATATTATTACCGGAAAGCTAATGCCGGATGAGGGTAAGGTAGAATGGTCAAAGAATGTGCGTGTTGGTTATTTAGATCAGCATACTGCTTTGCAAAAGGGCATGACGATTCGTGATGTACTTGCTTCTGCTTTTGACTTTTTATATGAAATGGAAACACGTATGAATGAAATCTGTGACAAGATGGGTGAGGCTTCTGAGGAAGAATTAGAAGCTTATATGGAAGAGCTTGGAACGATTCAGGAGCTTCTGACCCAGCATGATTTCTATATGATTGATTCCAAAATTGAGGAAGTGGCAAGAGCGTTAGGTATCTTAGAGGTTGGCTTGGATACAGATGTTACTGATTTAAGTGGTGGTCAGAGAACGAAGGTATTATTGGCAAAACTGTTATTGGAAAAACCTGATATCTTATTATTGGACGAGCCTACAAACTATCTTGATGTAAATCATATCGAATGGCTAAAGAGATATTTACAGGAATATGAGAACGCGTTTATCTTGATTTCGCATGATATTCCTTTCTTAAATAGTGTAATTAATTTAATTTATCATATGGATAATGCGCAGCTGAACCGCTATGTAGGCGACTATGATAAGTTCCAAGAGGTTTATGCCATGAAAAAGGCACAATTAGAGGCTGCCTATAACAGACAGCAGAAGGAAATCGCTGACTTAAAGGACTTCGTTGCCCGTAATAAGGCGCGTGTTGCTACGAGAAATATGGCAATGTCCCGTCAGAAGAAGCTTGATAAGATGGACGTTATTGAGCTTGCGGCAGAAAAGCCAAAGCCAGAATTTTATTTTAAGGAAGCCAGAACAAGCGGAAGATATATCTTTACAACTAAGAGTCTTGTCATTGGTTATGATGAAGCATTATCTAAGCCTTTAGACTTATCTATGGAGCGTGGTCAGAAAATTGTTCTTACCGGTGCAAACGGTATCGGTAAAACGACTCTGTTAAAGAGTATTCTTGGTCTGATTCCTGCATTAAATGGTGGCGTAGAGCTTGGCGATTACTTGGAAATCGGCTATTTTGAGCAGGAAATGGACCAGTCTGTAACAACGACTTGTATCGAAGAGGTATGGAATGAGTTCCCATCATTCACCCAGTATGAGGTTCGTTCTGCTCTTGCTAAATGTGGTCTTACCACAAAGCATATTGAGAGCAAGGTTAAGGTACTTAGCGGTGGCGAACAGGCTAAGGTCAGACTGTGTAAGCTGTTAAATAAAGAAACTAATATCTTATTGCTCGACGAGCCGACCAACCACTTAGATGTGGACGCAAAGACAGAATTAAAGCGTGCTTTACAGGATTACAAGGGCAGCATCTTAATGGTATGTCATGAGCCGGAATTCTATGATGGACTGGCTACGGATGTGTGGGACTGCTCACAGTGGAGTCTGAGAATCTAAGTTTTGGATTTGTCTTACTTTTTGAGGTATATAGCAAGGGGGCGTTCATACGAACAGCCCCCTTTTACTACGATAACAATATAACATTTTCTCTCTTTTGTGCCAGTTCCAGTAGTTCTTTTGTAAAACCGCTTCTACTAAAAATGCAGTAATATTCTTTTCTGTTATCCTTTTTCCAATCAACATAGATACTCTTTTGCTCCAGACTATAGAGCACATCTACGCCTTTTGGATTTACGGAATACTTACACTCTCCCAAAATCATATCATTTCCAAAGGAATCATATGCCACAATATCTATTTCCACATCCTGATTGCCCCAAAAACGACCAACCCGATTAAAGGAAATATGTGAAAGCTTTTGCTCGCTCCACAGCTTTTCCCTACAAATATTTTCATATACATAAGAAACATGATTATCAATAAAGTTTTTCTTTATCTTTTCATAGACAAATTCTTCCCTTCCTGCTTCTAATAATCCTTTATTTGGATATACGAACTGAAACCAGAACTTAATAAAATTATCCTTGATCACATAAAGCCCTTTTTTGCTTTTTTCCGGATTCTCTTCTGTAATAGGAACCTCTCTCTCCACCAAGTCAAGTTCCATCAATGTTTTTAAATATTTACTCAGATTCGTTTGCTTTACTTCCATGACTGCTGCAATTTTACCAAGTTTATGATTGCCTGCTGCAATGGTTTTCAACAACGTAAAATAGCTCCCTATCTCTGTCACTTCTTTTTGCAGAAGAAAGGTTGGTTCTTCATACAAAAAGGAAGTATCTGATAAAATATTATCCTTTATTCCCTCATAAATATCTTCTGCCTGTTGAAACAGTTCAATATACTTAGGAACACCACCTGTTACAGCATAATGTAAAATCTGTGAGTCCTCTGTTTCTTCTGGCATAAATTCTTTATAATGCTCAAATCCTATCTGCTGTAACTTAATCTGTGCTGTTCTTCTTCCATATAGCGGGCTATCGTAATTCAGAACCTGCGATGTCATCATATGAATTAAGGAACCACACAAAATTAACATGATATTTTGCTCCTTTAATTTCTCATCCCATATTTTCATTAAAATGGATGGAAACGCTGGATTTGCTTTTCCTAAGTATTGGAATTCGTCCATTACTAATATCATTCTATTTTTTGAACTTTCACATTCCTTAGCAATACGCTCAAAAATTGTTTCCCATCGATTTATCTGTGCCTCTCGCAATAATGAGTCATCCAGTGCTTCCGCAACTGTTTCCTTAAATGCAGTTCTGTTCTCGTTCTCACTTTCTTCTGTCGCCAGAAACATGATTTTTCTCTTATCTTTGCAAAATTCCTTGATTAATGACGTTTTTCCTACACGTCTTCTTCCATATATAACGACAAAGGAGGCTTCTTTTCTGTTGTATTCTTTTCTTAATGTTTCCAATTCTTTTCTACGATTTATAAATTTTGACATGGAATTACCTCCAACATATATTATTAACCTCATATTAATTATTATAATTCAAAGTATAATAATTTCAAGTATAATAATTACTCTTCTCGTATGCCAAATAATATTACAATCATAGTACTACTTCCAAAATACACATTCTTTAGGATTGAGCTTTCTTATTACAAAGATAGCAATGATGATATTAGGTAATACCCTTAAAATCATTAATAAATAGAAGATAATCTGTTCATGTGTCATCTCCATGTACACATGAACATAATTTGCTGTTGGCATAGCTGTGCCAAGCTTTGAAAAGGCTTCTTGTAAAAACAGGAAAAAATCATTTAATGCATGCACTATGACACAAGTCCATATATTCTTTGTTTTCAAATAAATGGCTGCAAACAGCATACCGGATGCTCCTGCCACTATTGTCTTTGCAGCCATTTGTATTATGATAGATATCGGATTTATACCAATATAAGGT
>JAXJRB010000191.1:0-2273 GCA_036310845.1 Lachnospiraceae bacterium | reverse complement strand
ATATCAGTCTGTTTTTTGTAAAGGGAAACAGGCATTGTAAAGGTATCGGGAGAAAACTGTTTGAACGAATGAAAAAGGACTATGAAATACAGGAATTTACGGTCAACTCTTCGCCTTATGCTGTTGAAGCGTATCATCATCTAGGCTTTACAGATCTAGATACAGAGCAGACGACGAAAGGTATTCGTTATGTACCAATGAAATTTGAAAAATAGTGGCTCTTCAGGGGTGATGGTGGGTTAAAAATACCATCAACCCCAGTGTTTATCAGATTAAGCGATATTTAACTTTCTATTAGGAAGTGGAATCCTGATATCAGAGCATACAAGGTACACCATATCGAGCATGTTCTGGATATTTCGAAAGCCATAAGCTTTCCTGATTATCAGCTTAATCTTGTTGTTGGTTGCTTCGATTCTAGCATTGCTCATGCCATATCGAATTGTATTTAAGATATGCACCTTGTGGCGCTTAATCTTCTGGTATAACTCTTTGAAGGCTGGTATTCGACTGTGGCTTGCCTTCCAAAGCCAGTGCCTTAATTCTTCTTCAGCAGCGTCAACATCTGTTATTTTTAGAAGTAATCGCAGCTGCTCTTTGAGCAGATATGCGCGATACAACTGCTTATTTGAAGAAGCTATCATGTTGATGCGCGCTTGCTGCTTCTGGGTAAGATGCTCAGGGGCTTTTCCCAGAGCATATGATGAACCTTTTATTTCCTCAGCCTTGGCTTTGGCAGCCTTGACCATGGCAATAGATGCATCATCAGCTTTTGGTCTTCCTTTCGTGCGTGGATTTTCTTTCTTGATTTGCTTATATTCATCATAAGCATCATGCCAGACATCACGCCTGACTTCATCAAGAGCAGCCATAGCCCACTCGACTACATGGAAGGAATCAACACAACGAGCGCATTCGGGAGTGTAACTATTAACGCACTCTGTGATCCATTTTGCTCCATCACCAGTCACAACCTTGATGGATGCCAATTGTTCTTTGGTAAGCTGTTTATAGAACTTTTCAAGGACAGATTTACCATGACCTTCAGAAGCCCACACAACAGTGTTGGTATCATGGTTTACAATAACGGTGATATATTTATGTCCCTTCTTGTAGCTGGTTTCATCGATGCCGATGTTTACAAGGTTATTAAGTCTTCTGGAACGTTCCGGTTCAAGATCATGAAGGGCACGGTTAACACATCTGCCGACGGTCTCCCAATCGACTCTCATGAAGTATGAGACAGTACTCCGAGGTAGATATGAAGCAAGCCAAGCAACAGTAAGGTCAAAATCTTTTGTAAATCTACTGCCTGGATAGGCCCATGGAACTTCCGCAACATACACTCCGTGTTCAGGGCAGATGATACGATGATTTTGATATTCAATTTCGACGAGAACGCCTCCCCAGTCAAGACCTCTCCAGACAGTTGGTCTACTGGAATGCTTATCATAAGCAGGGCAAGCTTTATGACAGAAAGGGCAATCATTTTGATGCCACTTATTTGGTCTTGCATTGATGCGGATATGCTTAACACCATCCTCATCAGAGTAAAGATTACAATTTTCTATAACTGTGTTCTTGACATTAAGAACATTCTTGCATAATGTATTAACTGAAGCCACTTGTGGAATCTCCTTTTGTGTTTTCTTGGTCGTTAATACATTAAGGAACCCAAGTGGTTTTTTCAATATGAAAATGAAAAATTATGGTGCTAGGCTTCCACCATTATGCCAGAAGCCTCCAAAAAAATTGTATTTCTTACTTGTTGGTATTCTTTGTATTTCTTTGGTTGGGTGTTCTACTGGGTCTCAGAAAGATTATAAGGTTGATAAAGAAAATAAAAACATGAGTGAAAGCGAGCCGGAGAAGAGTGGATTTATTGATGTGAAACTAGATGAGAATTTATATATAAGTGCAGAACCAGATATGCTTGAAATAAATCTATATGAATACGAAACGGAATTGAAAACATTCAATTACGATACTGTACAGGAAGTATTGTGGCCGGACGCTGATAAAAGCGAAATATCAACAGATGAATTTGGTAGCAGATATTGTAAGGAAGCATCTTTTGGGGGAGAACAAGGCTCGTTAATCTACCGTAGAAATGATGCGGCCAATTATTTAGATACTCTTTGTAATTATGCCTATGATAATAATTTGATGGAAGATAAGGAATTAACATTCATGTCAAAAGAGGAAGCGATAGATAAGCTACAGAAAATGATTGCACAACTGGATATTGGTGGAGATTTGGGAACGCCTGATAT
>JAXJRB010000190.1:0-4742 GCA_036310845.1 Lachnospiraceae bacterium | reverse complement strand
TTTTGGCATCAACCATAATTACGTATATCTGTGCAAGAGTACTGGAATGCTTTGAAAGAAAGCAAAAGCTTCCAAGACGGATGGTTTTGCTTGCAGGACTTATTTCCAATCTTGCTATCTTGATTTTCTTTAAATATTTCTATTTTTTACATGAGACAATTGCAGAGCTGATGGCTGTATTTGGACTTACTTTGCGGGAGAGTGGGTTGGATATTATTCTTCCGGTTGGTATTTCTTTTTATACATTTCAGGCATTGGGGTATATGATTGATGTCTATCGGGGAGAGATCAAGGCGGAGAGGAATTTTATCAACTATGCGTTATTTGTGTCCTTTTTTCCACAGCTTGTGGCGGGACCGATAGAACGAAGCAAAAATTTGCTGAAGCAATTAAACGCTATTTCTGAAAAGCCTTCATGGAATTTTGAAAAGGTAACAAGTGGTTTGCTTCTTATGCTTTGGGGTTACTTTATGAAAATGGTAATTGCAGATCGCGCGGCAATATTAGTGGATGAAGTATTTGGGGCATATTATATGCTGGAAGGTGTAGCACTTTTATTCGGTAGTGTATTGTTCCTTGTGCAATTGTATTGTGATTTTTCTAGTTATTCTGCAATCGCTATTGGCGCAGCAAGTATTTTGGGAATAGAGTTGATGCCGAATTTTGCAGCTCCATTCTTTTCAAAGAGTATCGGTGAGTTTTGGAGAAGATGGCATATATCATTAAGTGCATGGCTTAGAGATTATATTTACATTCCATTGGGTGGAAGTCGATGTTCAAAGGCTAGGTATTATGTGAATACCATGATTACATTTCTGATTAGTGGCTTATGGCATGGAGCGAGTTGGCATTTTGTGTTTTGGGGAGCACTTCAGGGAGGGATGATTGTTGTAGGTGATCTTCTTCGGCCGATTAAGCAAAAGCTACATAGTTTGTTACAAATTCGAATCGAAACAGCAGGATATCATGCATTGCAGATTCTTATAACGTTTGGTTTGTCTGTTGTATCCTTTGTTTTTTTTAGAGCAGAGAGTGTGCAAGATGGAATTTATTATCTGCAACGTATGATTACCAGATTTGATATATGGTCTTTAACAGCCGGAAATATTTATCATATGGGACTTGATGAGAAAGAGATGAGAGTACTCTTGGTTGCTATTTTAATACTAATATTGGTTGATTGGCTGTATGAAAAGAAAAGGGTGTATTTCAATACTTTGATAAAGGGGAAAGGTCTGATTGTGCAATATCTTGTTTCAATCGCGTTGTTGGTGATGATTCTTGTTTTTGGAATCTATGGACAAGGCTATGATGCAACACAGTTTATATACTTTCAGTTTTAAGGGAATATATTATGAAGAAAAGGTTTTTGGCAGTTGGCATATTTGTAATTATGACAACGGTTGTTTTAGGGATAGGACAAGAAATTTTGAAAGCAAAATATGTACAGGACTCCACTGCCATTGTGGATGGTTTTTATGAAGAAGAGAAAGATGACATAGACGTACTTTTTCTAGGAAGCAGTAATTGTTTCTGTACAATTGATCCATTGGTTCTATATGAAGATTTTGGAATTGCAGCTTACAATTTTGCAAGTTCTTCGCAGCCTATGGATATTTCGCTGCTTTATTTAAAGGAAGCTTTGAAAAGGCAAAATCCTAAGGTGGTTGCATTGGAGGTAAATTATATACCGGGACAAAATGTGACAGCACTTGGAGAGAATAGCATTTTATGGGGGCTTACGGATATGCCACTTACCATGGATAAGCTCAAGTGTTTGTATCAGTTGTTAGGAAAGATAGATGAGGAATATATATCCTATGTATTTCCACTACTTCGGTATCATGAGCGGTGGAAGGAAATTTCCAAGCAGGATTATGTATATATGACAGAAGACAAAACGAACTGGAATAAAGGTTATATGCGCACGCATCAGATTTCCGATGCACCGGTTGATTTATCGGCTTATGGGCAGGAGGGAAGCGCGTGGCTTGATGAGCGTGCAGTAGCCTGTTTAGATGAAATGGCGGATATTTGTGAGCAAAAGGGAATTACCCTTTTGCTGTTTAAGTCTCCAAAGGCGGATTGGTATCAATATTTTTCTGTGGAGATAGAGAAGGCTGCTAGTGAAAAGGGTCTTGTTTTTATTGATTATAATGCTTTAGTACAAGAGGTTGGACTAAATGTGACGACGGATTTTCGCGACAGCTATCATTTGAATGAACAAGGTGCAGCAAAGGTTTCGGCACATATGGGTTCCTATCTGAAAGCAAACTTTGAACTTCCAGACAGACGAATGGATGAAGAACGCAATAGCTGGGATGCAGCACTTGCATATCAAGAAAGAGTAGGATTGACAGAAAGTGCTTTTGCTAATGTGACAACCGTTACGGAATGTAAGGAAATGATGGATCAGAAAGATGATTATGCTACTATTCTTACCTATAAAGGTGGCAAAGACAAGATTCAGTATCAATGGATTTATGTGGAAGGTAAGCCTGTTTATACAAAGGTATGGGAAGATGATGGAGTTTCCCACAAAAGCATTGGTGATTTAGAGGTCGTTTTTGTACGCGAGCGAAAGATATTAAATGTTTTTCTTGATGGTGAGAGTTACTATGAACCGCAGAAAAATTGGGATGTAATTATCTATGATATGAAAATGAAAAAGGTAGTAGCACAGCTTGGATTTGATGAATAAAGAAAATTACTTTTTCTCATACTATTTTTGACGTATTAGGTAGTTTGTGGTAGAATAAATTGTTTGTAATTATGAAAGCACTGCATAATTACAATTGTTTATAGAATTTGAGAATGAAAACAGCTTTTAACGGAGGAAAGAAAGATGTTAAATAATAAAACAATATTAATTACAGGTGGAACGGGTTCTTTTGGGAAATGCTTTACGAAGTATGTTTTGAAGAATTATAACCCTAAGAAGATTATCATTTACTCTAGAGATGAATTTAAACAGTGGATGATGGCGAGTGAATTTGAAGAATATAAAGACAAGCTTCGTTTCTTTATTGGTGATGTAAGAGATTATGAACGTATGAAGAGAGCTTTTGAGGGTGTTGATTATGTTATTCATGCAGCTGCAATGAAGCAGGTTCCAGCTTGTGAATATAATCCCAATGAAGCAATTAAGACCAATGTTGTAGGTGCACAGAACGTAATCGATGCATCCTTGAACACAGGTGTTAAAAAGGTTGTTGCATTGTCTACCGATAAGGCAGTAAATCCGGTAAATCTTTATGGTGGAACAAAGCTTGTTTCAGATAAGCTCTTTATTGCAGCAAATGCATATTGTGGTGATAAGGAGTTAAGCTTCTCTATTGTAAGATATGGCAATGTAGCTGGTAGTCGTGGTTCGATTATTCCGTTATTCAATAAGTTGATTAAGGAAGGTGCAACAGAGCTTCCTATTACAGATTATAGAATGACTCGCTTTTGGATTAGCTTAGAGGAAGGTGTAAAGCTTGTAATTAAGGCGTTAGAGGAAGCAAAAGGTGGTGAAACCTTTATCAGTAAGATTCCATCCTTTAAGATTACAGATCTTGCAGAGGCAATGGCGCCTGGAATTAAGACAAAAGAAATCGGCATTCGTCCGGGTGAAAAACTCCATGAAGTTATGGTTACGGTAGAAGATTCCATGACTACTTTTGAATATGATAAGCACTATATTATTTATCCACAGATGTTCTGGCAGGAATCAAAGCGTCCAAATCCAAATGGTAAGAAGGTTGATGATGAATTCTATTATTCATCAGGAAACAATACAGAGTGGCTTACAGTGGAACAGATTAGAGAGCTTTTGAAGGATGTTGAGTTAGAAAAATAAAAAAATCGCAAATTCCATAAGCGGAAGAATTTGCGATTGGTAAGTTTGCAGAGCTGCAAACTTACAGGTCGTGGAAAGGTAAAGTTTTGATATGAATAAACCAGCAATTGCCGGAGGGACTCCGGTAAGGGATACAAAAATATTTTACGGACATCAGTATATTGATGAAGCAGATGTTAAGGCAGTAACGGAAGTGCTTACCAGTGATTGTCTGACTTGCGGCCCTAAGATTACAGAGCTTGAAAAGAAGCTTTGTGAGCTAACAGGAGCTAAGTATGCCGTAGTATGCAGTAATGGAACTGCTGCTTTACATATTGCGGCGATGGCAGCAGGTGTGTCAGAAGGTGATGAACTGATTACTACGCCGATTACTTTTGCGGCTTCTGCAAATTGTGGGTTGTATTGTGGTGCCAAGCCGGTATTTGCAGATATAAATCCAAATACCTATAACATTGATCCAAAGAGTGTACTGGAGAAGATTACAGAAAAGACAAAGGCTGTTGTGGCAGTAGACTTTACCGGTCAGGCAGTAGAGCTTGATGAACTTCTTGCTATGTGTCGTGAAAAGGGCATTGCCTTGATTGAAGATGGAGCACATTCTATTGGTACGAAATATAAAGATAAAATGGTTGGTAGCATCGCAGATATGACAACTTTTAGTTTTCATCCTGTTAAGACCGTAACTGGTGGCGAGGGTGGAGCAGTTCTTACCAATAGTGAAGAATTGTATCAGAAGCTGATATTGTACCGCGCTCATGGTATAACTAGAATGCCAGAGTTTTTAGAAAAGGAACCACATGGACCTTGGTACTATGAACAGATTGATTTAGGATATAATTACCGATTAACAGATATTCAATGCGCATTGATAATAAGTCAGTTGGACAAGCTCCCGCTGTTC
>JAXJRB010000189.1:0-1971 GCA_036310845.1 Lachnospiraceae bacterium | reverse complement strand
GGTGTAAGCAAGTCACTTAAACTAATCACACAAAAGTCATGGTTTAGTGGTGCTCCTAGTACAGCCGCACCACTGCACGCTGCCGTAATTCCGGGAATGATAACAAGTTCAATATTCGGATATTGTTTTCCTACCTCATACATCAGTGATGCCATACCATAAACACCAGCATCCCCGCTACAAATTAGAGCTACCTTTTTTCCCTTCTCTGCCTCTTCAAAGCACATCACACACCGTTCGCGCTCCTGCTTCATTGGCGTTGATAAAAACTCCTTCTGTCCAAAACGCTCACCTAATAGTTTTAAATACACAGTATAACCAATAATAACGTCGGCTTGTTCCAATGCCTGTATTGCTTCTCCTGTCATCATTTCTTCCCTTCCGGGTCCCATTCCGACAACATATATCTTAGATTTCATCAAATTCTACACTCCATTTCCTCTTTGCAATTGCGATTGTCATTCCATCCTCAGCATGCTTTTCATATACCAGTCTTCCTCCATCGCCACATGCATATAATGCAGCTCGTTCACAGACATTCGACACCCCTACCGTTTTCTTTACAAATTCCGATTCGTGTAAATTTCCAGTTACACGTTCTAATTCTTCTGCCGAATAAGTATAAAACGGTATACGTTCTCTTTGTGATATTCTAAGTAATCCTTCCTCATCCTTTTTTCTATCAATCGAAGCCAATGCATAAACCTGCTCCATAAAAATTCCTGCTTCTTCCAAACTCTTTTGTATCCAGCGTATAAGCTTATCCTCTTCCTTGCCTCTTTTACAACCGATTCCAATAATATATTCTTTTGGTTGCAATATAAGCTCCGCCTTATCCATTTCATTTTCAGTCTTTATCACAATATCCTTTTCTATTTCGCTATCAAGATCCACTATTTCTATTTGTTCCGGCACTATTCCTACTCCGTCCCAGTGCCCTTCTTCTATTGCTACAGTAATCGTTTTCCCATCTAAAATCTTAGAAGAAATCTTTGCAATCCCATCTTTGTTTACAATTTTAAGTCCGTTTTTTTGGGCAAACAAATCTACTGCAAACCTTCGATTCACATCCGTTGCCGTAGTAATCACTGGAGTTGCCTGCAAACGCTCTGCAAGAATGTTTGCTATGTCATTGGCTCCACCTATATGCCCTGACAATAGCGGTATCACATAATTTCCTTGTTCATCCATCACAAGCACGGGACTATCCTGCAATTTGTCTTTCACATAAGAAGCAATCGCACGCACAGCAATCCCACAAGCTCCTATAAATACTAACGCATTTTTCTGCCCCATTTGCTCGCCTGCCCACTCACTGATGCCTTGTGAAACATAGCTAATTGATGAACTATTTTCCAGTCCTTCTATCTTATACTTGGTATAAAGCTTTATCTGCCAATCTCCAAATGCCTTTTCTATTTTTTTTGAAAGCTCTAGACCATTCTTAGTAAAACTAATAACACTTACCTGCATTATCTATCTTCTCCTTTGATAAAATTTGAGTTAAGTGAGCCATGCACAGATGAGCCGAATTTGCTACTGGGAGCTTGCTCACAAGTAGACATATTCGAGCGAAACTGTATACGGCGAATGCCGTATCAACGAGCAACGCAAGTTGCGAGTGGTCGGCATGGTTCAGACGTAGCATAGCAGGACAGTCAGATTGCTTTTATCATCAAACTGAATATAACAAAAGCTCTTATATTGGCCGCAACACTACTTTTATATTAGTCAAAGATATTAGTGATACTTGCCCCTACTAGAATGCAAGTTTTTGAATATCAGTCGGGATTATTAGTAACATTTACCCCTACTGGAATACAAGTTTTTGAATATCAGTCAGGATTATTAGTAGCATTTACCCCTACCGGAATACAAGTTTTTGAATATCAGTCGGGATTATTAATAGCATTTACCCCTACTGGAATGCAGGTTTTTAAGTATCAGTCGGGATTTTAGCATTCTTTACCC
>JAXJRB010000188.1:0-11798 GCA_036310845.1 Lachnospiraceae bacterium | reverse complement strand
TAAGTAATCTATATACCACTACAACAACCACAATCGTTACTATTGCCATAACTCCAGCTACACTTGCACCTATCTTTTTCTGAATCTGTGCTTTAATTCCATTCCTTTTTTGTTTTTTCGTCACTATATTTGTCACTAAAAACATCTCCTTTCGCCCTTTATGACGCACTCTTTCATTTAGTTTAACACTTTTTCCTCACTCATGCAACATGTGCCTGTTTTTTTGCTTATGATACGTGAATTGTGTGTACTTTGTGCACTATTTTTATTTTTTGACAAAAAAATAGTGTATGCCAGTGCACACACTTTGGCAAGAATTTCTGTCGAAATTCTTGTTTAACTTCCACTATGTCACAGCATTTTCCTAATGAAAAACAAAAAAAATCCTTAAAACTTCTCTTGAGTTTTAAGGATTATCGGGTTGGGCTGTTTAAATTTTCATTTAACAGTTAGCAGCTCGTAGGGGAATCGAACCCCTGTTTCCGCCGTGAGAGGGCGGCGTCTTAACCGCTTGACCAACGAGCCTTATTATTTGCTTCGCAATTAATATGGATCCGCATGCCCTTTCGGCCGTGACTTACACCACTTAATTGCATTTTTCACATTCTTGCTTACGCACTAAAGTTTTTGCTTCGCAATGTTTTGTATTAATACCATATTTGTCATTAATACTAACAGCTCGTAGGGGAATCGAACCCCTGTTTCCGCCGTGAGAGGGCGGCGTCTTAACCGCTTGACCAACGAGCCATATTATTTGCTTCGCAACTAATATGGCTCCGCATGGCCATTTGGCCGTGACTTCCACCACTTAATTGCTTATTCTTCACTTGTACTCTAGCACTAAAGTTTTTGCTTCGCAACTAATATGGCTCCGCATGGCCATTCGACCGTAACTTACACCACTTAATTGCATTTTTCACATTTTTGCTTACGCACTAAAGACTTTGCTTCGCAATGTTTTCTATTAATACCATATTTGTTATTAATACTAACAGCTCGTAGGGGAATCGAACCCCTGTTTCCGCCGTGAGAGGGCGGCGTCTTAACCGCTTGACCAACGAGCCTTATTACTTTCGTCATATGCTTTTTGCATTTATTCTTCCACGTTAAAGATATTCGTGTCAGCTCGATTATCATACTATATTCCGAAACAAAATGCAAGCTTTTTTTACGTTTTTTTATTTTTTATATTTTAAAGCCGTAGAACAAACTTCTACGGCTTTAAATATTTATTGCTCTTCTTCTTTCTTCACAATCGCAATACCGAGTTCTTCTAACTGAACTTCATCTACGATATTTGGTGCTTCTGTCATGAGACAGGAAGCATCCTTTACCTTAGGGAATGCGATAACCTCACGGATAGAATCAGCCTGTGTCATAAGCATAATCATACGATCAAGTCCTAATGCAAGTCCTGCATGAGGTGGAACGCCATACTTAAATGCACTTAATAAGAAGCCAAATCTCTCTTCTGCTACTTCCTTAGATAAGCCAATTACTTCAAACATCTTTGCCTGGACATCATCCTGGAAAATACGAACACTACCACCACCAAGCTCTGTACCGTTTAATACGATGTCATAAGCCTTTGCACGAACCTTACCTGGGTCTGTATCAAGTAATGGTAAGTCTTCATCCATAGGCATTGTAAATGGATGATGCATAGCAACAAAGCGGTTATCCTCTTCATCCCACTCTAATAACGGGAACTCTGTTACCCATAAGAAATTATACTGATTCTTATCTAATAACTCTAAGTTTCTTGCAATCTCAAGTCTTAAGTTACCAAGAACATCCCATACAATCTTATTCTTATCTGCTGCAAACAACAGTAAGTCTCCATTTTCTCCATCCATTGCCTTTACAAGAGCTGCCATCTGTTCCTCTGTCATAAACTTAGCAAAGGAAGATTTTAAAGTTCCGTCAGACTGGATAGCAATATAAGCAAGTCCCTTTGCACCAAAGCCCTTTGCAAATTCTACTAATGCATCAATCTTCTTTCTTGGCATTTCGCCCTGTCCCTTAGCGTTAATACCACGAACAGAACCACCATTTTCCAATGCACCTGTAAATACACCAAAGCCACAACCTGCAACTACTTCACTAACATTTACAAGCTCCATACCAAAACGTGTATCTGGCTTATCAGAACCAAAACGATCCATAGCTTCCTGCCATGTCATTCTTGGGATCGGATTTGGAACCTCTACACCGATTGTTGCAAAGATTTCCTTTAACATTCTCTCATTTACTTCAATAACATCATCTACATCTACGAAGGAAAGCTCCATATCAACCTGTGTAAACTCCGGCTGTCTGTCTGCACGGAGATCCTCATCACGGAAACACTTAGCAATCTGGAAATATCTGTCAAATCCGGAGCACATAAGTAACTGCTTAAAGATCTGTGGAGACTGTGGCAATGCATAGAAATTACCTGGATGTACACGGCTAGGTACAAGATAGTCTCTTGCGCCTTCCGGTGTAGACTTATTTAAAATTGGTGTTTCAATTTCAAGGAAGCCTTCATTGGTTAAAAACTCACGAAGTCTTGCAACAACACGGCTTCTCATCATAATCTTTTCCTGTAAGTCAGGTCTTCTTAAGTCAAGATAACGATACTTTAATCTTAAATCTTCCTTTGTCTTAGAATCTGCCTCAATTGGGAATGGTGGTGTCTGAGCTTCTGATAAAATACGAAGCTGTGTTGCACGAATTTCAATCGCACCTGTCTTCATATTTTCATTGGTATTACCTTCACGACTTGTAACTTTACCAACTACAGCAATAACAAATTCGCTTCTTAAACTTTCTGCCTTTACAAAAGTCTCAGCATCAACGGAACAGCTTGCATCATCACCCTGTTCAAAAATAATCTGTAACAAACCACTTCTGTCACGTAAATCTGTGAAAATGATTCCACCCTTATTTCTACTTTTCTGAACCCATCCCATAACAGTAACAACTTCGCCTACATTTGCAGCGGAAAGCTCTGTACATCTATGAGATCTCTTTAAACCTTTCATAGTCTCTGCCATGATTCTTGTCCTCTTTTCCTATTTTTATTTTAATGGATAACTATTCAACATCATCATAATTACTTTAATGGATTTTTGTAAAATTCCTTGAATTCTTCATACCCTTCGGCTGTGAGCTGTTCTTTCTGGAATTTCTTATTCTTGTTCATTCTGGCAACCAATACTTGTGTACCATCTTTTCTAACATTCTGTGCTTCTGCAATAATATCGCAAAGCATCTGTCCTTCTACTCCCTTTTCAATTAAAAAGGCAATCTTTTTGCTCTGGTTAGGAACCTTGAAGCCGCTTTCCATCAACAAAAGAATAATTCTTTCAAAACCAATGGAAAATCCACAAGCAGGAACATCCTTTCCTGTAAACTTGCCAACCATCTTATCATAACGTCCACCGCCACCGCAGCTTCCACCAAATTCTGGCATCGCAATCTCAAAAATAGTTCCAGTATAATAAGACATACCACGCACTAATGTCGGGTCAAAGACTAACTTAAAGTGATCACCCTTTGTTGCATTGACACTTTCTACGATTTCACGGAAGCTTGTCTTAACTTCTTCTTCTAAGATACCTGTCATTTTTTCTTCGATAAAGGCAAGTGTATCTTCCGATTCCTGCATTCCTTTGAAAAGAGAAAGGTACTTTGCAACACATTCCTCACCATAACCATCTTCGATTAATTCCTTTTCTACACCTTCAAGGCCAATCTTGTCCATCTTATCAAGAGTAATGAATACACTATCATAGTCATCCTCTGCAAAGCCACTGTATGCAGCCATTGCCTTTAAGATTCTTCTATCATTAATGCGAATCTCAAAATTCTTGAAGCCAAGCTTTCCAAGAGTTGTTGTTGTTGCAAGAATTAATTCGATTTCAGCCAGGTTAGAAGCCTCACCTAAAATATCAATATCACACTGCATGAACTGACGATATCTTCCTCTTTGTGGTCTGTCAGCTCTCCATACATTCCCCATCTGTAATGCCTTAAACGGTGATGGCAGTTCATTTGCATGATTGGAATAGTAACGAACCAATGGCACTGTCAAATCATAACGCATACCAAAGTCGACTACGTCATTCTCTTCCTTTGCTGTTTCAAGGTTGAGCTTTTCACCTCTCTTTAATACTTTAAAGATTAATTTTTCATTTTCGCCACCTTGCTTATTGCTTAAATTACCAATATTCTCCATACATGGAGTCTCCATTGGTGTAAAACCGAACTTTCCGTAGGTTTCCTTGATTACGCTGATTACATAATCACGAATTTGCATTTCGTCCGGCATAATATCCTTCATACCATTTACTGGTTTCTTACTCAGTGCCATTATTTATCCTCATTTCTATATCCAAATTTGTAACCGTTTATCTTATCGATTTTACTTTGTTTTGAATGGTTTTTCAAGTAGCTTGCAAAAAAAACCGAAAAGAATAAAACTTTCCGATTCTCATGTAAACATTAAAATTTATATTTTCTTTTGAAATTCTTGTCTAATTCTCACTACGCTACAGCAATTCCCTATTACTCTAAAAAGGATACGATTTGTTTCGTATCCTTTTCAATCAACCATATTACTCTGCTTCTATTGCAATATCTTCTGCATTCATAAAATAAATACAATTTTCTAACGTTTCATCCTCTGCCGAAAATGCCAGTAATACTATTTCATTTTCTTCTGTTTCTGTGAACGCACATATATAGGTTAATAGTTCCTCTCCATTCTCAAATACTACGATGATTGTTTCTTCTTCCTCGAAATATTCATATGCACCTTCGAGTTCTCCTTCACCTTGCTGCATCCATGCATTTCCCTCTGCATCAAATACGAAATTTAAAACACCCCCATATGCTTCCAATGTTGCATCATATTCTTCCTGCGTTAATTCTACACCATCAAGGCAAGCACCTGTAAAATACCAAACGGTATCACTTAATTCTGGTACTTCCACCTGCAAAATATCATCCCACATTGTCGGTTCTGCTTCTGCTGCCTGTACCGGAACACAAACCAATGTTAATACCATTATCACACTCATCATCATTCCAAAAAATTTCCTCATAGTTTATCTCTCCTTTCACATTAATAGCCTGCATGTCTATTTGAACAAAGTATATCGTAAAACGCTACAAAAAAGGACGTCTCATCATGAAACGCCCTAAATTTGTATCGAATCGACATGTATTTAAATCGACACTCGCAATATAAATTTATCATCCTTAACAGAAAACTGATACATCCCTTGGTATCGCTCAACCAAGGCACAAATACTACGCACTCCAAGCCCATGTCCTACCCTATCTGTAACTGGAATTCCATGTTCAAATACAATATCCTCATTACAAGAATTCACAATCTGGAAAAATAATTTTCCATTTTTCTCATATGCCATTGTTTCTATTTTACAAGATAAACCTTTTTCTTTTTGTTTTTGACATGCATGCAAAGCATTTTCCAATGCATTTGACAATAGTATACACAAATCACTTTCTGTCATAGGTATGTTCTGTGGTATCTCAGCTCTGATATAAAACAAAATATCCTGTTCTTCAGCTCTTCCTGCAAAAGAAGAAAAAATCAGATTAGCAGCCTCATTTTCACAATAAGTAATTATCTTTTTCCCCTCTATTTCTTCGCATATCTCATGTATGTAGTCCTGTGCCTGCTCTAATCGCCCATTTTCCATACAGGATAACAAATATTGCAGGTGATGACGCAAATCATGCCTATAGGTACTCGCCTGTTGCTGAGAAGCACGCAACAATTCTATCTCACGCACTGCCTGTGTCATTTGCAGATTTAAATTTTCTTGCGCCTGTTCTAACTGACCTCGTATCTCCTGTCCTTTAGAAGTTTGAAGCACAAATGCTAGATACGCCATACTGCAAACAAAGGACATAAATTCTACTACTACCGGTGAACCTTTCGATACCCAATCGGTATATATATGAGCCACATAATCATATGCATACGCTACAGCAGGAATCACTCCAAACTGCCACTGCAATGACAGTGAATATTGTGATATTGAGCGTATTGCAGGTGTTGTATACTTCCATAATATAAAAAATAGCGGTACTGTCACCAGCATTTCTATTGTATTCTGCATATTGCTATCACCTGCGAATATAGCAACAACCAACAAAGCCAGCCAACGCCTAAGATGACAGCAAAGATATGCAGTAAAAACAGCTATCACTGACCAAGAATATTTCTTACTTAAAACACATAATACAATAATCGTAGGCACATGCGTAATTAACGGATAAAGATATCTCACTATATCAAAATTAATTAAAAATCCTATCATCCCTTGTATCGCCAAAAGCATTGCTGCACTACACGCAAGAAATAATTTCTTTCTTTTCGTCCATCGTATCTCACAGAAAATAGCAGATAGCAATATACCAAATATGCCAACAACTCCTTTGTTCATAATCATAAGGACATTCATGATAAAAATACCTGCTTTCTATTAAATGCATACTCTAGATATATTTCTTTTATTTCTGAGTATTTTCCATGAGGTATTGGAATCTGCGCCATACATGCCATTGTAATCGTCTTGGATGAAATACTCTGTATGTATTCCATATTAATCAGATATGACCTATGAGGGCGCAAAAAGAAAGCAAATTGCGCCAGCTTACCTTGTAGCTCATCTAAACTTCCCACACGTTCTAAGACTTTACCATCATCCAAATGAAACAGCAAGGTACGCCCTATAACTTCACAATATTCCAATTTATTCAATTCAATTCGAGCAATGCCAGTTTTACATCTTAAAATCAAACTGCTTTTCTGCTCCTTTTCGCACTCTGAAATCACAGAATCCAGTAATCTTGCAAAGCTCTCTTCCCATATTGGTTTTAGCTGATAAAAATAGGCTCCAACCGTATAAGACTGCACCGCAAATTCTTCCGAAGAAGTCAAGAAAATTATCTTTGCATTGCTATCATATTGTCTGATTTCCTTGGCTACTTCAATACCATTCTCACCCGGCATCACAACATCTAGAAACAAAACATCAAAACGCATTCCCTTTTCGATTTCAGCCAGTAACTCCAAAGGACTTTGAAATGCTGCATATTCTATTTCCAGATTACGTTTTACCCGATATTGGTTGATTAAAACACTTATTGTCTCTATAACAGACAAATCATCGTCACAAAACGCCACTTTTGTCATAAAATATACTCTTTCTTCCTTTATCTCTTCTATCTTGAACCAATTATTGCCTTATCATATGTTTCCATATTATATCCTAATAGCTGCACAATCTTTAGTTCATCTAAGGCATCAAAATAAGCATTATGCGTCTCTTTATATTGCTTATCTTCTCCTATCATACGCAAAATCGATTCAACACCATAGCCTCTTTTCATTCTTCCTGTACCATAACACTCAGCTTCTGCCGGTATCTTTGTATTATATTGACGATATGCTGCCAATCGCATAATATCACACCATTTATATGCTCTTAATTCCGGTAAATGATTCCTATCAAATGCCGCATTATAAGCCAGAAGTCTGTTAACCTTCTTGTCCTTAAGCCAAGTATCTATGGTTAATAATACATTTTCTCTAGTATCTACGTTTGTTTCTTCTATCCCTGCCATTTTCAATGCACTTGAATACATTCCACCACGTGTATATTCCGGATTAATGAGGAAATATTTTGTATCTACTACCTCTTTTGTATGTGCATCTGCTATTACAATCCCGATAGACATCACCACATCATCCCATGTTGTCTCTGTATCAATTACTGCAAATTTTTCTTCCATGCTTCCTCTTTCGTTTCTCTCTATTGAATCAATCAAACTCATTCTGTATATGCCATAGAGCAAATGTATCCCCTGTGTATTCTTCCCAGTCCGTGTCAGAAACTTCAATATACCAAGTACTGCCTTCACATTCCATCCAGCCATAATCCTCTCCACCTGCTATATCTTCATACCAATACTGCCATAGATTGGGTGAAACATCTGTATTAAACCATAGATAACAATCGCTATCATAGTCATAATAGGAATCTGCTCCATAATCCCATGTAAGATGTTTTTCATAATCATCTGTTTCTTCACAAATCACGTATGTCTTATCGTCTACTTCGTCTAAGTAAATATCAGTACCATAAATATCAATATTAGTGACTTCATAGTCCTCATCCGTATCACCATTTATTTCATATGTTACATTCATTATTCCGTTATCAATGTCATCAAAAATATTAGTATAATTCGCAAACATCGCTATCATACCAACAATATGACTCAGCATAGAAACACCAAACACAGCCCCCACATATATTATGATAAGTTTTTTAATCTTACTAAAACTATTCGACGGCCTATTCTGTTCGCTTTGGTAACTTCCTACTTGAATAATATCATCCACATATGTCGTCTCTTTATTCATTTGAGCTCCACAGCTCTTACACGTAGGATAAACACCTTCTTTCCACACAAACTCTGCCTCATTACCACAATATTCACATATAAAATGTGCATTATAAGATCCATCCGAACGTTTAAATATTAAACTGTCTGCCTCATAATATTTTCCATTCTCATCATAGTATCCTTGTTTGTACGCTGTTCCATTCGCACTATCTATCCATGACTCATTAAAATATAAATAAGTATGGTTTCTACATCTCATCGATATCGCTTTCTCTTTAATATGCGTTGGCACCCCTGTTGGCTGATTGTATCGCGCACGCTGGCTACTTACAGAACTCCTGTATGAAGAACTTCTATGCAACGAACTGCTACTATGCGATGTACTGCTGTGTCTTCTAGAACTACCACTTCTTGATCTACTTCTCGAGCTACTACTCCTGCTTCTAGAACTCCTAGAACTTGAACTTTTTCTTCCTGGTGGCATAATATCCTCCCCTAGTATCATTATGAAATTATATACAAAAGCAAAAGTCCCACTATGTTGCATATATAGCAAAGCTACATATGCTTGGTGGGAACAATTCACAATATTCTATTTTTGTATTTTGCTCTATACGTCCTTTTTTACATTCAAAAATCTCTAGAATCACTTTCTTACAAGTTTTCATTCATTATAACATAATAAACACCTGTTTGAATATATACTTCTGACTAAATTTCTATATATCCTCAATCCCTATATTCGGAAAATTTATTATCTATTATTCCATTATACTTCACTAATGCATGCCGATATATCCATATTCCGTATTCGTTTTGTCGGCACATAAACTGCAACCACAACCGATACCATAACTATAAAAATAATAATTCCAATCATCCCAAATGGTATGTGCCATGCCTCTCCAAAATATTCAGTAATAAATTTTTCAAACATAAGCTTATTCAATTGCAATCCTAATACACATCCAATACCACACCCGATTGATGCATAAGTAAAAACCTCCATTGCTATCATTTTGGTTAGTTGGTATTATTTTTTGCGTCGTTTAAATAAAGTAGTAACAACCAATCCAATAGCCAATATTCCAACACAAACTGCTAATAACGTCCAATCCGTATTACTGAATATGCCATTCATTTCAGTTCTTTGTTGGTTGCCATTAAAATTAGATGTATTTCCGTCAAAGTTTTGTGGTTTTCTGTTACCATTATTTTGCCCCATATTTATTTCTGACTTGCCATTAGGAAAAAATCGTGTATCTTCATTGGTGTTATTTTTATCATTTGGCATCTGTGTCATGTCTCCACCCATAGGATTTCTATTACCACCCATAGAATGGTTCATTGTTCCCATGTTGCTAATCTGTAAATTATCTGCATTTATAAATGTACTACTGTCTTGTGTATCAGATGTTAATCCTATTTCTTCATTCAGTTGTTTTCTTACACTTTCTGACCTAAGTAAGCAAAATTCTTTTAAAGTTTCTACTCCTTTTTCAAATTCTTCGTAAGTACAAAACTTAGTAGGGTCTTTTTCTACATATGGTGTAATTATTTCCTTAACAGTATCAATCATACTTTCAAAATAACCACTCTCAAAATATTCATTTATAAACTCTGCAAAGATTGTATGATATAATTCCGTATATTTCTCATTATTAAATATCCATGCAATCATTGGTCTATCTGAAATATCTCCATCAACAGGTGAGTCTATGGCTGAATTTACAACACTTGTTGCATTTTCACCACCTTGGAAAGTACCAAATGCCAAATTATAATCCCAAGGAATCATCTGCATTTGACCATCTTTTTCATACAAATAATAGTTGTGAATCATTGAACCAGTATAGCTATCTCCATTAACTACGAAGTTATGAACTACAAAGTATCTAATTACTTCCTCAATAGCTACTGTATCCTCAATATCTTCTCCATTAGTTAGCCTTCTGAGTGCTTCAATTAGTCTTTCTTTATCTGCTTTAGTTATATCTGTTTTGGCATTATTAAATATATTGGAATAACTATCAAAGTTATCATCGGTGTACTGTAGTTTTACATCAGAACTCCCCATTCCAAATCCGCCACCACCGAAGTTTGGCATTTGTCCATTTTCGAACTGTGAAGTACCTACACCTTCCATGTTTGGCATGTTGTCCATGTTTGGTATCTGTGTTCCTTCACCAAATGGATTGAATCCTCCCATATCCTCTATCTTTGGCATCTGCTCATTTCCAAACCGTGATGGGTCGAAACCTTCCGTACCCTCGAAATTCTCCATGAAATTATTCATGTCAAACTCTTTTCCGTTTCCTCTACCACCACCAAAACTCATACTGTCTGGTTTATATACTTTTCCTCCTTCGTTTCCGTAGTTACGTTGTAAGAAGGAATCCTCAACTGCTTCAACTGCTAAATATAATCCCCAATCTTCACCATTAACTGTAATATGTACATAACTACATAATGGTGATGCCACACCCATCTCGTTCATTAGCTGATAAGTTATGTAATCTTTCATGTATGTGTTGTCTTGAATAATATTATTTAAACATAACTTATCAAGTCCGTAGTAGCTCAATGCATCATCACAATGGTCAAATTCTATTTTAAAACTATATCTATCATTGTTTACCATTGATAAAGATGTGTTTCCTTTTCCTCTGATTGCAATGTTTTTAATTTTCTCGCCATCTAACTCTATATCACAGTTATAGTATTCTTCACTTTTGGCATTATTCAAAAACTCATCCCAGTCATCCATTATAATATTTTAAGTATGTACTTTGGATGTATCAAACAACTTATTTTCATATCCCATCACATTTGATTCTTTATGAACTCCCAAAGCTTCTGCATTCATAAAAAGGGCAGTCAAAATCATTGTAAAAGAAAAATTCGTTTAAGCTGTGTTTCTTATGTGAATATTTTGTGAAATTTTTCTCATTACAAAATCAATAAAAATTTTATCAAATATATTTCAACGTAATAGAATAGGCCCATTCCACCTTGGGAACAAGCCTATAAAAATTGTATTGAATTTATGAGCAAATTCTTCACTAGTCAGCTATGCTTTGAATGGTGATGTAGATTTATACATAAAAAATGTAGAATTATTCATGCTAATCCATCAGACACACAATTCCGAAAAGGGAGTATTATTTTTGTGTTCAATACAACATTTTTATTGCACACTACGCTACAACACTTTCCTAATCAGTACCACCGGCTTAGCCGGTGGTTTGCTCTGACCCTATAAGGGTCTTTTTCCGGCACTGGAGTCTAAAGACTCACCGAATAGGTTCGCCAGCCGCAACATCATTTCCTGCTAAGCCCCCTGGGCTTTTTTATTTGCTTCTTTT
>JAXJRB010000187.1:0-3890 GCA_036310845.1 Lachnospiraceae bacterium | reverse complement strand
AGTTTACTGACGAGCGGGAGATTACTTCCGCTCGTCTTCATTTAGTAGCGCAAAATTTGAGGACTCTTTATTTCCTTATTCGGTATAGCGGAGGCGGCTGTCAATTCGACATAATTTTCTTGTGATACTTTACCGTACATGAGCATTTGCGCCCGGATTGTCGTTGCCGTAACCCTCCATGAGGTTAATGGCACCCCAAATGCCAAGACCTGCGCCAAGCGCGATAACCAAAGTCTGCAATACACCAACTGCGCTGTTGAAAAACTCCATATAAACCTCGCTTTCTGCCGCTGTGCGGCTCAAAAAAAGTTGTTGAAAATGAAAATGCCGCCGTTATTCCTCGGCGGCTGCGTCCTCGTCGGACAAATCTATTTCGTATATGTCAAAGGCTTCATCGGGCTTTACGATTGCCGGACGGGTAGACATATACCGTTCCACGTCAAAAGCGTTTCTTTTGTCGAAGTCGGAAAGGTATTTGTAGTTCGGGTGTTTCGTGATGTCGTATTTGTCGCTTAAAAAGGGACGCACACCGCGTAGCTGCAAAATACATTTCCCACCGTCCATAACTGCTATTTCGTCCTGTGTCATCAGCTCCTTTCCTAATTTTTGATAAGTAAGTCCATGAGAAACCTGCGTGCCGCGATTTTCGGAAGTATTGAAACTGTCGATTGTTTCCCGTCCCAAGTTATCCGAAATATCCTTTGCATTTTTCCCACGTCCTCCCAAAAACAAGGTGCTGTCGGCATTATCAAGTATGATTTCTGCCGCGTCCTTGTAAATGGCTTTTAGTTGGCTCTGCGATTGCAGAATGATAGAAGCGGACATTTCCCTGCTGCGAATGGTCGCAATTAACTTATCAAAGCGGGGTATCTGCCCGATGTTGGCAAATTCATCAAGCAAAAACCGGACATGAATAGGCAATTTGCCGTTGTATTCGTCGTCCGCTTTATCACAAAGCAAATTGAAAAGCTGCGATTGCAGAATAGCGATAACAAAATTAAAGGTGTCGTCGGTATCGCTCATTATGAGGAAAAGCGCGGTTTTCCTGTCGCCCAATGTATCAAGTTCCAATTCATCATAGGACATGAGTTCCCGGAGTTCCTCTATATCAAAAGGGGCAAGACGCGCACCGCAAGAAATAAGGATTGACTTTGCCGTTTTGCCTGCAACCACTTGTCAAGGTCTTCTTATACACTTTTCGCTCCTTCACACTCGGTTTTCATCATTCTTTTCAGCTTTTCGCCTACTGTTTCTGTTGCTCCTTCGTTGAAATGAACCCCAACAAGGTATGTAATTCCACCGATTTTTCTAGCAATTCTCTGTTCTGTTATCATTTTTTCTTCGTTCATTCTGTTTTCCTCCACTAAAAAAGGTGGGGCAATATCTGGATTGCACTCCACCCAATAATTACAATGACTGTTCAGTTTTCTTTCTGGATTGATTGATGGATAATTCTTTCTGGTGTTTCTCATTTTCCATCATTCTTCCAAGTTCCTTTTTGTTGTATTCCAGTAGTTCGATACTGGATAGATTAACGATTACTTCTCCAAATGGTTCTCTGATTTCATCAAGTTTCTTTTCCAGTTGAATAAGTTCCTTTTTCCATGCTTTCGGGGTAATCTTCTTATCTGGCTCAACAATACTTTGCTTAATTTTATATCTGTATAAATCATAAGATTCCAATTCATAGATATGCTTTCTTTCATACGCTTTTCTAGCAAATCCTTTTAGTTCCCATTGTTCCTTATGATACTTGATAAATGGCTCATAGGATTCATACAAATAAAGCAATGCTTCTAAGTACTGCATTCTGTCAGATACATATTCCCTTTTGGACTGCATTTCGTTGTACTTCTGCTCGTTAGTTATCTTGAATTCTTTCAAAGTATCAAATGATGTAAGTTCATGTTCATGCACAAACTGTTCCATTTTCTCCCTGCTCTGTAATGTTGCTCTATCGGTTACTTGTCGCAGATATTTTGTTCCTAACACTGGCAATTTCAATCTGTCATGGTTTCTCTTTGCAACCTCTTGAATCATATCAATGATTTCATTCTTAACCTTTTTCATTGCCATGGCAGAAAACATCTTGGCACTGGCAAGAGATTTCTTTGCTTGTGTGTAGGTTGCTTTTGCTTGCAGAATAATTGCATTCTGTTTTCTAATCTCTCTGTTGATATTTCCACGTATGGATTGAATGCCTGCTTTTTCCAATGCACTTGCTTTCTCTCCCAAGTGAATCTCTGGAATAATATCAAGTCCCTGCTCTTTGAAAGAACGATATTCCCAGAAGTTCTCTGTCATACCCATTTTCTGATTAACAGAATTGATTGTATCAGTAATATCCTTTCGCCATTTTTTCGCATTCTCCCTACTGTTCCAATCATTCGTATCTATCGTTTTGCATTTCCATTGTTTTCGATTCTGCTTATCTACTTTCTGCACTCCAGTCTTTTTGTCTATGATAGGAATTCGTTCTCCGTTTTCGTCAGTTAAATAAACCTTTTTCTGTTTTGCCATCCATTTTCCATTTTCATCAATGCTTCTCATGGTAAGCAAGATATGACAATGCAGATTTCTCTGCCCTGTTTTTTCATTTTCAGAATCATGAATAGCAAACTGGGCACACATACCCAAATCAACAAAGTTTCTTTTCACATAATCCCTCATGACTTCTGTTGCAAGTTCATAACTCCATTCATTCGGCAATTCCACTTTATAGGTTCTAGCAAGCTGTGCGTCAGAACTCTTTTCTATCATTTCTACTGAATTCCATAGTATGCTAGCGTCTTCGTATTCCTTTGGTGCATTCTCTGGTAGCATAACCTCGGTATGTACCAAGTCTTCACTATACTTTGGATAATATGTTTTCCCATCATATTCATTATACATTTTCTCCCTGCTGATATAGGATGATTGTTCTACAGCTGAATGACCACCATGACACTTTGCACTCCTGCCACAAATCTGTGCTCTTGTACTGATATTCTTAATTGCCAATCAACCACCTCACTTTCTGTAAAGGATTGCGATTAAGAAAAGACTTTGTGGTTGATGAAGGTCTGCTCTTTAGACCTTCATCAGACGCAAAGTACATAAAAGGGTAGCGAAGCGAAGGGGAAAGATTATTTCCCCTTATGGCTGACACCGTCAGACATCCTGCTCCATGCAATGGTCCTCGAAGAGCGCACATACCACCCTCGGTGGTATATCTGTGCGCACCGAGAAAATCTCGGTGAAAGGATGTGCACTGGTTGGCACTTTCTCTAATCACTTTGATTTGTCCCATAATTTTGTGAAATATGCGTTTCATTTCCTGCATTTCCTGCACTTTCTCTCTTAACGATTTCAATAATTCTCTGGCATTGCTCTGACTTGATTGCAGCTGCAAGAATTCGATTTAATTCATGCTCATCAAATCCATAACACTCTGGAAAATACTTATGAACAATTCCCCCCATCATGTACTTATGCTTGTTTTCATCTGACCTTTTCTTTGCTGACTCCTTTCTTTTGGCTTCTGCAAGTCTTGCTTTTGCTTGCTCGACTTGTCTTTCTGCTTTCAAGATTTCTGGTGACTTTGTTTCATTTTGAATCATTGTTGTTCTTCCTTTCTTTTCATTTTTTACAACAAAAAAGCACCTAGGAAATAACCTAAATGCCTTTCTATCATCAATTATATATTCAATTTGTTAATAAATTCATTAGTTCGTGGTGGATACTAAACAGCAATTTAGTCGTCATCCCTACAGTCGAGTAGACTAATGCCTCACGACACTAGCCCCTCGCAGAACCGTACGTGCGGCTTTCCCGCATACGGCTCCTCATAATAACATTCATTTCTAGAACAACTTAACATATATCTTTGGCTTCGCCAGTGGGTATACTTT
>JAXJRB010000186.1:0-3318 GCA_036310845.1 Lachnospiraceae bacterium | reverse complement strand
CTATAATTGTGCTGTTCTCGACGATGAAATATTGACTATTTTACAGGACAAGACAATTACACAAATTAGTATTACAGATGGAGCTATAATTCGTCACATTGAATTCGATTGCTATGGTTGTAATTTTGCGATATACAAGATTGAAACTGGTTATATTGTGTATGGGGAAATAGAAATCACTATGTTAGACCTAAACTTTGTCAAAAAATGGTCTTTTTCAGGAAAAGATATTTTTGTCGCTGTTACCAGTAAAGAATCATTTGAGATACGAAATAATACCATATGCCTGTATGACTTTGAGGACAATTATTACGAGATAGATTTCAATGGTAATCTTCTTCGGTAACTTTCTTTAGGCTACAATCAATAGCGGCGTAAACGAAAAAGCAGTCTTTAAATATAGAAAAACTGCCCTTTCGTTTGCGCCGCGTTTGATTTTGCCAAAGTGAACAAAGTAAGCGTCCGTGTAGCCGATATGTATGGACTTTCAATCCTTACTCTTTTATCATAATGAGAAGAAGTTCTGGTTATGATAGTTGTGTTACAAATTGATTTCGTAAAATCATGGCACGACAAATAGACCTCATTAAAGAGGTTTTTGCAAAAGTATAAAATCTATTTTTAAATTCGAAGAGGTATTCGTTGTTGTGGTTTCCCCAGATGACCACCACAGCATTTACAGACAGTAACCTTGATACCATAGAGTGTTTCCAGCATCTGTGGTGCTTCCATATCTTTTAGCCTTGACAGATACTGCTTACAGCCAAGGAGATTCCGACATAATGTCAGATGCTGAGTCTTACTTCGTGTACATAGTAATCCGTAGTGTCTGATTCTTACAAAGCGCTTTGGTGGCACATGCATAAGAAACCTGCGGATAAATTCAATTCCGGAAATGGTATATTCTTTCCATTTGCCTTCTTCACGATAATCCTTCACATAGTAAGTAACAGTATTTTCGTCCATGCGAATGATACGATGATTGCTGATGGCAATTCTATGTGTATACTTACCGAGATAATTAATGACAGACTGTGCACCATTGAAGGTTTTCTTGCAATGAGGAATCCAGTCTTTTTCATAACAGGTATTCAGCAATTCTTTGAAAGCATAATGATTGCGATATTTTTCACTACTTCCATGAAACTGAAGCTTCTTCTCATTCCACAAGCGTTTGAGCTCATCCATATATTTACCACGAAACAGCTTTGACAAAATCTTTACCGGAAGGAAGAATTCTTCACCTTTATCACGCCACTGATTTTTAGCAGTCAGGCCACCGCCAAGCAGGATAACATGAATATGAGGATGATAATTCATTTCGGATCCCCAGGTGTGTAACACACAAATATATCCCACCCTTGCACCGAGATGCTTTGTATCGGCTGTTAACTCATTGATAGTTGCAGAAACAGAATGATACAGTGCATCATACAGAAGTTGCTGGTTGCTGTAGATTAAAGAGTTTAATTCCTGTGGGACTGTAAATACCACATGGAAGTAAGGAGCTTCGAGAACATCTTCACGACGTTTATCCATCCATTTTTCTTTTGGGAGCGCCTGGCACATGGGACAGCATCTGTTACGACAGGAATTATAGTGAATCTGTGGATGTCCACAGTCTTCACAGAATTGTACGTTAACACCATAAGCTCCGGTTTTGCAATTGATAATACAATGAGCCACCTTTGCTTGCTGAGGAGAAGGAGAATACTGCTCTAAATAGAGTGGATAAAACCGGTGAAATATATCCTGTACTGTAGGATTAACCATTTATTTCACCAGCTCTCTTATCAAAAGGGCTCTGAACACCTAATAATGCCTTGTTGCTAACATGAAGATAGATTTCAGTGGACTTAGGGGAACGATGTCCTAACAAGGTTTGAATATATCTTATATCAACACCATCTTCCAAAAGATGAGTTGCATAGCTGTGTCGCAGAGAATGCATGCGTATACTGTGAGGAAGGCCGGCAATCTTTAAAGACTTTTTGAAAACAAGTCTTGGACCGGAAGTTGTGAGATATTCACCAGTCCACTTGTTGGGAAAAAGAATTCCGGTAGGTCTTCCACAAGTGAACCAATATTCAGTAAGAATATCGAGAGCTCTCTTGGACAATAGTGCATAACGAGCTGTATGAGTTTTAGAGTCTCGTATATAAATCTGCATATTTTTTCTTGAAATATCTTCATAGTGCAAATGTAATACTTCTGAAATGCGTAAGCCGGAGGAATACATGATTGCAAAAATAGCTTTGTATTTTAAATCTTCCGTTGCATTTAAAAGTTTCTCAACATCATGAAAAGAAAGAACTTCCGGAACAGCATAATCGTTAATGGCTCGAGGTACTAAGTTATCATCCCATAGCTTACCTAAGACACGTTTATAAAAAAATACAAGCGAACCATTGTTATTGTTAAGTGTAGAAGCTTTGTCTCCTTTGCCTTGTAAATGGAGAAGATAATTTCTGGCATCTTCGCAAGTCAGTTCTTCGGGATTTTTTTTGATGTAATTCAAAAAACGAGAAACATTTTTCTGGTAAAGAGTAATAGTTTTAGGCTTAAGATTTCTAAGCTTTCCGACATCTTCGATTTTATTAATATATGATTCGTACATAAAAAACCTCCATGAAATAAAAGTAGTAATAATAACAGTAACTACCTATCATGGAGGCGCATTTGCAAAATAAAACTGCTTGTGAAAGCAGCCTAAAGATGATATTCTTTTCATAGGCAGTTGCTGGGACTAAGCCCGTGTTTGAAGTTTGTTTTTAGGTCGTGCTTTAACAATACTATCTTGGGACAATCCTGTCACTGCCTATTTTAGAAAAAGTAGAAAAACTGCGCCACAGCCTTGGCAGGCCATCGCGCAGCGATTTTGTTCAATTTCAGTTTTCGCCATATTATAAATAAAACACAAGCAGTCGATTGGTTCATCCGGTCGGCTGCTTTTATGATGGAAAAATAGTGGTTACTATGCTATAATTTAAACTGTGTAAAATCACTTTTTAACGATGAACCCCCTTATAGGAAGTTTGACAAAAGTGAACCCCCTAGAGGGCAAAAAACGGAGTAGTTTGAACCCCCTAGTTTGACTACGATTTTACTACTACACAAGGCAACAATGTACTACGATATGCCACTTTATGACAAAAAGTGTAGTAAATAAATAATGAAGTATAAATGCCGGAAAATGCGATAAAACCTAGCAAAAATGGGCATATCTTGGCATTTCGAGATAGGAGAAAATCTATGATTAAAGTTCTTTTCATCTGCCATGGCAATATCTGCCGCAGCCCCATGGCTGAGTTTGTCATG
>JAXJRB010000185.1:0-2048 GCA_036310845.1 Lachnospiraceae bacterium | reverse complement strand
CATCATCCCTTTTACGTTTAGATTTTCCATACAGATGTATTCATAGTGATTAGCCAGAATTGTTGTTATCTTTTGAGTAAAATCATTTCGTATATTGGTGATAGAACAATATAGCTTACTTACTTTTCTAGATTGCTTTATATAATTACAAGACACCTTCGTCTTATCACCTTTGGTTCTTGGGTGATTCTTTCGATTAAGCTGTCTTTGTAATTTTGCAAGTTTTCTAAGCTTTTTCCTTAATGGTTTTGGTGCGTCAATACTGATTCTATCTGATAACATCAGTGCGGATTTTATTCCTAAATCAATACCAACTGCAGTATTATTTTGCACTGCTGCCTTATGTGTTCTTTGATATTCTTCTTCAGATATTTCTACACTGAATGATGCAAAAATTCGGTCCGCTCTCTGGGAGATTGTTACACTGTTGATGTGTCCATTGAATCTGAGTTTTTCTTTCAGCTGTACGTATCCGAAGTTTGGTATATTCAAATACTGTTTATTACTGTGATTTTCTAACTTCTTTGAGCATGTTTTCCCTATAACAATTTTTACTTGGTCTCCTCCAATGTAGAAACTGCCTCGATGATAGCTTTTCTTTTGAAATGCAGGAAAACCGACCTTCCTTTTGCTGTTCTTCTTATTTTTTACATTACTAAAGTATTTTGATACTGCTTGTCCAAAATTAATGAAACTCTGCTGTGAGGCATATTTTGTTACCTCGTATGTAAAAGGATATTTTTCCTTACGGATTGCATTAAACTCTTTCTTGTAGTCCTGCCATGTAGGTAGTTTTGGTTTCTCTGGTTCCTGTGTAAATTGGAGTGGTGATTTTTTATATTCTGATAATTCTTTATTATATTTACTCATCGCTGCACAGTGTGCTGCATGATCTTTTTTAAACTTTTCTACACACCAGTTGTAGGCAAATCTTCTGACTCCAAAAGCCTTTCGACAATAAGTAATAAACTTATTGTTTGCTCTTAGCTCAATAACCTGTCCTACAATCATTCTTCCTTTTACCTGTCAGTTTCTGCTGCTTCTTTTAATCTATCTAATAATTTCTTATTCTTTTTACTTCCGCTTCCGTACAATCTTGCTGAAAATACTGTTATGATTTCAAGAACATCTTTTGCTAAATCCTCTTCAAAACTTGGCTTATCTTCTCCTCGATTAATAATAACCACCTCTACACCTTTAGCTTCGCAAATTGAGAATATAAGCTCTGCTCCAAATCTTAGTAATCTATCCTTGTGCGTCAATACCAGTCTTTTCACTTCATTATTTAAAATCTTATTGATTAAAGATGTCAGCCCCTTCTTATAATAATTCATTCCTGATCCTAGATCAGTTATCATTTCAAACTGATATCCATGCTCAGCACAGTATAATTCAAGAACCTGAGCCTGTCTTTTTAAATCATCTTTCTGATCGTGACTGCTTACTCTAGCATAAGCGACTGTATATCTGTTATCACTTTGAACTGGTATTTCTTTTCCAGATAATTGAAGAATATGTTCAAGGTTGTATCGTCTTGTACCACCAGGAGAAATACTGTCAGGTTTTAATTTACCTGACTTTTCCCAATTTCTTAACGTCTGAACATGAACACCTAATAATTTTGCTGCTTGTCCTATTGAAATAATCTTATTCATAAGTCTAAATCTAAAAATAATTATTTAGATATTATAAACTATTTATATATTTAATTAAACTGTTATTTACCCACTGAGGATTCTCCTGAATACCTGTCTGCTCAAAAGTTGAAGTCTGATAAATTGGAACATTCACTGCTCTTGTATACTTATCGCCATAGATTCCTGCATGAATTACTGCACTTTCAATTTCTTTGTAAACTGCCATTTTTTTATCCTTTAAAATATTTTTCAACTACTCTAACTACAATAACCGCCACTTTTCTTTGAGTTCAACATCGGCCATTTTTATATGCACTAATCTCAAACATTTTTAATTCCTGTAAGAATATTCACGTTTGGAAAAGCTGTCATTCCACTGTTTATATGATCACTGTAATAACGCTCATCCAT
>JAXJRB010000184.1:0-51242 GCA_036310845.1 Lachnospiraceae bacterium | reverse complement strand
CCATGGCAGGGTAGCCAAGTCCGGCAGGGATAAACGCTGAAGGCATCTAAGCGTGAAGCCCCCCTCAAGATGAGATATCCCTTGCTTCGAGCAAGTAAGACCCCTTGAAGACTACGAGGTAGATAGGACATGGGTGTAAGTGCAGTAATGCATTAAGCTGAATGTCACTAATAGGTCGAGGGCTTATCCTGGAAGGTAAATGAAGAATTGTTTAGAACGGAAGTAAAATGTTTGATAAAGATTTGTGTGTTCGGTTTTGAAGGAATACAATGTGTATATAAAAGTTATTTTATTAGGTCTTGTTTTGTAACAAGGCTTTTTTAAATAATCGGAAAGAACTGTAAGATAATATGCAAGTAAGGGAGCGTTTGTAGATGAATATACAGATTTTTGGAACAAAGAAATGTAATGATACGAAGAAAGCGGAGCGTTTTTTCAAGGAACGAGGCATTAAGTATCAGTTTATTGATATGAAAGAAAAGGGCATGAGCAAGGGAGAGTTTAATTCTGTTGCACAGGCTAATGGTGGTCTTGAGAATATGATTAATTGGGATGGCAAGGATCAAGATACACTTGCTATTATTAAGTATATTGCAGATGAAGATAAATTGGAAAAAGTACTTGAGAATCCACAGGTAATCAAAGAACCGGTAGTTAGAAATGGAAAGCAATCAACACTCGGATATCAGCCGGATGTATGGAAGGGCTGGAACCACTGAAGCACCAACGGACAATATTACATGTCTGAAGGTGCGCTTTTTAGTTTTGTAGCAGAGAAGATTTTTTAATCCAATCATTTAATCCAATCAGGGCAAATATAAATCGACAAAGTGCTTCAAAAATGGTATGATTCTTTATATGCATTTGGGGCACTTTCTTTTTTTATGGAGGGAAACAAATGACAAATAGTAAGCAGTTGATAAAAACGTACCAATTATTTACAAATTAGTTGCATAAATGATATGTAACAATATGCTAGAAAGAGGAACGAAATGTAACTAACAAATTGTTGAAAATATAAAGGAAAAACATGAAAAATAAGGAGTAAAGGTACATGATAGCAATAATTGATTATGATGCTGGTAATATTAAGAGCGTCGAAAAGGCAATTCTTTCATTAGGTGAACAGGTTGTGATTACAAGGGATAGAGATGAAATTCTTGCAGCTGATAAAGTGATTCTTCCGGGAGTAGGTGCTTTTGGAGATGCAATGAAAAAAATTAGAAATTATGGACTTGAAGAAGTAATTCATGAGGTCGTAAATAAAGGGACTCCATTTCTTGGAATTTGTCTTGGTTTGCAGCTTTTATTTGAATGTAGTGAAGAGTGCGTAGGAGTAAAAGGCCTTGGTCTTTTAAAAGGTAAGATTACAAAGATTCCTGATTATCAGGGATTAAAGGTTCCGCAGATTGGATGGAATTCTTTGAAATTTCCAAATAAAGGAAGATTATTTGCAGGATTAGAAGAAGATTCATATGTATATTTTGTTCACTCCTACTATTTACAGGCAGAGGAACCAGAGATTGTCGTTGCAACAACAGAGTATGCGACTCTTATTCATGCAGCAGTAGAAAAAGATAATGTTTTTGCGTGTCAGTTCCATCCTGAAAAGAGTTCAGAAGTTGGTTTGAAGATTATCGAGAATTTTATTGCATTATAGAGGAGGCAGAATATGCATACAAAGAGAATTATTCCATGTTTGGATGTAAATAATGGACGAGTAGTAAAGGGTGTTAATTTTGTAAATTTGATTGATGCAGGTGATCCTGTTGCAGTTGCGGCAGCATATGATAAAGCTGGCGCAGATGAGGTGGTTTTTCTTGACATTACAGCATCTTCGGATAATAGAAGAACGGTTGTTGACATGGTTCGTAAAGTTGCAGAAAAGGTATTTATACCTTTTACTGTTGGTGGTGGCATTAGAACCGTTGAAGATTTTAAAGCGGTATTGCGTGAAGGTGCAGATAAGGTTGCCGTTAACAGTGCAGCAATTATGAATCCGAATTTGATTAGCGAGGCGGCTGATAAGTTTGGTAGTCAGTGTGTAGTAGTGGCGATTGATGCAAAGCGTAGAGCAGATGGGTCAGGCTGGAATATCTTCAAAAATGGCGGTCGTGTAGATATGGGAATCGATGCAGTTGAATGGGCAATGAAAGCAGATAAGCTTGGTGCAGGTGAGATTCTTTTAACTAGTATGGACTGTGATGGAACAAAGAATGGTTACGATATTGAACTTACTAGAATGATTTCTGAAAATGTTTCTGTTCCGGTTATTGCATCAGGCGGAGCTGGTACTTTAGAGCATTTTTATGATGCATTAGATGCAGGAAAAGCAGATGCAGCGCTTGCGGCTTCATTGTTCCATTTTAAGGAGCTTGAAATTAAGGAAGTAAAGCAGTATCTAAGAGAAAGAGGAGTATCTGTTAGATTATAGAGAAGTGAATGAATTGGTAAGAGAAAATCCCATCGAAAAGTTTTTTTGAGGGATTTTCCCATATATTGAGAAGATTTGGAATAGTTGTAAAGACAGCATGATAATGAATATGTGAGGTATTGGAAATGGCACAGCTTTCAAATGATTGGTTAGAGGCAATCAATAGTGAGTTTAAGAAAGATTATTATAAAGAGTTATATCAGTTTGTAAAGGAAGAGTATAGCAAATTAGTGGTATATCCCCCGGCAGATGATATTTTTAATGCGATGCATTTTACCCCATTGAGTAAGGTGAAGGTATTGCTATTGGGGCAGGACCCATATCATAATGTAAATCAGGCACATGGATTAAGCTTTTCAGTATTGCCAAGTCAGCCGGATTTACCACCATCTTTGCAGAATATTTACAAAGAGCTGAATAGTGATTTGGGTTGCTATATTCCGAATAATGGTTATTTGAAAAAATGGGCAGACCAAGGTGTTTTATTGTTAAATACCGTTCTTACAGTAAGAGAACATCAGGCCAATTCACATCAGGGAAAAGGATGGGAGAAGTTTACAGATGCTATTATTCAGGCAGTAAACGCACAGGACAGACCGGTAGTATATCTGTTGTGGGGAAGACCAGCGCAGAGTAAAATACCGATGTTGACGAATCCAAAACATTTGATTTTGAGAGCGCCTCATCCAAGTCCGTTGTCTGCGTACAGAGGATTCTTTGGTTGTAAACATTTTAGTCAGGCAAACGAATTTTTACAGGCGAATGGCATTGATCCAATTGATTGGCAGATCGAGAATATCTAATGGATTTTATTGTCTTTGGATAACGGATGAGTCAGATAAGGGGGAAGGATGAATGAGAGAAAGAACGTTATTGAAGAGAATTTTATTAGAGGTATTGGATTATTCTAAAATTATATTTTTAGCAGTTTTGGCTGCTATGTTTTTGAAGGAAAATGTGGTAGCGAGTGCCTTGGTACCTTCTGGTTCCATGGAAGAAACGGTGATGACGGGCGATAGAATTATGATTAATCGCTTGGCGTACATAGCAGAAGAACCGCAGAGGGGAGACATTGTTGCTTTCTATTATCCGGATGATGGAGAAACTTTGTATTTAAAGCGTGTAATGGGATTGCCTGGAGAAACTATCGAAGGGATAGATGGGTATGTCTATATTAATGGAGTAAAGATGGAGAATGATTTTACGACAGAACGTATAGAATATGATTTTGCTCCATTTGAAGTGCCAAAGGATTGCTATTTTATGCTGGGAGATAATCGTAATAATTCATGGGATTCTCGTTATTGGCAGAATAGTTTCGTAGAAAAAGATGAAATTATAGGGAAGGCAGCATTTACATTTTACCCGGAGATTAGGGTGTTGGAATAAGTTTTCAGAGGAATAATTTTATGGTTGTTTCGACCACTTATCTTTGGGTAAGTGGTTTTTTGCTTTTAGGAGGACGTTAAAACTATGCAGAAGAAATAGAAATTTCATAAACTATGGTTGTTCTTTCTTGACAAGATAAGAGAATAATACTATAGTAGTATCAAACAGTACTACTAATGTAAAGCGTAAAATTGTATAGTATTTTTATTAAAAGGAAAGGAATTAAGATATGAGCATTAGAATTGGAATTTTAGGATATGGTAATCTTGGACGTGGCGTAGAGTGTGCAGTTAAGCAGAATGATGATATGGAATTGGTTGCTGTTTTTACACGTCGTAGCCCGGAAACAGTAAATATTTTAACAGAAACAGCGGGAGTTTATCACATTGATGATATGTTAGCGAAAAAGGATGAGATTGATGTATTGGTTATTTGTGGTGGTAGTGCAACAGATCTTCCAGTTCAGACACCGGAATATGCAAAATATTTTAATGTAATCGATAGCTTTGATACACATGCAAGAATTCCGGAGCATTTTGCAAATGTAGATAAGACAGCACAGGAATCAGGAAAAGTTGGTATCATTTCTGTAGGTTGGGATCCTGGAATGTTCTCTTTAAATCGTGTATATGCAAGTGCTATTTTATCAGATGGACAAGACTATACTTTCTGGGGGAAGGGAGTAAGCCAGGGACACTCTGATGCAATTCGAAGAATTGATGGTGTAGCAGATGCAAAGCAGTATACCATCCCTGTACCGGAAGCATTAGAACAAGTTAGAAGCGGAAGCGCTCCAGAGCTTACTACAAGACAGAAGCATACAAGAGAATGTTTTGTTGTAGCTAAGGAAGGCGCTGATCTTGCAAGAATTGAAAAAGAAATTAAAGAAATGCCAAATTATTTTGCTGATTATGATACAACTGTAAACTTTATTTCACAGGAAGAGTTGAATAAGAATCACAGTGGTATTCCACATGGTGGCTTTGTTATTCGTAGTGGAAAGACTGGATGGAATGGAGAAAATCAGCACATTATTGAATATAGCTTAAAATTAGATTCTAACCCGGAATTTACAGCAAGTGTTCTGGTAGCTTATGCAAGAGCAGCATACCGTATGAACAAGGAAGGACAGAAGGGCTGTAAGACAGTATTTGATGTAGCACCTGCATATCTTTGCAAGCAGAGTGGAGAGGAACTGAGAGCACATATGCTTTAATTATTATGTTTGTAGACAGATGGAGGAGCCTATGGAAGAAGCTGCTTTAATTAATAAGCTTATGCTTTTTGGGTTGACGAGGCAGGAGGCTATGATTTACCTGTGTTTGGCTGCGAACCAAGAACTTTCTGGTTACGAGACATCGAAGATAACAGGTATTTCGCGTTCTAATGTGTACAATGCATTGGCAAGTCTAGTAGAAGAAGGTGCCGCCTATCTGTTAGAAGGTAGTACCAATAAATATACGGCCGTTAATATAGAGGAATTTTGCACTAACAAGATTCGTCATTTGCAGAAAACCAAGGATGAGCTGGTTCGCGATATGCCGAAAAACAATGCAGACTGTGAAGGTTATATCACTATTTCCAATCATAAGCATATCATGGATAAGATTCACTATATGCTTGCAAATGTGCAGTATAGAATCTATGTATCTATGCCTGTTGAATTTCTTGAGAAATGTAGGAAAGATATAGAAAGTTTGATAGAAAATGGGAAAAAAGTTGTTCTCATTGTGAGTGAAGAGGTTGATTTTCCAGGAGCGATTACGTATCTTACGGATAAGAAAGAACCTCAAATACGTTTGATTGTAGATTCAGAACATGTTCTTACAGGAGATATGAGTGGAGGAACAACAGATACTTGTTTGTACTGTGGTCAGAAGAATTTTGTCAATGTATTTAAGGAATCCATGAAAAATGAAATTAAGCTTATTGAATTGCAAAACACTATGGGAAAACAGAAAAGATGATATAGTATGATGGGATGTAACTGTAAACTATGAAGGTACCAAATAGTATTTACTAAGCCTATCATATTGGGAATAAATAAGAAAGATATTATACGAGGAAAAGTACGAAATGAGTAAGAAACCATTTGTAACCAAAGAACAAATAGAAGAAATCGTAAAAACATATCCAACACCTTTTCATATTTATGATGAAAAGGGAATTCGTGAGAATGCACAGGCATTAACGGAAGCTTTTGCATGGAATAAGGGATATAAGGAGTTTTTTGCAGTAAAAGCAACTCCAAACCCATTTTTGATAGATATTTTGCGTGATTATGGATGCGGTTGTGACTGTTCATCTATGACAGAGCTTATGCTTAGCGAAGCAATGGGCGTAAAAGGAGAGGACATTATGTTTTCTTCTAATGATACACCAGCAGAAGAGTATGAATATGCTGCAAAGATTGGTGCAACAATTAACTTGGATGATTTTACTCATATTGAGTTTTTAGAGAAGACCATTGGTAAGCTTCCGGAGACACTTTCCTGTCGTTACAATCCAGGTGGAGTATTTAAGATTAGCACAGATATTATGGATAATCCGGGTGATGCGAAGTATGGTTTTACGACAGAGCAGTTATTTGAAGGCTTCAAGATTATGAAGGAAAAAGGAGTAAAGAACTTCGGTATTCATTCCTTTCTTGCAAGTAATACAGTAACAAATGAGTATTATCCAACTCTTGCAAAGACTTTATTTGAGGTTGCGGTTAAGTTAAAAGAAGAAACAGGTGCGAATATTACTTTTATTAACTTGTCAGGTGGTATTGGCGTTCCTTATAGACCAGAGCAGACACCAAATGATATTCGTGTTATTGGTGAAGGTGTAAGAAAGGTATACGAAGAGGTTCTTGTTCCAGCAGGAATGGGTGATGTTGCAATTTACACAGAGCTTGGTCGTTTTATGATGGCTCCATATGGTCACCTTGTAACGAAAGCTATTCATGAGAAGCACACTCACAAAGAATACATTGGAGTAGATGCATGTGCTGTAAACTTAATGAGACCTGCTATGTATGGTGCTTATCATCATATTACAGTTCTTGGTAAGGAAAATGAGCCATGTGATCAGACTTATGATATTACAGGATCTCTTTGTGAAAACAACGATAAGTTCGCAATCGACAGACAGCTTCCAAAGATTGATAAGGGAGATTATCTTGTAATTCATGATACAGGTGCGCACGGATTTGCTATGGGCTATAATTACAATGGTAAGTTAAAGTCTGCAGAGCTTTTATTAAAAGAGGATGGAAGTGTACAGCTTATCAGAAGAGCAGAAAAACCAAAGGATTATTTTGCGACCTTTGATTGCTTTGATATTTATAAGAAAATGGGCTTCTAAGTGCAGAAAATGAACTTGCATTTACAGAATAAATAAAGGATAATAGAAGAGCGGCTATATAAATAGTCGCTCTTTTCGTACATATGTAAACCTGGATTTATTAAACTAAAATAGAGGAGAACGGTGATGAATCTAAAGAATCTTGTAGGTACAAAAGAATTCTATAAAAAAGTTTTATTTATTGCGATTCCTATCATTTTACAAAATGGTATTACGAACTTTGTCGGACTTTTGGATAATATTATGGTAGGGCAGGTTGGTACAGATCAAATGTCTGGTGTATCCATTGTGAACCAGCTGTTTTTTGTTTTTAATCTAAGTATATTTGGGGGGATATCAGGAGCTGGAATTTTTTCTGCACAGTATTATGGAAAAGGTAGTCATGAGGGTGTAAGACAGACTTTTCGTTTTAAGATAATTACCTGTATACTTATTGCAGTGATTGGACTTGTTGTATTAACAGGCTTTGATAAGCCGCTGATTGATATGTTTTTGCATGAAGGAAGTGAAACAGGTAATGCAGAGGAAACATTGCGTTATGGAATTGATTATCTTAAGGTGATGTTGATTGGATTAGTACCATTTGCAATAAATTCGGCATATACAAGTACGCTTCGAGAGACCGGTGAGACCGTCCTTCCGATGAAAGCAGGAATTGCGGCAGTGTTTATCAACTTGTGTTTGAATTATGTATTGATTTTTGGTCATTTCGGAGTACCGGCCATGGGAGTTGTGGGTGCAGCAATTGCTACCGTATTTTCTCGATTTGTAGAGTGTGCGATAGTAATTATCTGGACACATACCCATAAAGAAAAGGCAAGGTTTATAGATGGTGCATACAAGAGCTTAAATATTCCGCTTCCGCTGGTAAAGCAGATAATTGTGAAAGGTATGCCGTTAATGATAAATGAGTTCTTGTGGTCTGTAGGGATGACTCTTTTGACGCAGAATTATTCAACCAGAGGACTTGCTACGGTTGCAGCATTAAACATAAGTAACACAATTAATAATGTGTTTAATGTAATTTATATTGCGCTAGGTTCTACGGTTGCGATTATTATAGGGCAGCATCTCGGCGCAAATCGTATGGAAGATGCGAAGAGAGAAGATGCACAGCTTATTGCATTTTCGGTGGCAAGCTGTTTTGTAGTAGGAGGAGTTCTGGTTTTAATAGCACCACTGTTTCCACAGCTTTATAACACAACAGACGAGGTTAAGGAGATTGCGAAGAACTTGATTTATGTTGTTGCAATCATGATGCCAATGAACGCTTTTTTACATGCTTCGTATTTTACCCTTCGTTCTGGCGGAAAAACAGTGATTACATTTTTCTTCGATAGTGTGTTTATTTGTTGTGTGAGTGTTCCAGCAGCATTTGGGCTTGCACATTATACGAATGTTCCGATTATTACTATGTTTGTAATGGTACAGTGTATAGACTTGATTAAGTGTGTGATAGGCTTTATCTTGGTAAAGAAAGGCGTGTGGCTCCAAAATATGGTAGAAGAATAAAAGTTTATATGTAAAATAAAAAAAGCTTAAATGCATTGAAGAACAATGCATCTTAAGCTTTTTCATTTTGTAGGATTAAGTTTGTTTAGTGATTTGTTATCTCAAGTCTTTTAGAACCACCTAAAACAGAAGTTCCTGTTGAATTTCGAATAATCAATTGTGGTCTTAAAAGAGAACGTGAAATAGGAACCTTTGCAATGAGCCAGTAAAGTGCGGCATAAGAATTTTTGCCAAGGTCAAGTCTACCCTGTTTAATAGTGGTTAGTGCAGGAGTCGTTGTCTCTGCGGCAGGAATATCATCGTATCCAATAATGCTTACATCTTCAGGAATACGAATTTTTTGCTTTTGACATTCCTTAATTGCACCGATGGCCAAGAGATCATTACCACAAATTATAGCAGTAGCGCCATGATTAATTAAGTCTGTTACGTGGTACTTAGCACTTTCTTCTACATAGTAGCCGTAAGCAATTAGGTCTTCATCGATATCCAAATTGTGATTCTGCATACTGCTGATATAGGCATCATAACGGTTGGCAGTAATCATGGAGTCTTTGGAACCATTTAGCAATGCGATACGTGTGTGGCCGAGTTCGTGTAGATAGTCGATGGCCAAATCAATTCCTTCATAACTGTCTGTACCAATATAAGCCACGTTAGGATTCCGCTTTATATAGTTATCAAAAAGAACAGTAGGAATGGTTGTTTTTTCTAATTGTTTCATCCAAGGGTCTTTTAAGGCAAATCCTACTAAGAATCCACCGTGGTATTGATTTCTTAACATATATCTGTCATAAGGCTCTTTCAATTGAAGAACGGGTGTCATAGGGACGATATGCACTTCCCAGTTGTCACGAATGGCAGCCTGTTTAAAACCAAGCAGGATATCAAATCCAAAGTCCTCTGGGTTTTCATAGAGCATATTTTCAATAAAGATACAGAGACGTTTTCTAGTCTCTTTTTTCATTTTCTTTGTTACGTACCCCATTTCAATGGCGGTATCAAGAACTTGTTTTTTTAAATCAGGACTGATGTCATTGGCGTCATTAAGTCCTTTTGAAACAGTGCTGGGAGCAATCCCAAGTCTATTAGCTATATCTTTAATCGTTACCAAGCTGTTTCCTCCTTTAAATCATCATATCTGTCAAAAAGGAGCACTGACAGAATAATTTTTTCGTATTTTTTCGTAGCTTAAAAGACTAGCATACATGATTATGTTAATCTATGCAAGAGGGAAAATAAAATTCGCCAAAAAGCACAAAGTGTATAGAAAAATATTGTGAATTATTCAAATCATATACAGATTGAACAAAGGATAAAGATGGCATATAATGGAAAAGCGAAAAAAAGCAAATTTTTTTTGCAAATCGGATTAAATTATGTCCGATTTTGGGAGGAAGCAATATATAAGGAGGAACATCATGAAAAGAGTTAACGTGAAGGGTGTTGTGAGTAGGACTTCGGCATGGATTCTTTCAGCAGCATTGGCATTTTCGTCTTGTCCTATTTCTGTTCAAGCAGAAGAGAATATAGACGAAAATAAACAAGCGACAGAAGAACAGCAGAAGGAAGTAGTAGAAGAGAATTCTTCTGTCGGTGAATCTAAGTCTGATGAAGATGTATCAGAAGCGGACGAAGTAGAGGTAAAAAAATCAGAAGAGACTGAAGAAAAAACAGTTGATAAAGAAGAAATTGAGGAAGTAAGCTCAGAAGAAGTAGTAGAAAAAACAACAGAAGAAACATCCGAGGAAATGACAACAACGGAAGAGGCTGTTACAGAAGTTGAGACTGTTACAGAAGAAGAGACCGTAACGATAGAAGAGGAAAAGATAGGTGTATTAGCTGAAATTGGAGACGTTGTCAAAACGTGTCCTACAATTGGTGAAAACGGAAAGGTAACATTCCATTATTATCCAGAAGCTGGTGAAGAGGTAACGTCTGCGTATGTAAAAGGTTCTTGGGACTCTAACTGGCAAAAATATTTTTACATGGATGAGGATGAAGCTGGTGCATGGAGTGTAACAGCAGATTTATCGTTAGAAGATTCTTATGAATACGGAATTGTGGTAAATAATAACTGGGTAGGTGATCCAACGAATCCTAGAATCGGAGGAAGTGGAAATTCACAGATTTTGCGAAATCCAAGTGTCAACGATGATGGAAGTGTAACAATCTTCTATTATCCACAGGGAGAGGAAGATGTAAATCTTTTATATAAGCTCTCTGATGAAACAGAGTATACAAGTGTTGATATGACAACAGATGCATATCATTCAGCTTTATTATCAGCAACAGTAAGTGCTCAGGGTGATTATACTTACATGTTTGAGGTTGATGGAAATCAGACAGCAGATATCAATTGTAAAGAAGCTGCATTCTCTATCGGTAAGCTTCCTGAAAATGACCTTTCTGTTAAGAGTCCGGTTGTAAATGGTAATGTGGTAACATTCAATTACTATGGCCCAACAGATAAGAGCGTATACTTAGCAGGTGAGATGAATGGCTGGTCAGCAACAGCTACATCATTTACTTACAATAAGAACACAGGTTTCTGGACAATTGAAAAAGAATTGGATCCTGGAAAATATGAGTACAAATTTGTAGTAAATGGTAATTGGATTACTGATCCAAGAAACGAAGCATACAGCAATGGTAATAATGTTTGCTATGTAAGTGGTATGCAGGGTGCGACTCTTGATGTAGAAGCAGGTTCTGAAGTTACATTACCTGAAAGCTTAAAGGTGTATGATGAGAATGGTGTAGCGACAGATGTAAAACCTGTTTATACAGTAGAAGATCAGTACAAAGAAGTACTTAAGGTTGAAGAAGGTAAAATTGCAGTACCAAAAACATTTACAAATGAATACTTCAAAGTAGTTGCTTCTTATGAAAGCTATACAGCAGATGTATATGTTAATGTAAAGGCAAATGTATTTACTTATACACTATACTATTTAGATGAGAATCATCAGGACACAAGTGCTGCATCACTTTGGATTTGGTCAGACAATGTAAATGGCACACTTTATTACTTTGATGAAAAAGTGGAGCTTAGTGATGGAAATACATGGTTAAAGGCAGAAGTAAAGGTTCCTTATGAAGTTCTTTACATTATTCCAAGAGCGTATGCAGATTGGTCTTGGCAGGATGCTGACAAGAAGTTTGTGAATAGTGCACAGGATAAGAATGCAACCTTATATCTGGTGAATGGAGATGCTACAGCATATACAGAGCTTCCAGATTTAAAAGAGAAGGAATACAGATATATTATTGTAGAATATAACAGACCTGGAAATGATTATGAAGGCTGGAATATTTACAGCTGGAATACAGGATATGGTAGTGAAACAAATATTCCGTTTAACGAAGTAGGCGGAAAGATGGTTGCTTATGTTCCTGTTGTAGATACCAAGGAAAGCATTTCTTTTTGCATGAGAAGAAGTGAAGCTGAGAATCCTTGGGCTGAAAAGGATGGCGGAGACCATATGATTTCTATTCCACTTGATCAGAAGATAGTAAAGGCTACTTTTGAGCAGGGTGTTGGTGTAACAGGAAATCGTGCGTATAACATTGGATATGTAACAGATGTTACAGAGAATGAGATTAATTTCTATTATAGAGATGATGCTTTATATCAGAACTATGAAGAAGCTACTTTGGAAGGAAAGGTTAAGCTTGTTTTAGATGGTACAGAATATGATATGGCTTATGATGCTGAGAATGAGAGATATTTCTATACAGGTAAGCTTGAAGAAGGTACACATTTTTATGGATATAAAGTAGATGGAACTCTTGTCTTAGATAAGTTTAATACACTGACAGGTGAGTTTGAGGGAGTTACTTATTCTGTATATGAGTATGTAGCATTTGATGCAGAGCTTAAAGCAACAGTGAGTCCAAGTGCAATTAATTATAATCAGAATGCGGTATTAACTCTTAATATTGGAAATGAAGACAATACACTTGAAATTGTTGAAGCATATGCTGATTTAAGTGCTTTGGGACAGAGCAGTCAGTTTGCAATTGATCCTGCATTAATGGAGGCAACGATTGCAGTAGATCAGAGAATTCCAATAGGTGAAAAAGAGATTTCTGTTACCGCAAAAGATCAGTATGGAAATATTTATGAAACATCGGTAGAAGTAACAGTTATTCCTAGAGAAAACAATGGAGATTTTGATTGGGATGAAGCAGTTATCTATTTTGCTGTAACTGATAGATTCTTTGATGGAAATAGTGCAAATAATGATGCTTATGGAACTGGAACATATGCTCCAGAGCAGGGTTCTATGTATCACGGCGGTGACTTTGCAGGTTTAGAAGCAAAGCTTGATTATTTACAGGATTTAGGCGTAAATACTGTTTGGATTACACCGATTGTAGAGAATATTGAAGATTCCTTCAAGTGTGATGGCTATGACAATCAGCATAATTCTGGTTATCATGGATATTGGGCAAGTGATTTTACAAAGCTTAATAAGCATTTAGGAACAGAAGAAGAGTTTAGTGCATTAATTAATGCAATGCATGCTCGTGGAATGAAGCTCATGGTAGACGTGGTATTAAATCATAGTGGTTATGGTGTGGAAGATGCTTTTAACAATACCTTTATCCCAGGCAAAAATATGCTTCGTGATACGACAACTACTGTTAAGGGTGATGATAAGAAGGATTCACTTTCGGGACTTCCTGATTTCGTAACAGAAGACAGAGAAGTAAGTGATATGTTGGTAGAATGGCAGACAGAATGGGTAGAAAAGTATGATATTGATTACTATCGTGTAGATACAGTTAAGCATGCAGATGATACCACATGGAAGGCATTCAAGAATGAGCTTACAAAGGTAAATCCTGAATTTAAGATGATTGGTGAATATGCAGGAAGTGGTTATGCAACACATGCAGGTCAGCTTGGAACAGGTCAGATGGACTCTATCTTAGACTTTGACTTTAACGATAAGGCATTAGATTTTGTGGGTGGAAATCTCTCTGGCATTGAAAGCTTTATGGAAGCACGTAACACAGGAATTAATAACACAGCAACCGTAGGAAGCTTCTTAGGAAGCCATGATGAAGATGGTTTGATGTTCCGTATGGTAAATGAAAGAGGTTTCAGTGAAGATAAGGCATATGACCTTATGAAGGTAGCTGCTACATTCCAGATTACTGCAAAAGGACAGCCAGTAATTTACTATGGTGAAGAGTTAGGACAGACAGGTGCAAATAATTGGCCAATTCAGGCAAATCGTTATGATATGGACTGGGCTAATGCAAATGATAACAACGAAATGTTAGTTCATTATAAGAAACTGTTAGATATCAGAAATGATTACACAGATGTATTTGCTAAGGGTAGCAGAAATACAGTAAAACTCGATGAAAGCAATGGTGTATTAGTAGTTAGCAGAAATTATGCAGGTCAGGCATTATATGTTGGTTTCAATGTTAACCAGACAGAAGCAAAGGATGTAGAAATTTCCTTAAATGCAGGAACTACATATACAGATTTATACAGTGGAAATACTTATACAGCAGGTAAGAATGGAATGGTAACTATTACAATTCCAGCAGCTGCTGATGGTGGTACTGTAGTTTTGAAGGCTGGTAAGAGTGCGGTAGAAGATAAGCCAGTAGTTAAGCCACAGAAACCTTCCGTAACAGTTACACCAACTCAGAATTCTTCGAATAATCAAACAGAAGAAAAACAGGTATCAGCAGTACAGGTTGCACCAGAAAAAGTAGAATTACAGCCAACTTATACTAAGATGGATGGAACAATTGTTTCTGGTTGGGAGAATGTAATTAATGTAGCCGTAAATGAAGCTGAAATGAATAACGTACCTCTTTCAGATGGTACTACAAGTGCTCTTACTGTTGATATTTTGATTGAAGAAAATGCAATAAAGACAATTCCAGCTGATGTTGTAAAGAACATGGTTGAAAGTAGAGCTGATTTTAGATTCCATTATGGTAAGGATATTGTATTGGCTTTTACAAACAATACTTTAGCAGAAATTGTTGGCGATCTTGATTTGAATATTTTAGTTTCAACAGATAAAGATTTTGGACAGAACTTTAAAGCTATCGTATTAGATCCAAGAAAGAAAGCAATTTATGGAGCAAAGCTTGCAGTTGCTTTTAATCTTGGAAAGGAAAATGCAGGTAAGACAGCATTTGTATTCCATAGAAATCTGACTAACAATCAGGTAGAGTTAATGACAACATGTGTAATTGCAGAAAATGGTACAATTGCAATGCCAGGAATTGATTATACAGATTTAATCATTCTTTACTAAAATAGTGTTTTTGTAGGAGAAGGCGGAGTCTTAAAAGGTTTCGTCTTTTTCTATATGTTAAAAGGCTTCGCTTTTATGTATAATAAAAATGGTATTTGGAGAGAGGAGGGGGCTATATAGAAAGACATGTGAATATATGTCTTAACAGGATTTTATTTTATATAGTGGGTAGAGTATACGGGGGTATAATTGATAAGCAATACAAATAAAAATATAAAAAAACTAAAAAAGCTAAAATATTTTGTATCTTAGTTAAATCTTAACTTGAATGAGGAATAATTTGGAGTTATCATATTTATAGAAAGCGTTTATGGGGGGGGGACACTTAAGTTGCCCCCTTTTTATGCGCAAAATTTGGTAAAATTAGTTGATGGTCAGTGTTTGTTCGATAATAAAAGAAAGGAGATGAGTGGAAGATGGAAGAGCTTGCAAAAGAATTGATGGAAGAATTGAACTGTGAAACGGCATTTACGATTCCGCTTTTAGGAGGAATTCCAATTGCTGAGTCAGTTGTAGTTACATGGGTCATCATGGCGATTTTAGTTATTCTTTCTATATGTATGACTAGAAATCTTAAGGTAGAGAATCCGAGTAGAAGGCAAGTTGTCGTTGAATTTTGCGTTACATGGCTTCAAAATCTTGTTAAGGGATTTATTGGAGAAGAAGGAACACAATATGTTCCTTACCTTGTAACAGTCATTGTATACATAGGCTTCTCGAATGTCATCGGTTTATTTGGTATGAAACCACCAACAAAGGATATGAACGTTACAGCTGCATTGGCTTTAATGAGTATTGTCTTGATTGAGTATTCAGGAATCCATGCAAAAGGCTGGAAAAAATGGGCAAAGAGCTTTACGGAGCCTGTTGCTATTGTTACACCAATCAATATATTGGAAGTTTTTATCAAACCGCTATCATTATGTATGCGATTGTTTGGTAATGTTCTTGGCGCGTTTGTTGTCATGGAACTACTCAAGATTATTATGCCGGCATTTTTACCTATTCCGTTTAGTTTGTACTTTGATATATTTGACGGATTACTGCAGGCATATGTATTTGTATTTTTAACATCACTGTTCATTAAAGAAGCAGTAGAATAACGAAAAAAGGAGAAAATGATTATGGGAACAATTATAGCTATTGGTGCAGGTATTGCAGTTTTGACAGGTTTGGGAGCAGGTATTGGTATCGGTATTGCAACAGGAAAGGCATCAGAGGCGGTTGCGAGACAGCCGGAAGCAGAAGGTAAGATTTCTAAGTTGTTATTACTTGGTTGTGCACTTGCAGAGGCAACCGCTATTTATGGTTTTGTAATTGCTATCTTAATTATTATTATGTTGAAATAAACAGGAGGAAATATATGCTTAGATTAGATATTAATCTGGTCTTTACCATTATCAATTTATTGGTTCTCTATTTCCTTATGAAGAAGTTTTTATTCAAACCGGTAAATAATATTATTGTGCAGAGGGAAGAAGCAATAAAGAAACAGTTTGGTGACGCAGAGGAAATAAAAAAACAGGCAGATGAGTTAAAAAAGGAATATGAAACATATCTTGAAAATACAAAAGCAGATTCAACTAAAATTGTACAAGAGGCAAAGGAAAAAGCCAGAGTAGAGTATGATCGTATTATAAAGTCTGCGGATGAAGATATTGCAAGAAAAATGCAGAAGGCAGAAGAAGTGATTGCCGAGGAAAAGACAAAGGCTTTACGTAGCATGAAAAGTGAGATTGAGAGTCTGGTTGTTGCAGCGGCAACTAAGGTTGTTGGTGAAAATGTAACCACAGAAAACAGCCAGAAGCTCTATGATGAATTTTTAGTAGAAATGGGTGAAACAAAATGACACAGACAGTAATTGATTATGCAAAAGAAATGAAGAAGCTGTCTGTAACCGTAGAAGATGCAAAACGGACAGCTGAAATATTAGAGGCATTGCCGCAGATTACAACAGATTTTGAGAATCCGACAATTGAACTTGAGAAAAAACATCATATGATTGATATGATTTTTCCGGTAAATATCCGAGATTTCTTAAAGCTATTGTGTGACCATCATGATTTTGCTTTGTTTTTACAGGTTTTGGAATCATTCTATGAAGAACAGCGTAAGGTAGAAGCGGTTCCAAATCTCAAAGTGGAGATTTGCTATACTGTTCCGCCAACAGATGAACAATTGAATAAAATCAAGGACTTCTTAAAGAATAAATATAATGCAACTAATTTGGATGTAATCTTAAAGGAGGATAAAAATCTCCTTGGTGGCTTTGTGGTTCAGGCAGGCAATGAAGAATATGACTGGAGTATGCGTGGAAGATTACAGCAGATTGAACGGCATATGAAGGAACATGCCAAGGTAGTAGAAGATACAAGCGATATCATTACAATTCTGAAAACAGAGATTGAAGAATCTGCTTTTGATAAAAGCAAGCATGAGGTTGGTATAGTAACCTGGATTGGTGATGGGATTGTTACCATACAGGGAATAGATCATGCAATGTATGGCGAAATTGTTATATTTGATACCGGTGTAAAGGGCATGGTACAGGATATTCGTAAGAATGAGATAGGATGTATTCTTTTTGGCCGCGAAACTGGAATCAGAGAGGGTACAAAGGTTATTCGAAGCGGAAAAAGAGCAGGTATTTCTGTGGGTGAAGCATTCCTTGGAAGAGTTGTTGACGCACTGGGCGCTCCGATTGATGGAAAAGGCGAGATTGCAGCTACGGATTACAGATTGATTGAAAATGAAGCACCAAGTATTGTTGACAGAAAATCGGTTACCGTTCCAATGGAAACCGGAATTCTTGCGATTGACTCCATGTTTCCAATTGGTCGTGGTCAGCGAGAATTGATTATTGGTGACCGCCAGACAGGTAAGACTAGCATCGCAATAGATGCCATTATCAATCAGAAGGGCAAGGATGTGGTCTGTATATATGTGGGAATTGGTCAGAAAGCATCTACTGTTGCAAAACTTGTACACACATTGGAAGTAAATGAGGCACTTTCATACTCAATTGTCGTTTCTGCAACAGCAAGTGACCCGGCATCCCTGCAGTATATTGCGCCTTATTCAGGAACTTCCCTTGCAGAGTATTTTATGTATAAGGGTAAGGATGTATTGATTGTATATGATGATTTATCAAAGCATGCGGTTGCGTATAGAGCACTTTCCTTGTTGTTAGAACGGTCTCCGGGACGTGAAGCATATCCGGGTGACGTATTCTATCTGCATTCCAGATTATTAGAGCGTTCCTCTAGAATTATTCAGGAAGCAGGAGGTGGTTCTATTACAGCTCTTCCTATTATTGAAACGCAGGCAGGTGATGTATCAGCTTATATCCCGACTAATGTTATTTCAATCACAGATGGTCAGATATATCTGGAAAGCTCTTTATTCAATGCAGGTCAGAGACCGGCTATTAATGTTGGACTTTCTGTGTCACGAGTTGGTGGGGCAGCTCAGACTAAAGCAATGAAAAAGGCAGCAGGAAGTATACGTATTGATTTGGCGCAGTTTCGAGAGATGGAAGTCTTTACACAGTTTAGTTCTGATCTGGATGATGCAACAAAGCAACAGTTAGAATATGGTAAAGGATTGATGGAAATCTTAAAGCAGCCACTTGGAAGGCCACTTTCTATGCCAGAGCAGGTTATTTCTCTGTGTGCAGCCAATAATAAGCTTTTCATGGGAATACCACAGAATGAGTTGAAGCAGTTTCAAATGGATATGCTACAGTATGTCAAGGATAATAACAGTGAAATTATTCGTGCATTGGAAGAACAGAAGGAATTAACAAGTGAGTTGTTAGAAGAAATTCTAAAGACTGTGAAAGAAATGCGTAAATCATATCTTGCTCAGTAGAAAGGCATAGAATTATGGCAAATGCGAAGGAAATTCAAAACAGAATGCACAGCATTCAGGATACCATGAAAATTACCAAAGCTATGTATATGATTTCCTCATCGAAGCTGAAAAAGGCGAAAAAGACTATGGAAGATTCTGCGGAACACTTTTATGCAATTCAAAGCTCTATTGCAAGAATTATTCGTCATGCACCGGATATTGAGAATTCATATTTTGGACACAACAAGGCAAACGATCAGAAAAGAATCGGTTATATTGTTATTACAGCAGATAAAGGTCTTGCCGGAGCTTATAACCAGAATGTAATAAAAGTGGTACAGAATGAACTGGATAAGAATCCGAAAGGAGAACTGTTTATTGTTGGACAGATAGGAAGACATTATTTTGAGAAAAAAGGCTACAAAATCCATCGTCATTTTCAATATACAGCACAGAATCCATCTATTCACAGAGCTAGAGTTATTACAGAGGAGATTCTTGTAAGATATAACGAAGAAAAGCTGGATGAGGTTTATATCGTGTATACCAGAGACATAAATGGTGTTGAAAACGAAGCGAAGATAAAGAAGCTACTACCGTTATCGAAAGCATCTTATAGCCAGAATAGTGGAAATAAGATTATGGTATCTGATACGACAAAATATTTGCCATCGCCGAATGATGTTATGAATGTCATCGTACCAAACTATGTAACAGGATATATTTATGGTGCTTTAGTAAAGTCCTATGCTTGTGAACAGAATGATAGAATGATGGCAATGGATGCGGCAACGGGAAATGCGACAGAGATGCTTAAGAGTTTATCGGTAGAGTATAATAGAGTGCGACAGGCGGCGATTACACAGGAAATCACAGAGGTAATTTCAGGTGCAAAGGTGCAGAAAAGGAAGAAGAAAGTTGATGAAGAAGGGTAAAATCGTACAGGTTTTAGGGCCTGTAGTAGATGTTGAATTTGAAAGCTCAGATATTCCCTATATCAAGGACGCATTGGAAGTCAACAACAATGGTAAAAAATGTGTTATGGAAGTTGCACAGCATATTGGTAAAAATGTAGTGCGTTGTATTATGTTGACTTCTAGCGATGGGCTTTGTCGAGATATGGAAGTAATTGCAACAGGGACTGGTATCAAGGTTCCTGTTGGTAAGAAGATATTAGGCAGATTGTTTAATGTAACCGGACAGACCCTGGACTCTGGTGAAAGTCTGGAAAATGAAGAAAAATGGGTGATTCATAGAGAACCACCTGCTTTTGAAGAGCAGAGTCCTGCTGTTGAAATACTCGAAACAGGTATCAAGGTTATTGATCTTCTTGCACCTTATGCTAAGGGAGGCAAGATTGGTCTGTTTGGTGGTGCTGGTGTAGGTAAGACGGTATTGATTCAGGAGTTGATTACCAACATTGCAACTGAACATGGTGGATATTCCATATTTACAGGTGTAGGAGAGCGTTCCAGAGAGGGTAATGATTTATGGAATGAAATGAAAGAATCTGGTGTTATTGAGAAAACAGCACTGGTATTTGGTCAGATGAATGAGCCGCCCGGAGCACGTATGCGAGTTGCGGAAACAGGACTTACCATGGCAGAATATTTTAGAGATGTAGAGCATCAGGATGTACTTTTATTCATTGATAATATTTTCCGCTTTGTCCAGGCTGGTAGTGAGGTTTCTGCACTGCTTGGCCGTATGCCTTCTGCGGTAGGATATCAGCCTACACTTGCAACTGAGGTTGGTGAGCTTCAGGAGAGAATTACTTCTACTAAAAAGGGTTCTGTAACATCGGTACAGGCAATTTACGTACCGGCAGATGACTTGACTGACCCAGCCCCTGCAACTACTTTTGCACATTTGGATGCAACAACCGTTTTGTCTAGAAAGATTGTAGAGCAAGGTATCTATCCGGCGGTTGATCCGTTGGAGTCGACCTCACGAATTCTAGAAGCAGATGTAGTAGGAGAAGAGCATTATAATACAGCACGTGCGGTACAGGCAATTCTTCAGAAGTATTCTGAATTACAGGATATCATTGCTATTTTAGGTATGGAAGAATTATCAGAAGAAGATAAGACTACCGTATATCGAGCGAGAAAGGTACAGAAGTTCTTATCTCAGCCATTTCATGTTGCAGAGAATTTTACTGGAATTCAGGGAAAATATGTGCCTTTAAAGGAGACAATACGCGGTTTCAAAGCAATTATCAATGGTGAGATGGATGAATATCCGGAAACTGCATTTTTTAATGTGGGAACTATCGAGGATGTCGTTGAAAATGCAAAGAAAATGGGGTAACGTTGTATGAATACTTTTGAATTGAAGGTCATTGCAGTTAACAGAATATTTTTTAGTGGAAAATGCAGACAGGTTATTGTTAGCGCAGCGGATGGCTCTATTGGCATTATGGCACACCATGAAAATTCTGTTATAGCTCTTAAAGAAGGTTCTATTCGGATTCAGAAGGAAGATGGAGAGTGGGTTGAGGCAGTTACGGGAATTGGACATGTACAGGTTGCTTATAACCGAGTATCTGTTCTTGTTGATTTTGCTGAAAAACCGGAAGAAATTGATGAACGTAGAGCCCAGGAGGCATTAGAACGTGCTCAGGAGGCAATGCGTCAGAAACAGAGTACTCAGGAATATCATATGTCACAGGCAAATATAGCAAGAGCTATGGCAAGACTTGCGGCAAAGAGGCATTATACCAATATAAATAATAAATAAAAAATTTATATCAAATAAAATGCATTTCTTATTGATAGAGGTGCATTTTTTTGCATACAACTATTTCCAAAGTTGTATGAATTATGTATAATAGAAAAAATATGTTATAATGTGTAAATAAAAGGTACTGAATGATTACAAAAAAAGGAGATATGTCATGGAGAATAATTTTAATACCCCTGTACAGGTATGGGAAGCAAATATGAAAGCCGGAGAAACAAAAGCTGCATTGTCTCTGTTAAAATGTATTTTGCTTGGAGTGATAGCAGGTGCATTTATTGCTTTTGGAGGAGCAACTAGTAATGCAGCAATTCATAATATTGCTAATCAAGGTATTGCCAAGGCATTGGCAGGAGCTATTTTCCCTGTAGGACTTATGATGATTGTATTTGTTGGCGGAGAGCTTTTTACAGGTGATTGTCTGATGATTGCAGGTGTGGTGGATAAGAGATTTAGTGCTTTAAAAATGATTAAAACATTGGTGATAGTATGGTTTAGCAATCTTGTTGGTGCGCTAATTATTGTTACTTTAATATATTTTAGTGGATTGCTTGATTACACCGATGGTGCACTTGGTGCTTTTACGATTAAGATTGCATTGACAAAGTGTACGATTACACCTTTCAAAGCAATATGCTCAGGTATCCTTTGTAATATATTAGTATGTATTGCTGTACTTATGGCAACATCTGCAAAAGATATTATAGGAAAAGTATGGGCAATCTTTTTCCCAATTTGGGCATTCGTTATTGGTGGTTGGGAACACTGTGTTGCAAATATGTTTTATATTCCGGCTGGTATTATTGCTTCCTGTAACGAGAATTATGTTGCAAAGGCAGAGGAGTTATATGGAATTACAGCAGGTCAGATTGCAGCAAATGTAAATATTGGTGGATTTATTTCCAATCAAATTCCAGTAACAATTGGTAATATCCTTGGTGGTATGATATTCGTAGCATTACCATTATATGCAATTCATAATATTAAGGCATGTAGTAAATAAATACCTTAATATAAAAATAGACTAGATGTTTCTGTAAAAATAAGGAATTTTGGTTAGAATTAGAGAAAGGCAAAAAAGATGGAACAAATATTGGCGGCGATTATTTTTATCGCGATGTTTATTTTGATAATTACAGAAATATGGAAGAGACATGTTGTTACATTGGTTAGTGCGGTGCTGACTATGGTGTTGGTGTTTGGAGTATGTATGCATAGTATGTCTGCTGTGATTGATACTTTAAATGTACATAGTATTTTTACTGTAGGGTTTTGGTATCATACAGGAACTGCAACGGAGACATCTTGTGGAATTAACTGGGAGACGATTATCTTTATTTTAGGTATGATGATAATGGTAGAAGGAATGGCACATGTAGGATTCTTTAGATGGTTGTGTATGAAAATTGCAAAACTTGTAAATTATAAAGTAATTCCTATCTTCTTGACATTTATGATTTTATCTACATTTTTGGCAATGTTTATTGATAGTATTACTGTAATTCTATTTTTAGCAGCAGTAACAATCGAGTTGTCTCAGTTACTAAAATTTAATCCGGTTTCTATGATTTTGGCGGAGATTTTCTGTGCAAACTTAGGTGGAGCGGCAACTATGTGTGGTGATCCACCTAATATTATCATAGGAACATCACTGGGGTATGCATTTAGTGATTTTGTAATAAATACAGGTGTTATAGTGGCGATTACAATACCGCTTGTTATTCTGTACTTTTATCTAACTTCAAGAAAACAATTATTAGCAGAAGTTGGCCAACAAATAGATTGTTGTGATTATCCAGATCCAGCATCGGCCATAAAAGATAAAAAAGGTTTTATTATAAGTTGGATTATTTTTGGGTGTGCGATAGTGTTGTTGATTACTCATGCACTGACTGGATTAACGGTTGCTACTATTGGTGTATTTGTTAGTGTAGTTACGTTGATAGCATCAGGAAAAGGTGCATTGAGTTTGTTAAAAAAAGTAGACTATGAAACGATACTATTTTTTATAGGACTATTTGTTGTGGTTGGTGGTTTAGAGCAGACAGGTGTTCTTGAAATAATGGCGGAGTATATTGGAAAAGTTAGTGGAGGAAATCCAAAAGTTATGATTGCGATTATTCTTTGGGTTTCAGCAATAGCAAGTGCTTTTGTTGATAATATTCCATTTGCAGCAACGATGATCCCGATTATTCGAACACTTGCAGTAACACAGGGTGTTGATTTGTCTGTTTTGGCATGGACACTTGCAATGGGGACAGATATCGGAGGAAGTGCAACTCCAATAGGTGCATCTGCTAATGTTGTAGGTATAGCAACTGCAAGTAAGGAAGGATACTTTATCAGATGGGGAAGATATTGTAAGATTATGGTGCCGGCAACTATTATTGTGATTTTTATTTCTATGGTTGTGATATATGCGAGATATTTATAAGGGGGACTGGATGATGAATAAGCAAATAATTATATCGGTTGGACGTGAATTTGGAAGCGGAGGACGTGAAATTGCACATAAATTGGCAGAACATTACAATATACCTGTGTATGATAAAAACTTGTTAAAAGAAGTGCTAGATGAAAAAAATGTATATAGATCAGATTTAGATAAATATGACGAAAGTAAAAAGAGAATAGGAATATATAGAACGGTTCGTGGTATGGATAGTTCTCCTGAGAGTAACATTGCAGAAATGCAGTTTGATTTCTTGCGAAAGAAAGCGGAGAAAGGAGAATCCTTTGTAGTTGTTGGTCGATGTGGAGAAACAATATTAAAAGAGTATCCTGCAATGATTTCTTTCTTTGTGTTGGGTGATAAGCAAGAAAAACTAGATCGTATTATAAAGATTTACAATTTATCATCAGATGCTGCGGAAAAAAAGATGAAAGAAATGGATTTTAAAAGAAAAAAATATCATAATAGCTATTGTGATGGAAAATGGGGTGATTCTAGAAATTATGATGTTTCCATTAATAGTAGCAAGTTGGGAACAGATGATACATTAAAAATATTAATTGATTATATTGAAACAAGAAAATGTAAGTAAATTTTATTGGTTTCTTTGACGAATTTGATTGATGTGCAAATATAGGGATGAAGAGTTAGTATTAGAAAAATAGTTAATTGATCATAGAATTTGAAAAAGAAAAAATGATCTAAATCAGGTGCAATAAATAATTATACTTACTGCTTTCTATTAATAAGACAATGGCTGTTAGAGCCATGGAAAGGCAGGGATCAATATGCAGAATCAGATGACATTGAATCAAATGATTGAGTATGTAGCAACTTGTCCCGTATGTGGTGGTTATGTTATGGTATTTAATGCAGAAACGCAGGATTTTACCTGTACCTGTTGTAAACGTGTCTGGTTGAATGGAGTAGTAAAGAAAAAAGGGGTTTATGAGCAATGAATGACAGACTGACTAGAAATGACATCAAGAAAATGGAAGAAGAAATTGAGCATAGAAAGTTGGTAATTCGAAAAGAAGCACTTGAGCAGGTAAAGGAAGCGAGAGCGCAGGGAGACTTGAGTGAGAATTTCGAGTATTATGCAGCTAAAAAATATAAGAATCAAAATGAAAGCCGTATTCGTTATTTGGAACGTATGATAAAAACAGCAGAGATTATCGAAGATGATTCCAAAGAGGATGAAATAGGTTTGAATAAGACGGTTGAGGTTGAGTTTGTGGACGATGGTACAACTGAAATCTACAGACTTGTTACAACCATTAGAAATAATCCCTTACAAGGTTTGATTAGTATTGAATCACCAATTGCGAAGGCGCTGATTGGGCATAAAGAAGGCGATCAGGTTCATGTTCAGGTAAATGATAGCTTTGGATATGATGTGGTTGTCAAAAAGGTGGAAAATACCCCGGATGACGATTCAATAGAAATTAGAAAATTTTAAATAGGTTTATGGAGAAGTCGATAGTATCGGCTTCTTTATTATTTGTTACAGAAATGAAGTGTATAGTAATAATATTGGACAGGAATTCGATATACTGGTTTTGGATTTGTTGTCAATTAAATAAAAGATTGATATAATAGGTTCGTTTGAGAGGTGACATAAGATATGATTTTAGATTTAGCAATAAAATTTTTAGTTACACCGGAAAATGTATTAGGGCTTGTATGGAGTGTTGTAACGATGATTTGTATGTGCCTTATTTTTCAAGCGTGGCAAGAAAAGTGGTGGAAAAGTTTAATTCCATTTTATGGAACATATTTAATATATAAAAATACTTGGAAACAGTGGAAATGGTTGTTTTTGGTTGAAATTATACTCGATGCGATAGGTGCAAAATGTATATCATTTTCGAAAAAACACCTAATAGAAAATGCATTATACTCGATCCAAAATTATATTGAAACAAAGCAGTTAGATATGGATGTCCAGATAGGGCAATTGATTATGTGCGTTGTGCTTTTTGTGGTTAGTACAGCAATTGTATTTGTTTTAAAAAGAGTTACTTATGTGAAAGTATGTAGTAGTTTGGCTATGCATCATATATTATTGAAAATAGGAACATTTATCTTACCGGAAATTGGTTTATTGATTACATATATCTGTTTTTCTAGAAAAAATAAAGTGGAGAAAGCAGAGTAAGTAGTACATGTCGTAGAATATTGTTTTATAAAAATATTGAGGAAAAAATATGAACTTAATTAATGTAGAAAATATAACAAAATCATATACAGATAGTTTACTTTTTGATGAAGCATCCTTTGCAGTTAATGAGCAGGAAAAGGTTGGAATTATTGGAATAAATGGAACTGGTAAGACAACTTTGCTTAGAATGGTAGTTGGCTTGGAAGAACCGGATAAAGGGACGATAACAAGAGCAAATCATATTGTAATTCGCTATTTGTCTCAAAATCCAATATTTGATGAGGGAGCAACTGCTTTAGAGTGTGTAATGAAGAATAATCTTACACAGGACAATGAATGGTCATTGGAAAGTGAAGCAAAATCCATGTTACAAAAGCTTGGCATCACAGATTACGATCAAAAGGTTGCATATATGTCTGGTGGGCAGAGAAAACGTATTGCATTAGCAAATACATTGTTGTCACAGGCAGATGTGTTGGTTTTGGATGAGCCAACAAACCATTTGGATTCAGCAATGGCAGACTGGCTGGAGGAATACTTAAAGAGTTTTCGTGGTGCGCTTATCATGGTAACACATGACAGATATTTCTTAGACAGTGTTTCGAATCGAATCGTTGAGATTGATAAAGGAAAGACCTATAGCTATCAGACAAATTATTCCGGATTTCTGGAGTTAAAGGCAGAACGCGAGGAGATGGCATTAGCGACTGAACGTAAGCGTCAGAGCATACTTCGTGTAGAAATTGAATGGATGAAGCGTGGTGCAAGAGCAAGAAGTACTAAGCAGAAGGCGCACATTCAGCGTTATGAAGCGCTTGCGGCTCAAAAGGGACCGGTACAGGATGCTCAGCTAGAGCTTAGCTCGGTTTCTACCAGAATGGGTAAGACAACCGTTGAGTTAAAAGATATTACAAAGAGCTATGATGGTAGAATGCTGATAGATCATTTTAATTATATCTTTTTGAAAAATGACAGAATTGGTTTCATTGGCGAAAATGGTTGCGGTAAGTCAACTATGATGAAGATTATCTGTGGAATGGAACAGCCGGATGAAGGTGAAGTGATTGTCGGTCAGACGATTAAAATTGGATACTATGCACAGGAAATCAGAACGGATAAAGAAGCAGGACTTGCGTATATGGATCCTAATATGCGAGTGATTGATTATATTCGTAATACTGCAGAGTATGTACAGACAGTAGATGGCTCTGTATCAGCTTCTGTTATGTTGGAGCGTTTTCTTTTTCCTGCTGAGAAGCAGTATTCTCCACTTGGAAAGCTGTCGGGAGGGGAGAAGAGACGACTCAATCTGCTTCGTGTATTGATGGAAGCTCCAAATGTATTGATACTTGATGAGCCAACGAATGATTTAGATATTCAAACATTAACTATATTAGAGGATTATTTGGATCATTTTGATGGAATTGTAATCACAGTATCTCATGACCGATATTTCCTTGATAGAACGGTAAGAAGAATCTTTGCATTCGAAGATGGAACAATCAAACAATACGAAGGAGGATTTACGGATTATCAGGCAAGTAAGCAGGAAGAAGAGAGTGTGTCGGTATCAGGTTATGAAAAGGTTGCTACGAAAAAACAGATAGGCTTTTCTTCAGAGGAAGCTTCGGCAAAGAGTTTAAAATGCTTAAAAAACAGACAAGATAAGTTAAAATTTACTTATAAAGAACAAAAGGAATATGAGACCATTGATGCAGATATTGCAGCTTTAGAAGAAAAGCTGGTCAAGCTGGAACAGGATTTGGTTGCAAATTCTAGAGATTTTGTGAAATTGAATGAGATTACGAAGCAGAAAGAAGAAACAGAGGCTGCTTTGGAAGAAAAGATGGAGCGCTGGATGTATTTGCAGGACCTTGCAGAACGAATTGAAGCGCAAAATAGCTAGACAGAACGATAAGACTTAGAAGGGGTTGTTAAGATGGGAATTAAAATATTAATAAAAATGTTAGAATTTATGCCGGAAAGAGTAACAAAGAAGATTGCTAGTAGGTTTGTTCGTGGCATTTTACATAAGTATGCGAATGTAAGTGTAGAAGGGTATGAGAACATAAAAGATGTAAAGGGACCGATATTGTTTATTTGCAATCATTTGAGTAATGCGGATGGTTTGATTTTAAATGAAGTATTAAAAAAGGAAGATGTTACATTTGTGGCAGGTGTGAAGTTGGGAGATAATAGCTTTACGAATTTGGGAGTTATTACGGTTAAGACAACACCTATTATTCCGAATTCAGCAGATAATGATGGATTGAAAAAAATCATTAAGATACTCAAAAAAGGAGAGAATGTTTTAGTTTTTCCAGAAGGAACAAGAAGCCGATGTGGAAGTATGATTGCAGGTAAAAAGGGTGTTGTTATGATGCAGAAGTTATCAAAAGCTCTTATTGTACCAATAGGATTATCTGGAACAGAAAAATTATTGCCAATCAATGATAAGGATATGGGAAAAGAAAAGTTTCATCATGCAGCGGTCAGGGTGAAAATAGGAGAACCTATACAAATGCTGGAAAAAGAGCCTGATGAAACAAAGGAAGAATACGAAGAAAGAAAGCTTCAGCATTTTATGATTAGTATTGCTAGACTGTTGCCTGAAAAATATAGAGGCGTTTATGCTAGCTCTATATAAAAAATATATGGAAATGAAAAAAGTATCAATCATATTTACTAAAAGTATGGTCGATACTTTTTTGTTTTAGTTGACATATAAATTGTTGTCGGAATGAGATACGAGTTAACGGTAACGATAAATTGAAGGATGTAGAAAATATTACCGCAAACGCATTGTCAGACAAAATAAAAATATGATACAATCTTAACAGATAAGAATAAGTAAAAAAGTAATATTGTATGAAAGGAGAAGGAGCGGTGGAAAAATTTCGTTATAACAATGTGGAAGAAAGAGTGAAGAGAATGAATCGATTCTTTCTGTTAGCATCAAGCCTTGTATTTCTTGTGTTAATTTTTTATCACATTATGCTTATATTCGACGGAAATGAGAGAATGAAAGCTTTGATATGGAATATTGTGCTTATGTGCATTTTTGCGGTATTCAACATGACTGTTATGCTGAGAAGTAGAGCTACGATACATTTTAAAACAATCGTTGCGGTAGAAATGGGAGTTCAATTTATTATTTATATGATAACCACAGATGCTGCATATCTTGGACTAATCTTAATTGGTGTATTGGCAGTTTCTATTCCGTATTATGAGAGAAAAAGCTATCGTATAACATATGTTGTTTATACGTTGCTTTATATTGTTGGCCAAATACTTCGCAAGGCGATGGGTGTTGCCCAAAGTGATACAAAAGGTGTATGTCAGGTTATCATGACATTGGCAATAATGCTTGTAATGGGAAGATTGTCAAATCTATGTAAGCAGTTTAGTGATGACGCATTGGGGGCGATAGAGGAGCAGAAAGAAGAGCAAGCAAGAATGATGGAGTCCATTTTAAGTATATCACGTGCTGTTAAGGAAAATTCAGATTCAGGCACCGAAATGATTGAAAAACTTTGGACTTCGGCTGTGAAAACGACAGAAAGTATGGATAATATTGCAGAGGCAATAGAGCAAGCATCAAGTAATATTGAGTCCCAGACAGATATGACCCAGAATATTCAGGTAGCGATTATAGAAACAAAGGAACGATCTGGTAAGATGGTCACTGTAGCAGAGGATTCTAGTCAGAATCTTCGTAGCAATCAGGAAATGATGGAACGATTGAAACAACAGTCAGAGAAAATTGTAGTTGCAAATGAGCAAGTAACGGTTGCTATGGAGAAATTGCAGGATAAGACAGCTGAAGTTGTTGAGATTACTGGAATGATTATTAGTATATCGAATCAGACCAAGATGTTGGCGTTGAATGCATCAATTGAAAGTGCAAGAGCTGGTGAGGCAGGAAAAGGTTTTGCTGTTGTAGCAGATCAAATAAGACAGTTGTCAGAGGAAACTAGAAATTCAACGGAAAGCATCACACAGATTATTAATGATTTGGATACCAATGCAAAAATGGTTATGGAATCTGTTAAGCTATCGGTAGAAGCTGCGAAAAGTCAGAATGAAGCAATTGTGATAGCTGTTGATTCTGTGGAACAGTTAGATAGTAATATCGGAGCTTTATTAGGAGATATACATGAAATAGATGCGAGAATTGAGCATTTGTCGGAAGCAAATGATCAGATTGTAGATAGCATTACTAAGTTAATGGGAATTACGGAGGAAGTAACTGCAAGCGCGGAACAGACAAACCAGAATAGTAAACAAAATTTGAATCATGTGGAGGATGCAAAAAAAGCAATTCACAATATACAAAGTAGTGCGACGAATTTGGAACAGTTCTTTTAGTTTTTTGCGAGAGGTTAAAAACCTCTCGTTTTTCTTGGTATTTTATCTATATGAGATTAAGAATATGTTCTAATAATTTCTTCGGAAATGCATCTTCTGCCGACACAACGATCCATTGCTTGCTTTTCAATATAACGGTGAGCATCAGGCTCACTCATGTGAAGTTCGCTGATGAGTAGCCATTTTGCTTTATTAACTAGTCGGATTTCAGCCATTTTTTCTTCAATCGAAATAGATTTTTTCTCAAGTTGTCGAAGTCGTTCTCTCGCGCTTTCTAACCAATTAAATGCATGCATCATGGTTTGCTTGGAAATTGGCTTGGGTAAAGTAAATACACCATATTCAGCAACTTTATCGTGAATGTCTGCATGAATATCATTTTTTACAAGAAGTAGTACAGCAGTCTGTTTTGAAGTGCATGTATCAATAGCAAAATGTGTTCCAATATCGTCGGGTAAAGGTGCATTAATAATAACAAAGTCATAGTTTTTTTCAGCAAGAATTCTCTTGGCAGTACTGATACTTGTAACTGTATCGACCGGGTGGTACCGTGATTCGAGGAGCAGGTTGGCAAAGGCGGAGGTGAAGTTGACCGTTGCCGATACTACGAGTATACTATAAACACGTTCTCTTAAACTCATTTTGAACCTTCTCCTTTTTTCTCTATATTGTACTATCGTAACTATGAAGACATTGAATAGTTACGTACTATCTATTGCAATAAATATCCAGAATAGCATCAGGAATATGTTCTCTGATAAAATCACTTTTTTTTGCTACAATACAAGCGGATTTCAAATCTCCGGGTAATGGCTCAAAGCGAGCAAGTGTTTCGATATCTGCTTTATACAGGTTGATATCTGTAGGAGCTTGTAATTCCAATTTGTTTTGGATTCCATATAGGCTGGCATATATCATCAATGCGAAAGCCAGATAGGTATTAGCTGATGGATCAGGAGAACGTAATTCAGCACGTCTGTATTCACCTACGGCAGCAGGAATTCTAACAAGCTGTGAACGATTTTCGCTGGACCAAGTAATGTATCTTGGAGCTTTATGATTACCAAAACGTTCATAGGAGCTTTCTAATGGATTTAAGAAAACAGTCATATCAGAAATTTTGGCAAGGATACCAGCAATCATAAATTCCATATTGTCAGTATCGTCGGATGATTTTACTGACATGTTAATGTGAAAGCCGTTGCCAGGTTTTCCTTCAAGGGGTTTTGGACCAAAATCAGCAACCAATCCATTACGTCTTGCAACTGTCTTAACAACTGTTTGAAAGGTCATGGCATTGTCTGCAGCAGCAAGGGGACTGGAATAACGAAAATCAATTTCATTTTGTCCCGGACCTTCTTCATGGTGCGAGCTTTCCGGGCGGATTCCCATTTGTTCAAGAGTGAGACAGATTTCACGTCGGATGTTTTCGCCTCTGTCTTCCGGTGCAATATCCATATAACCTGCATAATCATAAGGTTCTTTTGTAGGATTTCCGTTATCATCCAAATGAAAAAGATAAAATTCTTGTTCAGCACCAAAGAAAAATTGATACCCTGCTTCTTCAGCATCTTGAACCGCCTGTTTTAAAATAGAGCGGGAATCACATTCAAAGGTTCTTCCGTCAGGATAGGAAATAGTACAGAACATACGGACAACACGTCCATGTTCCGGTCTCCAAGGAAGATGCATAAGAGTGTCTGCATCTGGATGAAGTAATAAGTCGGAGTGTGTTTCATCACCAAAACCTTCAATAGCGGAGGCATCGATGGCAATGCCGTATTCAAAAGCACGGGGAAGTTCTTCCGGCATAATGGATATGTTTTTCTGTTTGCCAAATACATCACAAAAGGCAAGGCGGATGAATTTCACATCTTCTTCTTGTACATATTGCATAATCTCTTGTTTTGAATACTTCATAAACCTACCTCCAAAAATATGATATCTTGTTCGCAATTATGAATGTACTGAATAATTACTCTTTTTCAAAAGTAAAGGTGCTCATTTTATGGATAGATTAGTTTCTACTCAAAAAATGAACACCTTTGCTCACATGCATTATTTATAACCCTAATGAGACGTTTTGTCAATAATTATTTTGCTATGGGATAACAATATGAAAAAAGTGTTGACAATTTTTGTGAGTGGGTGTATTATGACAGCCATAAAGGCAATGGCGTCTTTGAGGAAATACCTTGAAGTTGTTGTTGCTTTTTTTGTTTATTAATGCAAATTTTGTGCCAGGAGTGCGAATAAGAAGGAGGACTAAGAGATGTCATATGTTGATGAGGTAATTGAACAGGTAGTGAAGCAGAATCCTGCTGAACCAGAATTTCACCAGGCGGTTAAGGAAGTGTTGGAGTCGTTAAGAGTAGTGGTGGAAGCAAATGAAGAAAAGTATAGAAAGGATGCTTTGCTTGAAAGATTAGTTAATCCTGAAAGACAGATTAAGTTTAGAGTTCCTTGGGTGGATGATAATGGTCAGGTACAGGTCAACACAGGATATCGCGTACAGTTTAACAGTGCAATTGGACCATACAAGGGAGGACTTAGACTACACCCTTCTGTAAACTTGGGAATTATCAAATTCTTAGGATTTGAGCAGATTTTTAAAAATTCCCTGACAGGTCTTCCGATTGGCGGTGGTAAAGGTGGTTCTGATTTTGATCCGAAAGGAAAATCTGACAGAGAAGTAATGGCATTTTGTCAGAGTTTCATAACGGAGCTTTATAAGTACATAGGTGCAGATACTGATGTACCGGCAGGTGATATTGGAACCGGTGCAAGAGAGATTGGTTATATGTTTGGACAGTATAAAAGAATCAAAGGTGTGTATGAAGGTGTGCTGACAGGAAAAGGTTTGAGTTATGGTGGTTCTCTTGCTAGAACAGAAGCAACTGGATATGGACTTTTATATCTGACAGAGGAGCTGCTTAAGCTGAATGGTATCTCTTTAGAAGGAAAAACAGTGGCAGTTTCCGGTTCCGGCAATGTTGCCATTTATGCAACTCAGAAAGCACAGCAGTTAGGCGCAAAGGTTGTAACCGTAAGTGATTCTACCGGTTGGGTATATGACTCGGAAGGTATAGATGTAGAGGCCTTAAAAGAAATCAAAGAAGTAAAGAGAGCGAGATTGACAGAATACAAGAAGTATCGTCCAAATTCTGAGTATCATGAAGGACGTGGAGTATGGTCTGTTAAGGTTGATATAGCGCTTCCTTGTGCAACACAAAATGAATTATTGTTAGAGGATGCAAAGCAGTTGGTAGCCAATGGATGTATCGCAGTGTGCGAGGGTGCTAATATGCCTACAACAATGGATGCTACAGAATATTTACAGAAGAATGGTGTTATTTTTGCACCGGGTAAAGCTGCAAACGCAGGTGGTGTTGCAACCTCAGCATTGGAAATGTCACAGAATAGTGAACGCTTAAGCTGGTCCTTCGAGGAAGTAGATTCCAAATTAAAGGACATCATGGTAAATATTTGTCATAATATGGCAGACGCAGCTCAACGTTATGGGGCAAAGGGTAATTACGTTCTTGGAGCTAATATTGCAGGATTTGAAAAGGTTGCTGAAGCTATGACCGCTCAGGGAATTGTATAAAAAGGGTAATAGTGAATAGAGAAAGGCAAAGACGTCTTTTATGCAGGTAGCATAGGGACGTCTTTCCTTTTTATGCGATAGTAATGTTTAAATTACAATAGTGAGGAGAAGTCATTATGAATAATATTTCAGATTATTTTGGATGCTTGGTGTTTGATGATAGAGTAATGAAGGCGAAGCTGTCAGCAAAAGTATATCAATCATTGAAAAAGACCATAGATGAAGGAGCTACACTTGATATCAGTGTGGCAAATGCGGTTGCAGTAGCCATGAAGGATTGGGCAGTTGCAAATGGTGCGACACATTATACACATTGGTTCCAGCCGTTGACCGGGATTACAGCAGAAAAACATGACAGCTTTATTACACCTTCTCCTGATGGCGGGGTGATTATGGAATTTTCCGGTAAGGAGTTGATTCAGGGTGAGCCGGATGCTTCTTCCTTTCCTTCAGGCGGATTGCGCGCAACCTTTGAGGCAAGGGGATATACGGCATGGGATCCCACATCCTATGCGTTTATAAAAGGGAAGACCTTATGTATTCCTACCGCGTTTTGTTCCTTTGGTGGAGAAGCGTTGGACAAAAAAACACCGTTACTTCGTTCCATGGAAGCATTGAATAAACAGGCACTTCGTATTCTTCATTTGTTTGGAAATGACGATGTCAAATGTGTTCGTACTTCTGTAGGTGCGGAACAGGAATACTTTCTGATTGACAAGGAAATGTACGATAAACGTCCCGATCTTCGTTTTACAGGGCGTACGCTTTTTGGAGCAAAAGCACCTAAGGGACAGGAAATGGATGACCACTATTTTGGTGTGATTAAACCTAGAGTTGCAGCCTACATGCAGGAGTTGAATGAGGAACTTTGGAAATTAGGAATTCTTGCAAAGACAGAGCATAATGAGGTTGCGCCTGCACAGCATGAGCTGGCACCTATTTATGTTACTACCAATATTGCGACTGACCATAACCAATTAACGATGGAAATGATGCAGAAAGTTGCAGCAAAGCACGGATTGGTATGCCTGCTTCATGAAAAACCTTTTGCCGGAGTAAACGGAAGTGGTAAGCATAATAACTGGTCAATGGAAACAGACGCAGGAGTGAACCTGCTTTCTCCGGGTGAAACGCCATATGAAAACGCACAGTTTCTATTGTTCTTGTGTGCAGTAATCAAGGCAGTGGATGATTATCAGGATTTGCTCCGTCTTTCGGTGGCTACTGCTGGAAATGATCATCGTCTTGGAGCAAATGAAGCACCTCCGGCAGTGGTATCCATGTTCCTTGGTGATGAATTAAATGCAGTTTTGGAGGCTATTGAAAATAATACGCCTTACGAAGGGGTTACAAAGACGCAAATGAAGCTAGGTGTAGATGTTTTACCTAGGTTTAACAGAGACACAACCGATCGTAACCGAACATCCCCTTTTGCATTTACCGGCAATAAATTTGAATTCCGTATGCTTGGTTCTTCTAATAGTATTGCTTGTGCGAATATTATGCTGAACAGTGCAGTAGCAGAGAGTCTCAAGATTTATGCTGATAGATTGGAAAAGGCAGATAACTTTGAGGAAGCATTACATGAGATCATTTGCAAGACGATGAAAGAGCATAAGCATATTATTTTTAATGGAAATGGATATGATGATATGTGGATGAAAGAGGCTACAGAAAAGAGAGGTTTGCTCAATTTCCGTACAACTGCAGATTGTATGCCACATCTACTTGATGAAAAGAATGTGAAGATGTTGACTTCACATGGAGTATTTTCGCAGGCAGAGCTAGAATCCCGATGTGATATTATGCTGGAGAATTATTGTAAGACAGTTTTGATTGAAGCAAATACCATGGTTGACATGGCAAAGACTGAAATTGCACCGGCAGTAGAGGCGTATACTGTAGATTTGGCAAAAGCAGTTATGGCGAAAAAGGCAGTGGATATAGGCTTAGCTTGTACCTATGAAAGTGCCTTGGTTAAGAAATTGTCTACTTTGACAGACAGAATAGCCATTAAAACAGAGGAATTGGAAAATTCTTTAGTAGAGCTTCATCGTGCGGAGGATATTATTTCAGAAGCAAATATGATTAGAGATGTTGTGCTTGTTAGGATGAGCGAGTTAAGGCTTGCCTGTGATGAAGCGGAAACGATAACAGCAAAGAAGTATTGGCCGTTTCCGACCTATGGAGATTTACTGTTTAGTGTAAGATAACGACAGAAAAGTTAGATTTCGATATTGGAACATTCTTAAGAAAATAAATATATAGAATGCTGAATTATAAAAATTATGGAGGTACATTCATATGTGTTCTATCATGGGTTATTGCAGTTATCGTGCTGCCTTTGATACGTTTAAGGAGGGATTTGAAAGGACTATTTCCAGGGGACCGGATGACAGTAGGATTGTGGATACGGGAAATGGATTTCTTGGATTTCACAGATTAGCTATTATGGGATTAACACCATTAGGTATGCAACCTTTCCGATTAGGAAAAAGCTATGTCGTTTGCAATGGTGAGATTTATGGATTCGAAAAGCTGAAACAGGAACTTTCTGAAAAGTATACATTTGAAAGTGCTTCAGATTGTGAAATACTTTTGCCACTTTATCAAGAATATGGAATAGCAATGTTTGCTATGCTGGATGCGGAATTTGCCTGTATTATTTATGATGGTGATACCGGGGAATATATTGCTGCAAGAGATCCCATAGGCATTCGTCCGTTATATTATGGATACGATAAAGAGGGAGTTATTATTTTTGCCAGTGAAGCGAAAAATCTGGTTGGATTGACGGATAAGATTATGCCTTTTCCACCGGGACATTATTATCAAAAAGGTCAGTTTATCTGTTATAGTGACATTGCGAAGGTGGATATGCTTTGTTATGATGATTTAGAAACGGTTTGCAAAAATATTCATGATAAATTGGTGACGGGTGTGGAGAAACGTCTGGTTGCGGATGCTGAGGTTGGTTTTCTGCTCTCCGGTGGATTGGATTCTTCTTTGGTGTGTGCTATTGCAGCAAAGAAAAGTAGGAAACCGATTAAGACTTTTGCGATTGGTATGAGCGAAGATGCCATTGATTTGAAATATGCGAAACAGGTGGCAGATTATATAGGAAGTGAACATACGGAGGTGTATATGACCCCTAGTGAGGTATTATCTTCGTTGGAAACAGTTATTTCGCTATTGGGAACCTATGATATTACGACTATTCGTGCGTCTATGGGTATGTATTTGATTTGTAAGGCAATTCATGAGCAGACAGATATCAGAGTGCTCTTGACAGGTGAAATATCGGATGAATTGTTTGGTTATAAATATACGGATTTTGCGCCTGATGCAACTGCTTTTCAGGAAGAATCCCAGAAAAGAATCAGAGAATTGCATATGTATGATGTACTTCGTGCAGATCGCTGTATTTCGGTAAATTCTTTAGAGGCCAGAGTTCCCTTTGGTGATTTAGATTTTGTGAGATATGTGATGGCGATAAATCCAGAATTAAAGTGCAATACATACGGAAAAGGAAAATATCTGCTTCGTCATGCTTTTAAAGAAGGTGACTATTTGCCGGAGGAAATTCTTTGGAGGGAGAAAGCAGCATTTTCGGATGCAGTAGGGCATTCTATGGTTGACTATCTGAAAGTGTATGCGGAAAGCAAATATACGGATAACGAGTTTGAGAATATCTGCAAAAAATATACACATGCTACTCCTTTTACGAAGGAATCGTTATTGTATAGAGAGATTTTTGAAAAAAACTATCCGGGACAGTCGGAAATGGTAATAGATTTTTGGATGCCAAACAGAGAATGGGAAGGTTGCGATGTAAATGATCCATCAGCAAGGGTGCTTTCTAACTATGGGGATAGCGGAAAGTAATGAATTAGAAAAATGATTGACAAAGCAAGGGGAAAGGTGTACTATAATCAGCGTAAAGGCAAAGGCGTCTTTAAGTTTTAAATGGACTTAAAGGCGTCTTTGTCTTTTTTTGTGCAAAAATGCGCATGATATGACTTTGAAGGAGGAAATGCAAGATGCATAAATGCGAGCAATTATATGAAGGAAAGGCAAAAAAGGTGTTTTTGACAGAGAACCCGGATGTTCTGATTGTATCTTATAAGGACGATGCAACTGCCTTTAACGGATTGAAAAAGGGTATGATTGTTGGGAAGGGCGCGATTAATAACCGTATGACCAATCTGTTGTTTCAGAAAATCGGAGAAGCGGGTGTACCGACTCATTATATTCAGGAATTGAATGACAGGGAAACAGCAGTTTGTAGGGTTGAAATTGTCCCTCTTGAGGTTATCGTGCGTAATGTTGCGGCAGGTAGCTTTTCGAAAAAACTAGGCATTGAGGAAGGTACAGAGTTAGCGGAGCCTACCATCGAATTTTCTTATAAGAATGATGAACTTGGAGATCCGTTGATTAACAGTTACTTTGCAAAAGCACTTAATCTTGCAACTTCAAATGAAATAGAAACGATAAAGAAATACGCATTTATGGTGAATGATATTTTGAAAGTAGAATTTCTGAAAGCGGGACTCCGTTTGATAGATTTTAAGATAGAATTTGGTCGCTTCCATGGAAAGATTATCCTTGCGGATGAAGTATCACCGGATACCTGCCGTTTGTGGGATGTAGAAAGTGGCGACAAGATGGACAAAGATCGTTTTCGCAGAGATTTAGGTAATGTGGAAGAGGCATATATAGAGGTAGCAAGAAGATTAGGATTAGAAATAGAGAAGGAGTAAACAGTGATGAGAACAGATATTTATCAATCGCCGTTATGTGAACGTTATGCAAGTAAGGAAATGCAGAGTATATTCTCGAATGACAGGAAGTTTTCTACATGGAGAAAGCTTTGGGTTGCCCTTGCGGAAAGTGAACAGGAACTTGGGCTTCCTATTTCTAATGAACAGATTCAGGAAATGAAGTCCCAAATCAGTAATATAGATTATGAGAAAGCAAAGCAGTATGAGCGTGAATTACGCCATGATGTTATGGCACATGTGCATACCTATGGTGATGCTTGCCCAAAGTCAGCAGGTATTATTCACTTAGGAGCAACGTCGTGTTACGTGGGAGATAACACGGATATTATTCTTATGCAAAGTGCACTTATACAAATAAAGAATCTGCTTCTCAATGCTGTTGAGGCACTTAGTGAGTTTGCGATGGAATATAAGGCACTTCCAACTCTTGCATATACGCACTTCCAGGCAGCACAACCAACAACGGTTGGCAAGAGGGCTTGCCTTTGGATGAACGATTTGCTGTTTGACATCGAACAGCTTGATTTTCAACTAAATAGTTTAAAACTGCTCGGATGTAAAGGAACTACAGGAACAGGCGCCAGCTTTTTGGAGTTGTTTGATGGTGATGAAGAAAAGGTGGAACAGCTAGAGCAGAAAATTGCAAATAAAGTCGGCTTTTCAAAATGTCAGAGTGTTAGTGGGCAAACATATACTAGAAAAGCTGATTTTGCTGTGTTGCAAGTGTTATCAGGAATTGCTCAAAGTGCATCAAAATTTTCAAACGATATCAGACTGCTTAGTCATTTAAAAGAAGTGGACGAACCTTTTGAGGAAAAGCAGATAGGTTCTTCTGCAATGGCATATAAAAGAAACCCTATGAGAAGTGAGCGTATTGCATCCTTAGCTCGTTATGTGATTTGTGATTTGCAGAATACAGCAATCACAGCATCTACACAGTGGTTTGAGAGAACGTTAGATGATTCTGCTAATAAAAGATTATCTGTACCAGAAGCTTTTCTTGCGACAGATGCCATTCTCAATTTGTATATTAATGTAATCAGAGGTCTCAAGGTGTATCCGGCTGTGATAAAAAAACATCTTGATGCAGAGCTTCCTTTTATGGCAACGGAAAATATTATGATGTATTGCGTAAAGAATAAAGGTGGAGACAGACAAAAGCTTCATGAGGCCATTCGCAAGCATTCTGTAAAAGCGGCAGAGCAGGTGAAGTTATATGGTGTAGATAATGATTTGATAGAACGAATAAAAGCGGATGATATGTTTGGATTAACAGAAGATGAAATTGATATGCTGCTTAATCCTGTAAAATTTACAGGTATGGCAGAGTATCAGTGTGAAACGTATGTCAAGGAAATTGTAAAGCCGTTATTAGAGGGCAATAAGCAGCGTGAAAATGTTACAGCGCAGATTTATGTTTAGGAGGAATGCATATGCTTACATCAATTGTTGGAACAAACTGGGGAGACGAAGGAAAAGGTCGTATGGTTGACCTGCTTAGTGAAGATTATGATATTGTAGTCCGTTATCAAGGTGGAAATAATGCAGGGCATACTGTAATTAACGAGAAAGGTGAGTTCGTAATGAACCTAATGCCTTCTGGAATCTGCAGAGAGAATACAGTAAATATTCTTGGGCCTGGAATTGTAATTGATTTGGAACATTTATATGGAGAAGTGAGAAAGCTGTCTGAGAAAGGTGTAGCAGTAACACCGGAACATTTAAAAATTAGTGACAGGGCAACCATTTGTATGCCATATCATAAACTGATGGATTGTTTAGAGGAAGATAGATTGCAGGACAAGAAATTTGGTTCTACCCGTAGAGGAATTTCTCCAGTATATGCAGACAAATATATGAAAAAGGCATTGCGTATGGGAGACTTACTGCATTTAGATTCTCTGGAGGATCGTTTCGAGGAACTTGTTGAATGGAAAAATCTTACGGTGGAAAAGGGGTATGGACATACTCCGATTGATGCAAGGGAAACATTGACCTGGTTACAGACATATGGAGAATTCTTTATACCATTCATTTGTGATACAACCGAGTATCTAGGGGAAGCCATTCAGGAAGGAAAATCCATTTTGTTTGAGGCACAGCTTGGTGCTTTAAGAGATATTGATTTTGGAATTTATCCATATACCTCTGCATCTACAACATTAGCATCTTATGCACCGATTGGTGCGGGTGTGCCTTTCGCAAAGCTAGATAAAAGCATTGGAATTATGAAGGCTTATTCAAGCTGTGTTGGTGAAGGCCCTTTTACCTGTGAGCTGTTTGGTGAGGAAGCGGAAAAACTACGTGAGGCAGGTGGTGAATATGGTGCAGCTACCGGAAGACCAAGAAGAGTGGGTGGTTTTGATGTAGTGGCATCTAAATATGGTACAAAAATGCAAGGTTGCACTTATGTAGCACTTACAAAGTTAGATGTGCTTTCTTATATGGAAGAGATACCGGTATGTGTTGCATATGAGATAAAGAAAAACAGAGTAGAAACGTTCCCGGCTGGTATAGAAGAATTAAACGATGCGAAACCAATTTATGAATATCTGCCGGGCTTTCAGTGTGATATTAGCGGATGCAGAAAAGCAGAAGAGCTTCCAAAGGAAGCATTAGAATATATCCGATACATTGAGAAGGCGATTGGATGTCCGATAAAGTATGTGTCTGTAGGTGCCGAGCGTGATGCTTATATCACAATGTTTTAAGAAAGACGAAAAGGAAATTAAAATGGCTAAGTATATATTTGTGACCGGGGGCGTGGTATCCGGTCTTGGAAAGGGAATAACAGCAGCTTCCTTAGGACGTCTGTTGAAGGCAAGAGGATTAAAGGTTGCCGCTCAGAAGCTGGATCCATATATCAATGTGGATCCGGGTACCATGAGTCCTTATCAGCATGGAGAGGTATACGTTACGGAAGATGGTGCGGAAACAGACCTTGATTTGGGGCATTATGAACGTTTTATAGATGAGGACTTGAATAAATACTCCAATCTGACAACAGGAAAGGTATACTGGAATGTATTAAATAAAGAAAGAAGAGGAGAGTATTTAGGTTCTACGGTACAGGTAATTCCTCATATCACAAATGAAATCAAGGAATTTGTATACAGGGTTGGAAAGCAGACGGATGCGGATGTGGTAATTACCGAAATCGGAGGTACCATTGGAGATATTGAATCACAGCCGTTTTTAGAGGCGGTACGACAGATTTCTTTGGAAGTAGGTAGAGAGAACAGCCTTTTTATACATGTTACTTTGGTGCCATATTTGAGTGGATCAGAGGAGCATAAGTCTAAGCCTACCCAGCATTCTGTAAAAGAATTGCGAGGAATGGGAATTAATCCTAATATTATTGTCTTGCGTTCGGATAAACCGCTTCAGGAATCTATATTTCAGAAAATTGCACTTTTTTGTAATGTGGAGAAGGATTGCGTAATTGAGAACCGAACATTAACCAATCTATATGAGGCTCCACTTATGTTGGAAGAATCGGGCTTTTCTTCGGTTGTGTGTAGAGAACTTAACATTGATGTTCCGAAACCGGATTTAAAGGAATGGGAGCAGTTGGTAGAGCGAATCCGAAAACGTTCCAAGGAGGTTCATATTGGGCTTGTAGGTAAGTATGTAAAGCTTCATGATGCGTATTTGTCAGTGGCAGAGGCCATGAGCCATGCAGGTTATGAATGGAGTACTTTTGTAAATATCCATTGGATTGACTCAGAGACGATTTCAAAGGAAAACGTGCATGTCGTATTTAAGGGATTGCAGGGAATTATTGTTCCGGGGGGCTTTGGCAATCGTGGCATAGAAGGCATGATTCTGGCTGCAAAATATGCCCGCGAAAACAAAATACCATATTTTGGTATCTGTTTGGGAATGCAAATTGCAGTGATAGAATTTGCAAGAAATGTTGCAGGGTTGCGTGATGCACATTCCGGAGAGTTTGATGAGCAGTGTACTACAAAGGTAATAAATTTTATGCCGGGGCAGAGTGAAGAGATTGACAAAGGAGGTACGTTACGTCTAGGAAGTTATCCTTGTAGAATTAAAAAGGATACCAAAATGCAAGAATGCTATGGAACAGAGGTAATCTCTGAACGTCATCGCCATCGTTATGAATTTAACAATAAGTACCGAGATATTTTAACAGAAGCAGGATTAGTGATAAGCGGAACTTCACCGGATAACAGACTGGTAGAAACGGTAGAGATAAAGGAACATCCATTTTTTGTAGGCGTGCAGTTTCATCCGGAATTTAAGAGCAGACCGAATCAGGCACATCCATTATTTAAAGGATTTATTGCAGCTACATTAGAGCATTCAAAGAGCGAATAAAGGATGTAAGAGATATAGGAGGAAGTGGGCTTATGGCTATTCATGAGGAATGTGGTGTATTCGGAGTGGTGAGTACACGAAAAGAGGATGTTGCAAGCAGTGTTTATTATGGATTATATGCGTTGCAACATCGAGGACAGGAAAGTTGTGGTATTGTCGTAAACGACGATGGTGTGTTTTCTGCCTATAAGGATTTGGGATTAGTAAGTGAGGTCTTTTCTAAAGATATCTTGGCTCATTTGTCCACTGGAAATATGGCAGTAGGTCATGTCAGATATGGAACAACTGGAGGAACAACAAGAAATAACTGTCAGCCGATTGAAGTCAATCATCAGAAGGGTAAGATGGCATTGGCGCACAATGGAAATCTTAGTAATGCACTTGAGTTAAGAGATAAACTGGAATTGTCTGGTGCTATTTTTCATACAACAAGTGATACGGAAACTATTGCCTATGTAGTTACTAGGGAAAGACTTAAGACACCAAGCATTGAAGAAGCGGTAAGTAAGGCGATGGATTTACTGGAAGGGGCGTATTCCTTGATTTTGATGTCCTCTACAAAAATGATTGCAGCAAGGGATCCTTACGGTTTTCGCCCTTTATGCTATGGAAAAGTGCCAGATGGGGGTTATGTCATAGCATCGGAGAGCTGTGCGTTATCTGCAGTAGGTGCAGAATTTATAAGAGATGTATTACCAGGAGAGATTTTGGTATTTAGTGAGAATGGAGTAGAGTCAAGAAAAGAACATTGTGAAAAGGTAAATAGAAAGACATGCATATTTGAGTATATTTATTTTGCTAGACCGGATTCTGTAATCGATGATGTTTCTGTATCCAAATCCCGTATACAGGCTGGAAAAATACTGGCAGAAAACTATCCGGCAGAAGCAGATATTGTGATTGGCGTACCGGACAGTGGGCTGGAAGCGGCTTTGGGCTTTTCAATAGCTTCGGGTATTCCGTATGGAATTGGTTTGATAAAGAACAAATATATAGGAAGAACTTTTATTTCTCCGGGACAAAATGAAAGACTAGATAAGGTAAGGATAAAACTGAGTCCTGTAAAGAATGTAATAGAAGGGAAAAGGGTTGTGCTGATTGACGATTCTATTGTCAGAGGAACAACCAGCAAGCGTATTGTAAAGTTATTACGGGATGCAGGAGCAAAAGAGATACATATGAGAATTTCAGCTCCACCATTTTTACATCCTTGTTATTATGGTACGGATATTGACTCAGAGGAAAACTTGATTGCATGTCATCACAGTATGGAAGAAATTGCGGAAATCATAGGTGTAGATACATTAGGGTATTTGCCGATTGAACAGCTTGACAAATTAGTAGGAAATCATGATTATTGTGCGGCTTGCTTCCATGGGAAATATCCGACGAAGATTCCTACAGATCTTAGAAAAGACCGATTTGAAAGGAAAATATCCGAAAAATTCCAGACAACAGTATAAGAATATTGATGATGACAAAGAGGTGGCAAGTATTATGATGAATTTTAATAGAAAATTGATTCTGGAAGATGGTAGTGAATACTATGGATATGGATTTGGGAGTAAGCAGGATAGGATAACGGAGATTGTTTTCAACACCTCACCCGTAGGCTATCAGGAGATTGTTTCGGATCCATCTTATCATAATCAGACAGTTGTAATGGCATATCCGTTGATAGGAAACTATGGAATCGCAGAGGATGATTTTGAAACAGAAATACCGACCATTGGTGGTCTGGTTGTAAGGGATTATAACGATACTCCATCCAATTTTCGTAGTAAATATACCTTAGCGGAGCTTATGGAAAAATATCATATTCCGGGAATATATGGAATAGATACTAGAAAGTTGGTTCGTTCTATACGTGACTTGGGAAGTCGAAAAGTTCTAATAACAGATATGGAAACTTCTTTACAGGATGGTCTTGACAGGCTGAAGAATTATGAAATGCCAAGAGACGCAGTGGCTGTTGTGAGTAGAAAAGAGAGCTGTCAATATTTGATACAAAATGCAAAGTACCATGTAGTGGCGATTGATTGTGGTATGAAGCAAAATATTGTGCGATGCTTAAATCAAAAAGGCTGTAATGTGACGGTTTTGCCATGGGATGTAACGTCATCGATGGTAGATGATTTAAAACCAAATGGTATTTTTTTGTCGAATGGACCAGGTGACCCCACGGATGTGGAAAAGGTAATACAGCTTGTTAGAGACTTGCGAGGCAAATATCCTATGTTTGGTATCTGTCTTGGTCATCAGATTATTTCGCTTGCGTATGGTGCAAAGACCTATAAGTTAAAGTTTGGTCACAGGGGTGGAAATCATCCGGTAAAGAATCTTTTGACAGGAAAGATTGAGATTACTTCACAGAATCATTCTTATGCGGTAGCGGCAGAGAGTATTGCTAATACGGAATTAGAGGTAACACACTTGAATCTGTTGGATGGAACGGTGGAGGGTGTTGCATGCAAAGCAGATCAAGTTTTTTGTGTGCAGTATCATCCGGAAAGTGCACCGGGACCACAGGATAGTGTGTATTTGTTTGACCAATTTATAGAAATGATGGAGGGAACAAGAGATGGCGAAAAGAACTGATTTAAAGAAAATACTAGTCATTGGTTCTGGACCGATTGTGATTGGTCAGGCAGCAGAATTTGATTATGCTGGTACACAGGCGTGCCTTGCTTTAAAGGAAGAAGGCTATGAGGTGATTCTGTGTAATTCCAATCCTGCAACCATTATGACAGACACAACCATTGCAGATAAAGTATATATGGAACCCTTAACTTTAGAATACATTGCTAAAATCGTACGGCATGAGCGTCCGGATGCCATTGTGCCAGGTATCGGCGGTCAGACGGGGCTGAATCTGGCGATGCAGTTGGAGAAAAAAGGAATCCTAAAGGAATGTCAGGTAGAATTACTAGGAACCAGTAGTAAGAGTATTGAACGTGCAGAGGATAGAGAATTGTTCAAAGAGCTTTGTGAGGAATTAGGAGAGCCTGTTTTGCCTTCAGCCATTGCTAATGATGTAGAGGAAGCCGTTATAGTGGCAAAAAAAATAGGTTATCCTGTTGTTTTAAGACCTGCGTTCACATTAGGTGGAACAGGTGGCGGCTTTGCGGATAATGAGCAGGAATTTGAGAGTTTAATCAAAAATGCGCTTGCTTTATCTCCAGTTCATCAAGTATTAATTGAAAAAAGTATTAAGGGATTTAAGGAAATTGAGTATGAAGTAATCAGAGATGCAAATGATACAGCAATTACGGTATGTAATATGGAGAATTTAGACCCAGTAGGAATTCATACAGGAGATTCTATTGTTGTATGTCCATCACAGACATTAACCAATAAAGAGTATCAGATGTTGCGTGACAGTGCGTTAAAAATTATCCGTTCACTAAAGGTAGAAGGTGGATGTAACGTGCAGTTTGCATTGGATCCGGATTCCTTTCAGTATTACTTGATAGAAGTAAATCCAAGAGTATCTCGTTCTTCTGCGCTGGCATCTAAAGCAAGCGGGTATCCGATTGCCAGAGTATCTGCCAAAATCAGTGTTGGAATGACCTTAGATGAGATTATGCTGGTAAATACACCTGCATCCTTTGAGCCGGCACTTGATTATGTAGTAACAAAGATGCCACGTTTTCCTTTTGATAAGTTTACAGATGCCAATCAAAATCTTGGCACACAGATGAAGGCAACCGGAGAAGTTATGAGCGTAGGCAGAACCTTCGAGGAGAGTTTTCTAAAAGCGATTCGTTCTTTGGAGATTGGCGTAAATCATTTATATATGGAGAAGTTTGAAAAAGAAAAAACGGAGGATTTAATAAGCTACATTAAAATAGGTACAGATGACCGTATTTATGCCATTGCTGAGTTGCTACGTCGGGGATGTGAGGTATCAACAATTGCAATGTGGACAAAAATAGATCAATTTTTCTTAGATAAAATGCAAAAGATTGTTGATATGGAATGTGAATTAAAGCGACATCCTTTGGATAGTGAGCGTTTGTATCATGCTAAGAAAATGGGCTTTTCAGATAAAGCGATTGCACGGATTTGGAATAAAAGTGAGCTAGATATATTCGAATTGCGCAAGGATTTGAGTATATTCCCTGTTTATAAGATGATTGATACCTGTGCATCCGAATTTGAGAGTTATGTTCCGTATTTTTATTCCACTTATGAATTAGAGAATGAGTCTGTAGTAGAAAATAGGAAGAAGATTATAGTGCTTGGTTCGGGACCAATTCGTATCGGTCAAGGTGTAGAGTTTGATTATTCTACTGTGCATGCAGTCAAAACCATAAAGGAAGCAGGCTATGAAGCGATTATTATAAACAACAATCCGGAAACCGTATCTACGGATTATACGACATCGGATAAGTTGTATTTTGAACCGCTTTGTGTAGAAGATGTGATGAATGTGATTGCGTTGGAAAAGCCAGATGGAGTCATTGCATCGCTAGGAGGACAAACAGCAGTCAATCTTGCACAGCCTTTGGAAGAACGAGGGGTGAAAATCATAGGAACAGATTGCGCGGCTATTGATAAAGCAGAAAATAGAGATGCTTTTGAAAAAATGCTTTCACAGCTTTTGATACCACAGCCAAAGGGGCAAGCTGTCACTAATATTGAGGATGGAGTAACGGCAGCAGAAGAGATTGGGTATCCGGTGCTTGTACGTCCAAGCTTTGTACTTGGTGGCCGTGCGATGCAGATAGTAGCAAAGGAAGAACAATTACGACAATATTTAAAAACTGCTGTGGAAATTGCTGAAGATAAGCCAGTGCTTGTAGATAAATACATCTGTGGCAAGGAAGTGGAAATTGATGCCATTTGTGATGGAACGGATGTGTTTGTTCCGGGAATTATGGAGCTTGTGGAGCGAACAGGTGTTCATTCAGGGGATTCCATAAGCGTGTATCCAAGCTTTAGCATTTCAAATAAAGTGAAGGAAACGATACTGGAATATGCAAAAAAGCTAGGTGTCGGAATAGGTATTGTGGGCTTGTTTAACATACAATTTATTGTAGATAAAGACGAAAATGTATATATTATCGAAGTAAATCCACGTTCATCGCGAACAGTACCATTTTTATCCAAAGCAACCGGATATCCGTTGGCAGATATAGCAACAAAAGTAATTCTTGGAACAAGCTTAAAGGAGCAGGGAATCAATGGAAGCTATCCGCAAGAAAAAAAGAGATGGTATGTAAAGGCGCCTGCTTTCTCATTTGCAAAGTTGAATGGTATGGATGCCTATCTGTCACCGGAAATGAAATCTACAGGAGAAGCAATTGGTTATGATGAAAAGCTTCCGCGTGCTATGTACAAAGCATTGATTGCTTCTGGTGTTAAGATGCAGAATTATGGAACGGTAGTAGTCACGTTGGCCGATGAAGATAAGGAAGAAGCCTTACCTTTGGTTAAGAGATTCTATGATATGGGCTTTAACATTGAAGCGACAGTTGGTACGGGTGAGTTTTTAAAGGCACATGGAATTCGTACTCGTATTCGTAGGAAGCTTAGTGAAAATAGTACAGAAATTTTAGAAGCAATACGTACTGGTTATGTAAGCTATGTAATAAATACGCGTGCTATTTTGTCAGGTATTCATTATGAAGATGGTTTGGCAATCAGAAGGACTGCGATAGAAAACAACGTAACGATGTTTACTTCATTGGATACCGTTAGAGTGTTACTTGATGTGTTGGAAGAGATAACCATAGGTGTTTCAACAATAAATGAATAGAATGTGAGAAGTTGTTCTTGACTGTAAACCTTGTTTATACCTTATAATGTGTGAAAAAAGGAGGAATAAACGATGACAATAAAAGAGGTAGAGCAAGCATTAGAGATTCCGAGAGCGACGATTCGTTTTTATGAAAAAGAGAAGTTGATAACTCCGTCGAGAAATGGTAATGCATATCGCGAGTATAGCAATGAGGATATTGCAGTATTGAAAAAAGTAATTGTGCTTAGAAAGATAGGATTATCAGTAGCGGATATCAAAGAGCTTCTTGATGAAAAAGCTTCTTTGCAAGAAGTGATAGAAAAAAATGTAGCTGATTTGCAGGAAAGAATAAAGGAATTGGATGGAGCAATAAAAATCTGCAAAAAGATACAATTTAGACAGGAAGATATTAATAGTTTTGATGAAACCTATTATTGGGAAGAAATTCAAGTGCAGGAGAAAGCAGGGAGTCGTTTTCTTGATATTGTAAATGATACGATAAAATACGAGAAAAAGATAATATTGAAACAATTTAACCTTGCAGACAGAGATGGTAATTTAAGCTGTGGTAAAATAGAAGCCTTGCGAAATGCAATCGGGATTTGTATAGCAACCGGAATTGTAAACTGCTTGCTGACAGAGAGGACGATAGAAGAGTTTATAGATGGATTTTTACTTCCATTTAAATGGATTCTAGTTTATTCCATATTTGGATTACCATTATATTTTCTTGGAAAGAAGTATCCCAAAGCAGCCAAGGTTATTAAGTGGATTGGAATAGGTATTTTTTTGCTGATTCTATTCTTGCTGATTGTGTTATCTGTTTATAATTAACCAGAATAGGTTTTTAGCGTGATTATGGGATACTGAATAATTATATCTGTTTACAATGCATATATGGTTATTGTAAAGGTACAAAAAATAGATTGTTCTGTTAAAACATAATATAGTGATAAAAAACACAATGTATTTAGAGAAAATAAAATGCATTGTGTTTTTACTATTTATAAGAATTAGATGTCCCATGGAAGGAAGAAAAAATCTTCCGGTGGATTTTGGGTAAAGGACAGGGCTTCGTTTGTAATCGGATGAAAGAATTCTAAACGATAGGAATGAAGTGCCTGTCTTTTGATGTGTGTATATTCAGGATTGTATAAAAAGTCACCGGGCAGAGGATGTCCGATAGCTTTCATATGAACACGAATCTGATGAGTACGCCCTGTTTCTAACTGGATTTTTAGTAACGAATAATCGTTTTTGCTGTCGAGACGTGTGTAATGTGTAATAGCATTTTCTCCACGCTCCATATCAATACAACGCTCAATCACAGAGGCTTCCTTTCTGGCAATAGGAAGATTTATAGTGCCGGATTCTGGAGTAACACCAGTTACAATTGCCATATAGGTGCGGTGAATTTCTCGGTTCAATTGTTGAGTGGATAAGCGGGCACTACTAAACATGTTTTTGGCAATCAAAACAAGACCGGAGGTATCACGGTCGAGACGGTTTACGCATCGGAAAATAAAGCCGCTGTTTACTTTTTGTAGTTCGTGAAAGTAATATGCACAATAGTTTGCAAGTGTATCCTCGTGATGTCCCATGGATGGATGAACAGGGAGACCTGCGGGTTTATTTAGAACGAGAATATCTTCATCTTCGTAAACGACCATTTTCATAAACTCATCCAATGTAATAGAAGTTAAAGGGATGTTTTCAGAGCTTTCTGTTTCCATGAGGCTAATATCGAGAACGTCCCCTTTTTTTAATTTGATATATACATAGCTCCATTCACCATTTAAGACAATTCCACGTTCTGTTTTTTTTAGGTGTACAAGCATAGGATGAGAGTACCCTTTGTTTTTTAGAAATTGTCCAATGGTAAGACCTTCTTCTTGTTCAGATATTCTATAAGAAAAGATTCGATTCATGGGATAGATACCTTTCTGGTGGTGTTGGTTAAATTCAAGTTTGCGTGTTAAAGTGAGCCATGCTGGACAGTGGCTAAATTGCTCGGTGGGAGCTCGCTCACGCAAGTGCAACTTTAGACACGGAACAATACGGCGAACGCCGTATCAACGAACAACGCAAGTTGCAAGTGGTCGGCATGGTTCAGACATAGCATAGCAGGACAGTCAGATTGCTTTTATCATCAAACTGAATATAACAAAAGCTCTTATATTGGCCGCAACACTACGTTTATATTAATCAAAGATATT
>JAXJRB010000183.1:0-30078 GCA_036310845.1 Lachnospiraceae bacterium | reverse complement strand
TATTAGCACATCAAAATTAGATAAATGGCAAATGATGATACCCTCAAATATTGAAGAACAAAAGAAAATAGGTAACTATTTCAGAAACCTCGACCACCTTATCACCCTTCATCAGCGTAGGCCATTCATGATAAAGTATGGAGGGAATAAATATGCTAAGTGAAATAAAGAGTACAGATTTATTCTGTGATTATTATTCAAGGTGGATTACTGTATATAAAAAAGGTGCAATAAGAAAAGTTACAATGGACAAATATTTAATGACTCATCAATGGTTAGTGAAGTTAGCACCTGAATTGAAATTATGTGATTTGAATCGGATAGTGTATCAACAGATATTGAATGATTACGCGGTATATCATGAAAGGCAGACAACAATGGATTTTCATCATCAATTAAAAGGAGCCATTTTAGATGCTGTAGATGAAGGATTAGTTGACAGAGATCCGACAAGAAAGGCAATAATAAAAGGAAAAACACCAAAAGACAAAAAAATAAAATATTTAAATCAGTTTGAATTACATACTTTGTTAACTCATTTGAATTTGGGTGCGGAAGTGAGTTGGGATTGGTTTATTTTGCTGGTGGCAAAAACAGGAATGCGTTTTTCGGAGGCATTGGCATTAACACCTAGAGATTTTGATTTTGCACGTCAGACATTATCAATTAGTAAAACATGGGATTATAAAGGGGAAGGAGGTTTTTTGCCAACTAAGAATAAGTCATCAGTGAGGAAAATACAAATTGATTGGCAAACAGTTATACAGTTTTCAGAATTGATAAAAAAGTTACCAGAAGATGAGCCTATATTTGTGAAGGAAAAAATATATAATTCAACAGTAAATGATATTTTATCAAGACATTGTAAAGAAGCGAAGATACCAATAATTTCAATACATGGTTTGCGACATACGCATGCATCTTTACTTCTATTTGCAGGTGTTTCAATAGCAAGTGTTGCCCGTAGACTGGGACATGCTAGCATGACGACCACACAGAAAACTTATTTACACATAATTCAAGAACTTGAAAATAAAGATGTGGATTTAGTAATGCGTTCACTTTCAGGACTAAGTTAAAATAATTATTAGAATGGCCTGCGTTGATGAAAGGTGATAAGGGTTTAAATAAAAAATATAATATTTTGACATTTTAATTATGAAATGTAAAAAAACAGGGAACTTTTTCTTGACAAATACATAAGATAGCACTATGATTAAAAAAATTGAACACACAAATTTAAACTAATGACCAAGAGGAGTAGGTGTTTAAGGTTCGGCTTACAGAGAGCTGCAGGTGGTGAGATGCAGCAGATGAAAAAACATTGAATGGACTTGGGAAGGTGGGAGTAAAGAGCTTTTTGAAAGCTTAAGTAATGCCCAACGGGATTTCCGCCCGTTATCAAGGGAAGACGTATGATAGTACGTTCATGAGAGTGGGTGCATTTTTTAGTGCATCAAATTAGGTGGTACCGCAGTAGCTGGATTATTTTAGGCTCCTGTCCTAGTAGAGATACTAGGACGGGAGCCTTTTTGCATTATCCTATGGCTGCGTTGCTAGGTGAAAAGGAGGATGACAACATGTACAAACCGACGTATGAACAAGTTATACAGTATGCAAAAGACTATACGTATGTTCCGATATGTAGAGAAATACTGGCAGATGACATGACACCGATTCTTGTATTGAGGAAACTGGCAAAGTTTGATAAACAGTATTTTTTATTGGAAAGTGCGGAACGTGGAAGTGTAGGAAGATATTCATTTTTAGGGTATCGACCAAAGTTTTCTGTGTTTTGTAAGAATGGAGTTGTAAGGATTGAGGAAAAGGGAGTAGTAAGAAGCTTGTCTGGAACACCAAAGCAGGCACTAGAAAAGCTATTACAGGAATATAAATCACCTCAGATAGAAGGATTCCCCACTTTTATAGGTGGTTTGGTTGGATATTTTTCCTATGAAATGATTCAGTATGCAGAACCAAAGCTGAAAATAAAACAAAGCGATGTGAATGATTTTGAACTAATGATGTTTGATAAGGTGATTGCTTTTGACCATCTCATGAATAAAGTTTGTATCATTGCAAATGCCAAAATGGATGATGGAAAGGTAGGATATGCGAAGGCAATAGAAGAAATAGAAAACATAATAGATGTACTTTGCGAAACAGAGCCAATTTCAACGAAAGAATCATTTAAGATACCACATTTTACATGCAACCTTACAAAAGAACAGTATTGTAGCATGGTAGAAAAAACAAAAGATTACATCAAGGAGGGGGACATTTTTCAGGGGGTAATATCCAGACGATTTGAAACGGATTATGAGGGGAGCTTGTTAAATTCATATCGAGTTCTAAGAACGACAAATCCTTCCCCTTATATGTACTACATACAATTACAAGATATGCAGATAGCAGGAACATCACCAGAAACGATGATAAAGCTTACAAATGGCGAACTAAGGACTTTTCCGGTTGCTGGAACTAGAAAAAGAGGCGGTGGAAAAGCAGAAGATGAAGCATTAGAGAAAGAGCTTTTAGCAGATGAAAAAGAATGCGCAGAACACAATATGTTAGTTGATCTTGCAAGAAATGATATAGGAAAAATAGCAGAATATGGAACGGTTAAGGTTGATGAGTATATGGCGATTCACAAATTTTCAAAAGTGATGCATATTGCCAGTACAGTGATAGGGAAACTTGCAAAGGAAAAGACATGTTACGACACGATAGAAGCACTGCTGCCGGCAGGAACGTTATCAGGAGCACCGAAGTTTCGAGCGTGTGAGATTATTGATGAATTAGAACCTGATGCAAGAGGTGTCTATGGAGGCGCAATCGGATATCTTGATTTTAGCGGGAATCTGGATGTATGTATTGCGATTCGAACAGCTGTGAAGAAAGGGAAAAAGGTATATGTTCAGGCTGGGGCAGGAGTGGTAGCAGATTCCATACCAGAAAAAGAATATGAGGAATGTGCAAATAAGGCGGGTGCAGTTATCGAAGCGATGAAGCAGACACAGGAGGTATATGGGAGATGATAGTAGTAGTGGATAATTATGACAGTTTTTCCTTTAATCTTGTACAAATGCTGGGAGAGATAAAGGGTAAGGAAGACGAAATAACGGTTATTCGTAATGATGAGATGACTATAGAAGAAGTGTTAGAATTAAACCCTTCTCATATCGTACTTTCGCCCGGACCGGGAAAACCAAACGAAGCAGGGATATGTGAAGAACTGGTTCAAAAAGTACAAGGAAGAATTCCTTTGCTTGGTGTATGCCTTGGGCATCAGGCCATCTGCGAAAGTTTTGGAGGAAGAATTACTTATGCAAGGCAGCTTATGCATGGGAAACAGAGTAAGGTCAGAATAGATAACAAGATAGCTCTTTTCAAAAATATGCCCAAAGAGATTAACGTGGCGAGGTATCATTCGTTGGTGGCCGAAAAACGATATATCCCAAAGATTTTGAAAGTAATTGCAGAGGACGAAAATGGTGAGGTTATGGCAGTAAAACATGAGTCAGCTGAACTATATGGAGTGCAATTTCATCCTGAGTCTATTATGACACCGCAGGGAAGAATAATATTAACAAATTTTTTGGAAATAGAGAAATGAGGAGAAAAGAATGGATAAGTTTGTAACACCGCCGAATCATATTCACTTTAAGGCAAAGAAATTATTTGGAGAAATAGGAACGATTATAGATGGCTCGATTGCATATATCGACTTACACGGTGGAGGACCTACACAATTACATACGCATGAGCATAATCATTTATTTATTGTAACCAAAGGAGAAGCACGGATTTTATTGGGAGAGGAGGAAATTACGCTAAAAAAGGATGAGGCATTTCTTGTAAAGGGAACGATTCCACATGCAGTATGGAATCATGCATCAGAAGAAACAGTGATGCTTGGTATATCGGTAAGATCTTAATACAAAATATGTGCAAAGAAAGGAAGTAAGCAATATGATTCAGGAAGCAACCAAAAAAATAATAGAGAACAGAAACCTTACAGAAGAGGAAGCAGAACAGGTTATGAACGAAATTATGACAGGTCAGGCAGCAGAAACGAATATGGCGGCATTTCTTACAGCACTTCGTATAAAAGGCGAAACGGTAGAAGAGATTTCTGCATTTGCAAAAGGAATGAGGGCAGCAGGGGTAAAGCTTAAGTATGACGGAGATTTGCTTGAAATTGTAGGAACTGGTGGAGATGAAGCAAATAGCATTAATATTAGTACAACCGCAAGTATTGTGGTTGCGGCAGCAGGGTTTAAGGTTGGTAAGCATGGGAACCGAAGTGTATCAAGTAAGTCAGGTGCAGCAGATTGTTTAGAGGCATTAGGTGTGAAGCTTGATATAGCCCCTGAGAAAAATGCAAAGATTTTAAATCAAAGTAATATCTGCTTTATGTTTGCACAAAAATATCATTCAGCCATGCGTTTTGTCGGACCGGTGCGCAAAGCATTAGGTTATAGAACGGTATTTAATATTCTTGGACCACTTGCAAATCCGGCAGGAGCAAACCATGAGCTGTTAGGCGTTTATGATGAAAAACTGATAGAGCCGATGGCGCAGGTATTGCATAAGCTAGGAGTAGAGAGAGCAATGGTTGTATTTGGGAAGGATGGGCTGGATGAGATTTCATTAAGTAGCGATACGATTTGCGTGGAATTAAAGCATGGAGAGTTTCGACGTTATGAGATTACACCAGAGCAGTTTGGATTTAAAAGGTGTAAAAAGGAAGAACTTGTAGGAGGAAATCCAACAGTAAATGCAGAGATTGCAAAGAAAATATTAAAAGGCGAAGAAACAGGGGCAAAAGCAGATGCGGTATTGTTAAACGCAGGGGTTGGAATATATCTCATGCAAGAGGGGATTACAATTGCAGAAGGAATACAAATTGCTAAAAATACCATAGAAAGTGGTAAGGCCTACGCAAAACTGGAAGAGTTTATAGCCTTAACCAATGAGGCGTAAAGTATGATTTTAGATGATATCGCATTAGCAACAAGAAAAAGAATAGAAGCAAAGAAAAAGAAAATATCTTTTGAAGAGATAAAGAAAATGGCGATGGAAATTGCGAAAACAGAAACGGAATTTACATTTCCTTTTGAACAGGAAATTGCAAAATCAGATATTAGTTTTATTTGTGAGGTAAAAAGGGCATCTCCATCCAAGGGTCTGATAGCGAAAGAATTTCCTTATTTGGAGATAGCAACAGAATACGAAAAGGCGAGTGCTGATTGTATTTCTGTGTTAACAGAGCCAGAATATTTTAAAGGGAACGATTGTTATTTAAAGGAGATAAGCCAAAGAATTTGTGTTCCTATCCTTCGAAAGGATTTTGTTATTGATGAATATATGATATATGAAGCGAAGTTGCTTGGAGCGTCCTGTGTTTTGCTGATAGTAGCTTTATTGGATGAAAGCACGTTAAGAAGATATATAGAAATATGTGATAAGCTAGGACTTTCTGCTTTGGTAGAGGTGCATGACGAAAAAGAAATAACAAGTGCTATGAATGCTAAGGCACGATTAATTGGTGTAAATAATCGTGATTTGAGAGATTTTACAGTAGATATTCAAAATAGTATACGGCTAAGAGATAAAATACCAAGCGATATTTTATTTGTGGCAGAAAGTGGAATTAAGACGGCTGAGGATGTTCGAATATTACGTGAACACAACGTGAATGGTGTTTTAATAGGGGAGACCTTGATGAGGAGTACAGATAAAAAGGCATTACTGGTAGAGCTTAGAGGAAAAGAAGGAGCAAGTGAAGGGAGTAAGGCATGGCAGTAGTAAAAATATGTGGCTTGAAGACACAGGAAGATGTCGGGCTTATGAATGAATATTTGCCGGAATATGTAGGATTTGTATTTGCATCATCTAAGCGACAAGTGAATGATGAACAGGCAAAAAGAATGAAAGAACAACTTAATCCCCGTATTCAGACGGTAGGTGTCTTTGTGAATGAGCCACAGGAGCATATCGTTTCCTTGTGCAAGCAAGGTATTTTGGATGTAGTACAGCTCCATGGGGAAGAAAATAATCAATACATAAAAGAATTAAGAGAAAAATGCAAGAAACCTATTATAAAGGTGATAAAAGTGCAGAATGTAGGGCAGGTAAAAAGGGAAATGCAAGCGGATGCAGACTTTTTGTTGTTTGATACTTATAAAAAAGAGAGCTATGGAGGAAGTGGAGAATGCTTTGAACTTGATGTTTTGAAACAGGCACTTGAGGAAGAAGCAGTAGATAAGCCTTTTTTTATAGCAGGTGGTCTTACGGTAGAGAATGTGGGGAGGGTCCTTCAGGAAGTACCGTGTTTTGCTGTTGATGTTAGTAGTGGAGTAGAGAAGGATAATAAAAAGGATGAAGCAAAGGTGCAGAAATTTATAAGAAAGGTACGAGAAAAAAATAGATAGGCATCATAAGAAAGGAATGATAACAGTGGGACAGAAAAAAGGAAGATATGGGCTATATGGCGGGCAGTATATACCAGAAACGTTGATTCCAGCGGTAAATGAGGTAGAGGCGGCTTATGAATATTATAAGAATGAACCAAAGTTTCAAGAGGAACTGCATGACTTGCTCACGAAGTATGCAGGAAGACCATCCTTATTATACTATGCGGAGAAAATGACAAAGGATTTAGGTGGAGCCAAGATATATTTGAAACGAGAAGATTTGAATCATACGGGGTCTCACAAGATTAATAATGTACTAGGTCAGGTTTTACTGGCAAAGAAAATGGGAAAAAAGCGGGTGATTGCAGAAACAGGAGCAGGACAGCATGGAGTGGCAACTGCTACGGCGGCAGCGCTAATGGATATGGAATGTGAGATTTTTATGGGAAAAGAGGATACGGATAGGCAGGCGTTGAACTGCTATCGAATGGAACTCTTAGGTGCGAAGGTACATCCGGTTATGACAGGAACAATGACCTTAAAGGATGCCGTGAATGAGACAATGAGAGAATGGGCTACTAGAATGGATGATACCCTATATGTGTTAGGTTCCGTTATGGGACCGCATCCATTTCCGATGATGGTAAGAGATTTTCAGAAAATAATTGGTGAAGAAATCAAGGAACAGTTGCAGGAGATAGAAGGAAAATTGCCGGATGCAGTCGTCGCCTGTGTGGGTGGCGGAAGTAATGCAATGGGAGCTTTTTATGAATTCATTCCGCATACAAGTGTGAGATTAATAGGTTGCGAGGCAGCAGGACTAGGAGTAGAAAATCCGAAAAATGCAGCAACGATTGCGACAGGAAGTGTAGGCATTTTTCATGGTATGAAATCACTGTTTTGCCAGAATGAGTATGGGCAGATAGCACCAGTATATTCCATATCTGCAGGGCTTGATTATCCGGGAATCGGACCGGAACATGCCAATCTGCATGAAACAGGAAGGGCAGAATATGTACCGGTTACGGATACAGAAGCGGTGGAAGCCTTTGAGTATCTTTCGAGAACAGAGGGCATTATACCTGCAATCGAGAGTTCTCATGCTGTAGCCCATGCCAAAAAGTTAGCGCCAACAATGGGGAAAGATCAGATTATTGTAGTGAATATTTCAGGACGTGGAGACAAAGATGTAGCGGCTATTGCAAGATATAGAGGAGTGGAAATTTTTGATTAATGTACTCTCGGAATCTTTTATATTTGAATTTCAGAGATATAGTAAAAAGATTCCGAGAGTACATATTAGGTAAAGGAAGGAATGAAAAGTGGGTAGAATCAGAAAAGTATTTGAAAAGGAAAAGGCATTCATAGCATTTCTAACAGGAGGAGATCCGGATATAGAGACAACAGAGTGTTTGATACCAAAAATGGCGGAGGCAGGTGCAGATGTAATTGAAATTGGCATTCCGTTTTCAGATCCAATAGCAGAAGGGATAGTGATACAAGAGGCGGATATCAGGGCTTTACAGGCAGGTGTAACAACAGATAAGTTGTTTGAAATGGTAGTTCGAGTAAGGGAGAAGACACAAGTTCCGTTGGTATTTATGACTTATATGAATCCAATTTATACATATGGAACAGAACGTTTTTTGGAGCGTTGTGCTCAAGTAGGGATAGATGGAGTAATCATACCGGATGTTCCTTATGAAGAAAAAGAGGAGATTAATAAAGAATGTCAAAAAGCAGGAATTGAATTGATTTCCATGATAGCACCGACATCAAAGGAAAGAATTCACATGATAGCAGGAGATGCGGAAGGGTTTTTGTATTGTGTATCTTCTCTTGGGGTAACAGGCATAAGAAACAAGATAACAACGGATATATCAGAAATGATAAAACAGGTTCGACAAGTCTCAGATATACCATGTGCGATTGGATTTGGAATTGCAACGCCCGAACAAGCTTATGAAATGGCTAAAATAGCAGATGGTGTAATTGTAGGAAGTGCAATTGTAAAAATTGTAGCGAAATATGGAAAAAGGAGTATAGAACCAGTGTGTCAATATATTCAGACTATGAAAAAGGCAATCCGGAATGCGTAGGTAGTTAAAATGTAAAGATTCGGTATCTACATGATTTCAATGCAAAAAGATAGCTTAAATTAATTTGCAATATGAGTGGAGCTGTGTTGTAAATGATAAAACATAGAAAAATATTGCAAATAGTCAGACTAAAATGTAAAATATAGGTATATTGCTCTAGTGATATATTAAAAGTATAAAGTGAAAAAATGAAGATTATTAGAACGCTGAAGTATATTTTGGTCAGGAGTGGTGTAAATGAAGATTAATTTGAAAGAAATGCGGATTAAGAAACGTCTTGAAATTACTTTTAGAGTGATTTTGCTTATGACAAGCTCAGTGGCAATCATAGGAATATTGTTCATTTTGTATATGAATAGTCAGTATAGCCATACACTTGAATATTATGCATTTCCACAAGGTGATATCGGACTTGCAATGAATGAATTGGCAGAAGTTCGAAGTGCAACCAGAGCGGTCATTGGTTATGAAGAACAGTATGCAATTGATGCAGCCATGGAACAGCATGATGTGTCAGTGGCGGAGTTAGAACAATACATGACACAAATTAAATCGACCATGGTAACCAAGGAAGGGCATGAAGCATACGCAGAAATTGAAGCAGCATTGGCAAAATATTATGAGGTAGAGGAAGAAGTATTAGCATTAGGTGCAACTACAGATCCCGAGTTATGTAAGCAGGCGCAGAAAATGGCATTGAATGATCTGACGGATGTATATGATGCAGCAGATGCAACATTCACTTCATTGATGGATGTTAATGTCCAAAAAGGCGATAGTAGTCATGTTAGATTAGAGATTATGGAAGTAATTATTTTGGGGTTTATGATTGCAATTTTAGTTGTTATTGTATTAGTGGCCAGACAACTAGGGGGAAGTATTGCAAAAGGAATTGAAAAACCTTTGAATGAAATGGAGCATCGTTTAAAAACATTTGCAGAAGGAGATTTAACATCTCCATTTCCAATAATTGATACAAAAGATGAAATTGCTGATATGATAGAAGAAGCTCATATTATGTCGGATAGGCTGAATCGTATTATAGAGGATATTGGTTACCAGATGGATGAAATGGCAGAAGGCAATTTTGCAGTAAGAACGAAGATGGAGGAGAAATATTCTGGTGATTTCATCAAAGTACTAGCTGCAATTCGTAAGATGAAGAGTGAAATGAGTAAGACTTTGACAGAAGTTGATGAAGCTGCAAAACAGGTATCCAGTGGTTCTACCAATTTGGCAGAAGCAGCACAGGCACTTGCAGAAGGAGCAACAAATCAAGCTGCATCTATAGAAGAGATTCAAGCGACAGTGGATGGACTTGTAGAAAATGTGAATAAAACAACACAGCAGGTAGAAGATTCACGTGTAGAAGCGAGCAGATATGCAGAAGAAGCAGAAAAGAGTCGTGTACAGATGGAAGCTATGATGGCAGCGATGGACCGAATCAATGCGACATCTTCACAAATCCAAAATATTATTGGTGAGATTGAAGATATTGCAGAACAGACCAATCTGTTATCATTAAATGCGGCAATTGAAGCAGCAAGGGCAGGTGAAGCAGGAAGAGGATTTGCAGTAGTAGCAGATCAAATAGGAAATCTTGCAGTACAAAGTGCAAAATCGGCTGTTGATACAAGAGCACTGATTGAGGGATCTATGCAAGAGGTTGAAGAAGGTAATAAGGTGGCGTTAATGGCAGAAAAGGCCTTGAAGGAAGTTGTAGAAGGCGTAAAAAATATTGCAGAAGCATCCAAAAAATTAAGTGAACGTTCACAGGAGCAGGCAGATGCGATGGAACAAGTAGGTGTTGGAATTACCAAGATTTCAGAAGTTGTACAGTCTAATTCTGCAACAGCTCAGGAAACATCTGCAACAAGCCAACAGCTGGCAGCACAGTCATTTACAATGAGTGATTTGGTCGGCAGATTTAAGGTATTGAAATAATATAGGTGAATGATTTTGCGGAAGTGGCTTTATTCAGCCACTTCTTGTCATTAAATATAAGTATAAGTATAGCATGAGAAGTAACCCAAAACGTTACTGTTCTCCACACGCGGACAGGTAATTGACTTATAGAACAAAAAAATATATAATTAAAGATACTTTTAGAAAAATTGCGTCGGAAAACGCATGATATAAAGATAGGAGATGCTACGATGAAGAAGCTAGAAGATTATGTAAGAACGATTCCGGATTTCCCTGAGGAAGGTATTATGTTCCGTGATGTAACAAGTGTATTACAGGATGCAGATGGATTACAGCTTGCGATAGATAAAATGCAGGAACTCGTACAGGACCTGGAATATGATGTGGTAGCAGGTGCAGAGTCTAGAGGTTTTATTTTTGGAACACCAATTGCATATAATCAACATAAGCCTTTTGTTTTGATTCGTAAAAAAGGAAAGCTTCCTGGAGAGACAGTATCGATTGACTATGAGTTAGAATATGGTACGGCTACTATTGAGATGCATAAAGATTCAGTAAAGCCTGGACAGAAAGTATTGGTTGTAGATGATTTGATTGCAACAGGTGGAACAACGGAGGCGATGATTAAGTTGATTGAATCTCTTGGTGGTGAAGTTGTTGGTATTCTTGTATTGATGGAGCTTGCGGGATTAAACGGAAGAGACAAGTTAAAAGGTTATCGTTTGGATTCTGCAATTGTTTATGAAGGAAAATAAATCAAAAAATCCATATATGGAAGATTTTTTGATTGGTAAATTTGTGCATTGCACAAAGTCGTAACAATATGAACGAATATAAAGATAGCTGGTGATGCGAATGGCAGAGGTAAGAGAGACACAGAGCAATCCTGGAACCTATGAGGATTCGCTCATTATCAACGGTAGTAAGAATAAGATTCGTAAGGTTGACGAAAGAAGAATCGAATATATTAAGGAGTTTCAAAGCCCGGATGAGCTATATCACGGGCTTATTAATCGTATACGGAAATATCACCCATCAGATGATATTAGTATGATTGATAAGGCATATAATATTGCATGTGAAGCGCATAAGGATCAAGTGAGAAAGTCAGGAGAGCCCTATATTAGTCATCCATTATGCGTGGCTACTATTTTGGCAGATTTGGAGCTCGATAAAGAAACCATAGTTGCAGGGTTATTACATGATGTAATCGAAGATACTATTTTGACAAACGAGGAAGTAAGGGAACAGTTTGGTGAAGATGTTGAGTTGCTTGTAGATGGTGTAACAAAGCTCGAGCAGCTTCAGTATACAGGTGAAGCTGGTCCTGCAAGCCGTGAAGACATGCAGGCAGAAAATCTTCGTAAAATGTTTCTTGCTATGGCAAAGGATATTCGTGTCATTATTATTAAGCTGGCAGACAGACTTCATAACATGCGTACCTTAAAGCATATGCCGGCAGAGAAACAACAACGTATTGCAAGAGAAACACTTGATATTTATTCTCCACTTGCAGAACGTCTTGGTATTTCCAAAATTAAGGTAGAGCTTGATGACTTAGCTTTGAAGTATTTGGAGACAGAGGCATATTATGATTTGGTAAATAAAATTGCCCTTCGAAAAAATGTTCGTGAAGAATATGTGCAGGATATTGTAGATGAAGTGAGTGTGCATATTGCAAATGCAGGAATTGAGGCACAGATTGATGGACGAGTGAAGCACTTTTTTAGCATCTATAAGAAAATGAAAAATCAGAATAAAACGATAGAACAAATTTATGATTTGTTTGCAGTTCGTATTATTGTAGATTCTGTAAAAGATTGCTATGCGGCACTTGGTGTAATTCACGAGATGTATAAGCCATTACCGGGACGCTTTAAAGATTATATTGCAATGCCAAAGGCAAATATGTATCAGTCTCTTCATACAACCTTAATCGGTTCTACGGGAACTCCGTTTGAGATTCAAATTAGAACGTTTGAGATGCATAAAGTCGCTGAGTTTGGTATTGCAGCACATTGGAAATATAAGGAAACTAGTGATGGTAAAGTTACGTCAGGTGGAGAAGAAGAAAAGCTTGCGTGGCTGAGCCAAATTTTAGAGTGGCAGAAGGATATGTCAGATAATAAAGAGTTTTTAAAACTCTTAAAGAGTGATCTTGACCTGTTTTCTGACTATGTATATTGTTTTACGCCGACTGGCGATGTAAAGAATCTTCCAGCAGGTTCTACGCCGATAGATTTTGCCTATAGTATTCATAGTGCTGTCGGCAATAAAATGATTGGTGCTAGAGTAAATGGTAAGCTGGTTACGATTGATTATACGATTAACAATGGTGATTGTATTGAGATTCTGACATCTCAGAATTCAAAAGGACCAAGTCGTGATTGGCTTAATATAGTAAAGTCTTCACAAGCGAAAAATAAGATTAACCAATGGTTTAAGAATGAGTTAAAAGAAGATAATGTTATAAAGGGACGTGAAGTCTTTTTAGGCTATTGTAAGTCAAGGAGTATTAATCCGTCTGATGTTTTAAAGCCAGAATATGAGAATGTTATTATGCGTAAATATGGTTTCCGAGATTGGGAAGCTGTATTGGCAGCGATGGGACATGGTGCTTTGAAGGAAGGTCAGATTGTGAACCGCATGTTAGAGCTTTATAACAAGGATCATAAAAAGATCATTAGTGATGAAGAGTTGCTTGCTGCGATTCAGGAAAATGCTCAGAATATTCAGCATAAACCGATAAAACCAAAGTCAAAGAATGGAATTACGGTCAAAGGAATTCATGATGTTGCAGTACGTTTTTCGAGATGCTGTGCACCAGTTCCGGGAGATGAGATTGTTGGCTTTGTTACAAGAGGAAGAGGAGTTTCTATTCATCGTACGGATTGTATCAACGTGTTAGGGCTAACGGATATAGAAAGAGACAGATTGATTGATGCAGAGTGGCAGCATGAAGAACTTGACATAAGTAAGGAAAAATATCTTACAGAGATTGTTGTGTATGCACAGAATCGAAGTGGCCTTCTTGCGGATATTTCAAAAACTTTGACGGAAAAAAATATTGATATTCAATCCATGAATACTAGAACAAATAAGCAGGGTGTTGCTACGATGGCAATGTCTTTTGAGATAAGAAGCCGCGAAGAACTGAATGCGATTATTAGTAAACTTCGTATGATAGATAGTGTATTAGATATTGAAAGGACAACAGGCTGATATGGCAGAGTTGAAAGTGAAAAGACGTGTTTTAAGTGCATGTGGAACCAATTGTTATTATGTATATAAGGAAGGTGCTTCCGATATTGTAGTGATAGATCCAGGTGATAATGGAGAAACCGTGTATGAAGATGTGAAAACACTTGGATTTGATAAAGTGGCAGGAATTCTTCTGACACATGGTCATGGAGATCATACAGGTGGCGCATTAAAGCTTAAGGAATTAAGCGGTGCAAAAATTTATGCTCATGAAGAGGAAGCAGAGATTTTAAAGGATCCACAGAAGAATTTATCCGGTTGGTTTGGACCAGCGTACGGTTTTGAAGCAGATGAATATCTTCATGACAGGCAGGAGTTTGACATGGCAGGCATTCATTTCCAGGTCATTCATACACCTGGGCATACGAAGGGCGGTTGCTGTTTCTATGATGCAGAGGATGGATATTTGTTCTGCGGAGATACCATTTTTAATTGTTCTGTAGGAAGAACAGATTTCTATTCGGGTTCGGGAGCAACACTTGTAAAGTCTATTCGTGAAAGAATTTTTACGTTACCGGATGATACGAAGCTTTTATCCGGACATGGTGATAAAACAACAGTCGAATATGAGAAAAAATATAATCCGTGTTTGTAAGACACGGATTTATTATGTGTTAGGAAATTGCAGTTACGTAGTGGTAGTTAAATAAGAATTTCGTAAGGAATTCTTGCAAAAGTGCGTGCGCTGGCACGCATAATTTTTTCTGAGGAGATATTGTTTATGATTAAAATATACACAAATAAAGAAAGCTTTCAGTATGATTTGCATTCGTTGATTAAGGCATTTTACCCAGATCAGGATGTAAAAGTAATCCAAGAGGGAGAGCCCAATGCAGGTGAACAGTATGTAGAAGTCTTCTTTTTTGAGGAAAAGATAGAAGTTATACTGGCAGCAAATGCGGATGGCGGAAAAAAACAGTACACGAATTTGGTAAAAGTGGAAAACTGTGATGAAGCAACAGGAGTACATACCTATAAGAATCGTTGTAAGCTTGCTCTGTATCAAGACTTGTGTGATTATTCCGGGAAAACACTTCCATGGGGAAATTTAACAGGTATCAGACCTACAAAGCTACCGATGGGAATGTTAGCTGATGGTATGTCAGATGCGGAAATAATAGCTAAACTTCAGGAAACACACGCAGTTAGTGATGAAAAGGCTGCACTTAGTCTGGATATCGCAAAAAGAGAAAAGGCATTATTAGACCAGATACATTATCAGGATGGTTATAGCTTGTATATCGGAATTCCATTTTGCCCAACGACCTGTTTGTATTGTTCTTTTACATCTTATCCGATTGTAATCTGGAAGAAGAGGATGCAGGAATATTTGGAGGCATTATATAAAGAGATACAATATGTGTCAGAAGCTTATAAGGATAAGATTCTGGATACGGTATATATTGGTGGTGGTACTCCTACAACCTTGGAAGCAGAAGAGTTAGATTGGCTTTTAACCAGAGTAAGAGATGCTTTTGACTGGAGTCAGGTAAAGGAATTTACTGTAGAAGCAGGGCGAGCAGACAGTATCACCAAGGAAAAGCTGGAAGTACTCAAAAAACATGGAGTTACCAGAATATCGGTAAATCCGCAGACGATGAAAGATGAAACGCTAAAGGCGATTGGCAGACGCCACACGGTACAGCAGGTAAAAGATGCATATGTAATGGCTAGAGAGGTTGGATTTGACAATATCAATATGGATATTATCTTAGGACTTCCGGGCGAGTTAGAGGTTGATGTGGAGAATACCATTGAAGAGATTAAAAAGCTTGATCCTGACAGTTTAACAGTACATTCTCTTGCAATTAAACGTGCATCAAAACTTAGCCAATGGATTGAGGAAAACGGCATAGCAACTCTTAAAAATACAGACAGAACAATGGAAATTGCAGCTGCAGGAGCAGAAGCAATGCAAATGCAGCCGTATTATCTGTATCGTCAGAAGAATATGTCAGGTAACTTTGAAAATGTAGGCTATGCAAGAGATGGTAAGTATGGAATCTACAATATCTTAATCATGGAAGAAGTTCAGACCATCGTGGCATTAGGCGCAGGTTCTATCACCAAAAGGGTATTCCCGGATGGCAGAATTGAACGCTGTGACAATGTCAAGGATGTGGCTCTATACATTGAAAAGATTGATGAAATGATAGAGAGGAAGAGAAAATTATTCAGTATGGAATAAAAAATTTTTATGATTTGTATTCCACGAAAAAGGACAACTTTTTTGCAAAAGGACAACAAAAAGACAACTTTTTTTTGCCGAGTAATACCTAATAATACAACTATTTTTGCGAGGAACTAAATAAATAGCCTATTAAGGACAATCTTATTTAACGATAAGACTGTCCTTTTTTGTTATAGTCGAAAATTTTGAAAATGGAGGTATCAAAGATGAATATCACTGCGGTAAGTGCAAAGGAAGCACATGAAGATTTCTTTATTAAGAAAGTAACATTAGTAATTAAGAAATACATTTATCAACAAAAACTAATCTATTGAAGGAGGATTAAATGGTAAAAGTTAGAGTGATGGGGACTAAGAAAGAAATCATCAGATTTCAGAAAGTATTGAGAAAATGTCCAGATATACGAATGAATGAGCCTTCAGATATTTTTACAATGAAGGGTACAAATAATTATTTTAGAAATTATATGGAAGTAAGATTTCTTGAAAAGAAACGTGTAGCTAATTAATACGAAAAAAAGGAGAATGAAATCATGTGCAAAATTATAGCAATCTGTAACCAGAAAGGCGGAGTTGGAAAGACAAATGTGGCTGAAAATTTAGGAATTGGATTAGTAAGAAGAGGTAAGAAAGTACTTCTCATTGATTCAGATCCACAAGGTTCACTTACTATCAGCCTTGGGAATCCAAATCAGGATGAACTTGAAACAACATTTGCTACAGTCATCAGTAAAATAGTGAATAAACAACCATTAATGGAAAAAGAAGGAATTCTTACTCATTGTGAAGGAGTGGATTTATTACCAGGTAATATCGATACTACGGCTCTTGAACAGGAACTTATGAATGCGACTGGTGGAGAGTTCATGGTAAAAAAATACATCAACAGTGTGAAAGACAAGTATGACTATGTGATTTTCGATTGTATGCCCTCGCTTGGTAAAGTGGTCATAAATATTCTTACTTGTGCAGATTCAGTAATCATTCCTGTGCAGGCAGCATATTTACCTGTGAAAGGATTGATTCAGTTATTTAACACAATTGACATTACTCAAGAGCTTCTTAATCCAAACTTGAAAATCGAAGGCATTTTGATGTCTATGGTAGACAGCAGGACAGTGTATGCGAAAGAAGTTAGTGAGCTGTTACAGAGTACATACGGCGATATGGTTAAAATCTTTGAGAGTGTAATTCCTTTTTCTGTAAGAGCTGCGGAGATTTCTGCAGAAGGTGTCAGTATTTTCAAACATGATCCAAACGGTAAGGTAGCAATTGCATTTGAAAAGTTAGTAGAGGAGGTCATTTCTAATGAAAAGTAGTGCAGCAAAGATAAAGCTTGAAAGCTATGGAAATCTTTTTGGGAAAAGTGAACTTCCTACACTTCAAAGAGTAGTTGATGATACGGAGCAGGTGGTAGAGATACCACTTGCGAAGTTGTATACCTTTGAAAATCATCCATTTAAGGTCATAGATGATGAAAAGATGGACGAGCTTGTAGAAAGTATTAAAGCAAATGGAGTACTTGTTCCTGGTATCGTTAGGAAGATTAATGATAATAAATATGAGTTGATTTCTGGACATAGACGTAAACATGCTTGTGAATTGGCTGGGAAAGAAACAATGCCAGTATTTGTAAAGGATTTGTCGGATGAAGAATCAACGGTGATTATGGTTGATGCGAATATTCAAAGAGAGACAATTCTTCCAAGTGAAAAAGCACGTGCTTATAGCATGAAATATGAAGCTCTTAAACATCAAGGAAAAAAAGGAGATGGAAATACTCTTGAAGCTGTTGGAGAGGGTACCGGAGACAGTGCGAAAACAGTACAAAGGTACATCCAGCTGAGCCGACTGATAGATGGATTGCTGGATATGGTCGATGCAAATCAAATAGGATTTATGCAGGGAATAGAAATAGCATATTTGTCAGAAGTAGAACAGAAGTGGATAGCTGAGCTTATTGAACAGTATACAATTAGAATGAATCTGGAGCAGGCAAAGAAACTGAAGGAATTAAGTAAATCGGGAAAATTGACCAAAGATATGGCACAGATGATACTATGGAATATTGGTACTCCAATAAAGAAAAAAGTAACAATTAAAGAAAACATAGTAAAAAAATATTTTCCAGATTATTATTCATTGGAAGAAATTGAAGAAACGATTATTTCTTTATTAGAAGAATGGAAAAAGACACAGTAGGGAGAATGGCAATGAATAACGGGATAAAATTTGATTACTATTACGGCAAAGAGGCAGACCAGTTTTCATTTTACAGAATACCAAGGTTACTGATAAAGGATGAACGTTTTAAGGGGCTATCCAATGATGCAAAACTTCTTTATGGTCTCATGCTTGACAGACTGGCAATGTCCATAAAGAATGGCTGGTTTGATGAAAACAACAGAGCATATATCCATTATACAATGGAAAATGTTATGGAAGATTTGTGCTGTGCAAAGGAAAAATGCAGTAAGATATTTAAGGAACTTGACAGTGTAAATGGCATAGGATTAATCGAGAAAAAAAGACAGGGGCTTGGTAGACCGGATATCATCTATGTAAAGAACTTTGTCCTAGAGGATGATGGAGAAGAAAATTTGGCAGAAGATAGTGCCGAACTACAGGAAGTTCGAAAATCGAACAACAGTGAGTTCGATGCTGACATGGATAGAAGTTCGGAAATCGAACCACATGATATCATCGAACTTCCAGAAGACCGAAAATCGAACAACATAGGATATCAGGTGCAAACTTCTTGTAGTTCGGAAATCGAACTTCCAGATGGTCGAGAATCGAACGGAAATTATAACAATAATAATTATACTGATTCTAATCAAAACAATATGAATCATATCAATCCAATCAATCAATCTTCAGATGAGAGCTGCAACAGGAATGATGGATACGATGAGATGGATGAAGTGACAGCATACATGAAAATCATTAAAGAGAATATTGCCTATGAGGAACATCAGACTTATGAGGAAAAATACACAATGGAATATTTTGAGGAGATTTATAACATCATTTGTGATATAGTATGTGTAAAAAGAAAATCTGTTAGAATTGCAGGAGAGGATTACCCGTATGAGCTTGTAAAGTCCAGATTCCTTAAGCTGAAGGATTATCATGTGAAGTATGTGATAGATAGTATTTCAGGAATGACAGATAAGATTACAAACATGAGAGCATATATTATTACATCATTGTACAATGCTCCGACAACAGCAAATATGTATCTAAAAAATGAAGTGCAGCATGATTTATATGGAGGTGGCTGGAATGAGTAGAATAGTATTCAAAATAATTGTGCCTATTTTGCTAATGGCAATGTGGTTAGATGTAGCATATTATGTATGTCTGACAGATGGACAACTGGATTGGACCAGATTTGTCATAGTGGCAGGACTGCCATATGGAATTAAAGCAATGGGTGGAATTCTTTATCCTGTAGGATTTGATTTACAGGGTGGAATTATGGTATTGGCATTAAATCTGTTTTTGGGAGCCTTTCTTGGAGTATTTGCATTGGTAATCAGGATTTTGAAGATTTTATGGGAAATTGGTGATATCCTGCTATTTGATGTGATTTTAAGAAAATTACCCAGAGTGGATGAGAGGACATATTAACGTGTCACTTCTGGTCACTGTGACCAAAAGTCAATGTGAAATAAAAATTAACAATGAAAACTGAACATGGAAATATTAACAAGTAAATCTGAACAGTCATGTGATTATGAAGCAAATCATGTGGCTGTTTTTATTTTTGGAGGAAAAAACATGGGAGATAAAAGAGAACTGAAAAGATTGATGGATAGAGAGATAAAGAAGGGAAGCTTTCCACTGCAATTTGAAAGAATAGCCTTTCATAAAGACACGTACAGATTGATTCAGTCAGAAGAAAAATTGGAAGAGGTATTTAACTATCTTTTCAGAATGGGGTCATTTCGTTGCTATGAAGAAGTGACGGTCGTTAATAATATCTATATGGATTATGACATTATCCATAATGAATGTATCATGCGAAGAGTCAAATCAATAATTGAAAGGATTGAACTTAGAAGCAAGATGTTGTTTAGAGCCAGAAGGTTAAAACCGGATTATGAAAATGGAAAGGTTATAGTCGAGTCGATTAAATGCTACTTTAAAGTGGATCAGGAACAAATGGACCAATACAAGATGAAGAGAAAGGAAATCGAAGTATATGGTTTTCCAATGTCATCCAAGTACATGGTTGGTCTTTATCTTTTATGTGAGGAGGCTAGAAGAAATGTATCTGAAGAAATGATTATGCAGGCAGGAATGGAAGAGTGTTACAAGGATGTAGCCAGATTAACAAATGTCAGGGATGGTATTTTCAAATCATTGCTGCTTGATAATATCCACTATGATGAAGGATTTTTTGTAGCAGATATGATTTCAATTTTAATTATTGAATAGTTATACTTTTGGTCACAGTGACCAGAAGTTTTACAGCGGTAGGGCAAATACAGAAAACGAGATGTATTTGGCCTTTTTTTATTACCTTTGGTCACAGTGACCAAAGGTGGAAAGGAGGGACAAAGGAGAGGAGTTTATATTGAGAAAGAAAAAATATCATATTGATGAAAGAGGTTCTGAAGGATATATCCGCTTAGCAGAAGCCATATTATTTGCTGCGCAAAAGGATTATGAAGATAATTTACTGATACTGAAACAACACCCGTTTGATAAAAAAGCACAATATGAAATTGAGTTAATTGAGCAGTTCTATCATTCGCCATTATTTAGTGCGATGGTATCTGTAAATCCGGAAATGGTGATTAGAAAGCAAAAGGAGAACGTGGGAGTATGACAGTAAGAGATTATTTTGAGAACGCATATAAAATTGATCAGAGAATTAACAGTAAGATAGAAAGAATTCAAGCTTATGAAAACTTAGCAACTAATATATCTAGTACTATTTCCGGAATGCCAGGAAGTGGAAATAAAAATATTCATAAGATGGAAAATTTGCTTGTGAAAGTAGCAGACCTTCAAAATGAGGTTCAGGATGAACTGGAGCAGCTAATAGATATGAAGGTGGAAATCACTCATCTTATCAATAAGTTGGAGAATCGTGAACAACAGTTAATTCTGGAACAGAGATATTTGTGTATGAAAACGTGGGAACAGATAGCTGTTGATTTGGGATATAATGCAAGGCATATTAGAAGGTTGAGGGATGAGGCGATAGTACAATTGAAAGGAGATAATAAGAATAATGTGAAATTAACTGAAAGTAAAGGCTAAAGTCACACGATTTACGGGGTGCAATTTGCACAAAAAGAGAATAAAAGATATACAGTGAAAAATTACTCGATAACGTGATAAATCTTTTTTGATACTTTATTGAATATACAATATATACAATTTTTATTTTAGTCTTTCAAATTAATATTTCCGAAAAAATTATAAATTATTTTGGTAAGATTTTTTTGGGAGGTGATGATATACTGGTAGTATATAGAAAAGGGAGGATAAATGAAAATGAAAAAGAAAAAAAATGGAAAAGTTATTAATTTAGTCTTTTATTTATTATTCATCTTATGCAGTTCTGTTTTTAGTTTTTTTGCAATAATTCCTGGATTGAAAAATTGTATTTTACAAAGTCAGGGTTTGAGATTTGTGTACATGGCACTTATGGTGATGAATTTGTTCGTTGGATTTGCAATTAAAAATGAAAAAGTCAATAAAGCATTTAAAAGGGGTGAAAACATTCAGATTATTTGTATTTTTGCACTCATGGAATTGGCATATCTAATAATCTTTGGAATTTTGTTTTTATTTGATTATGTGGATCTTGCAATAATTATTAAGTCCTAATTCTCTTTCGTGTTTCTAATGCTTTTTCGCCGAAAATTCTGCATAAGCATCCAAAAATCCGTTTTCAACCGTTTCGGACTTGTCTACTTGGGGTGTGCAACTCTGACAACACTTAGTCGAATGCAAAATAATGATCCACCTTGCTTGGTAAAGCCTTTCACTTTGTCTCTGTCCGAGATAAGTATTGGTGTGTATAACTGACCTTTTTATTCATTTTCTATGAATGCCTAATGGAAAATGAAAAGGGGCAAGGTGTATTTCAACCTTGCCCCAATGGGTCAGTATTTAGTTCAACAAATTCCAATTTGAAAACCACAATTTTATAAGTGGTTATTAACCCTCACAGGGTTTTAATAAAATCCTCCAAAAGCCTTGAAAATAAAGAGTTTATCGCAAAATGCTCACCTTAACTTATTATACGATTTCACTTATGCTTATTCTTCCCTTGGAAGCTGATAAGGGCAAACACAAGGGAAAGAAAATCTGATAACAAGATATAACAGAATGTGGCAATCGGAGAACTGTGACGTATGTGCGAATATATTATACTGGAGGATTTATTATATGGACAAGTACATTTTTGATGAGAGTAATGGTTTATGGTATGAATTGCAGGGAGATTATTATATCCCTTGTCTGATACTTTCCGAAAAAGAAACACAGCCTATCGGTTTGTGGGGACAACGCCACAAGCAGTATCTAAAGGAGCATAAGCAGTTCCTCTATACCACAATGCTGATTGAGGGTACACTAAACTCCTACCTTGCAGATATTGACAGACAGGCACAGGAGCGTTTGCTCCTGCTGACAAAGCAAATTGCAGAGCAGGAAAATGTGACCGAGCAACTGAAAGCAGATAATGCTATGCTGTGGGTACAGAAAATGAATGAAATTCAGTCCAGAGTTAGAGAAATCATTTACAGCGAGATTATCTACGCATAACAGAATGAGTGATTGGGGCGGTAAGCCAGCTTTTGGCTTACTGCCCTTGTCTGCTCATAAGCAAAATAAAGAAATACCGTCAATGGCAGTGCTTGCACTGTTCATCGAGACCATTGACGGTATTGCGTATTTTGCTATCGCTGTCCGTGGCTTTTTTCAATTTTAAACGTTGCTTAAAACAACTTATTGTGTTAAAATATATGCTAATACAAATAAGAGTTTAGGAGGAACCGAAACTATGACAGCCTCAATGCGTTTAAGATAAGCTGGCAATAAAAAAAGCAGAATCTATCCCCGATGATAGGCTTTTTTGTTGTTAGAAATTCAAGCAAAATAATATGCAGGAGATAATATAAATGGAAAAATACAACAATTGGAAACTTAAGTTTTATACAATATGGGCAGGGCAGGCAGTATCATTAATCACTAGTGCCATCCTGCAAATGGCGATCATTTTTTACCTTACAGAGAAAACAGGATCTGCGATGGTCTTGTCTATGGCTTCACTAGTAGGTTTTTTACCCTATGCGGTCTTTGGACCAGCTATTGGTGTATTAGTGGATCGTCATGATAGGAAGAAGATAATGATTGGTGCTGATTTAATTATCGCAGCAGCTGGGGCAGTGCTTGCTATTGTTGCATTGTATATGGAGCTACCTATCTGGATGGTTATGGTAGTATTGTTTATCCGTAGCATTGGAACAGCTTTTCACACCCCGGCTCTCAATGCGGTTACGCCACTTTTAGTACCAGAAGAACAGCTTACGAAATGTGCAGGCTATAGTCAGTCTTTGCAGTCTATAAGCTATATTGTTAGTCCGGCGGTTGCAGCACTCTTATACTCCGTTTGGGAACTAAATGCTATTATTGCCATCGATGTATTGGGTGCTGTGATTGCATCTATTACGGTAGCAATTGTACGTATTCCTAAGCTGGGTGATCAAGTGCAAAGTTTGAAACCAAATTTCATACGAGAAATGAAAGAAGGAATGGCTGTACTACGGCAAAATAAAGGATTATTCGCTTTATTACTCGTTGGAACATTATATATGTTTGTTTATATGCCCATAAATGCATTATATCCTTTAATCACTATGGAATATTTTAATGGTACACCGATGCATATTTCTATTACGGAGATTGCTTATGCCTCTGGTATGTTGATAGGGGGTCTATTATTAGGGTTATTTGGGAATTACCAAAAGCGAATCTTATTAATAACGGCATCCATTTTTATGATGGGGATAAGCTTAACCATTTCAGGATTACTTCCCCAAAGTGGATTTTTCATATTTGTAGTCTGCTGTGCAATAATGGGGCTTTCGGTTCCGTTTTACAGCGGTGTGCAAACAGCTCTTTTTCAGGAGAAAATTAAGCCTGAATATTTAGGACGTGTATTTTCTTTAACTGGAAGTATCATGTCTCTTGCTATGCCAATTGGGTTAATTCTTTCTGGATTCTTTGCTGATAGAATCGGTGTAAATCATTGGTTTTTACTATCAGGTATTTTAATTATTTGCATTGCAATAGTTTGCCCAATGATAACTGAGATTAGAAAATTAGATTTAAAACAAAATTCATAGGAGGGCCATTTTTATGTATTTAATTTTCATGTAATTTTTCCTGCTAAAATCGCAGGGTTTTCCCTGCGTACAAGCAAATGAAAACATGCGATTATAGACAGGAGGAAAATGTTATGGAATTGATATTAAAAGCAAAAGACATTCGTGTGGAATTTAAAGGACGCACTTGTTTAGATATAGATGAATTAGTTTCGTTAACAAATTCCACCCAAAATAGAAAAGCGATGCGTAGAAAACTTTCAGGTTTCTGTTGAGTTTGGATTGCATAAGAAAACACCCTGCAAGACGAAAAAAATCTTGCAGGGTGTTTTCTTATGCTCTGATATATATGTAAGACCGCAAGGCAGGTTGCCCTGCGGTGTTGATTTCCTATGTCGTGATTATCTGTCCCTGCCTTGGGATTTCTTTCTCTGCTTCGACTGAGAACTCTGTTTACTCTCTTCCTGAAGCTGTCTGAGCCTGTTACGCACACTTTGTCTTTCGGGCGGTCTGTGCTGTTTCTCGGCAGGTTTCTGTCCGTTCTTAACTGTCTGCTCCCATTCTGCAAGGTCTTGGTTATACTGTGTGATAATAGCCTCTGCTTTGCGGTAAGTTTTCATAAATGCCTGTACATCAGGATAACCGTCATCTTTTAGAATATCGGGGAGTTTATCCAGTTTTTCTTTAAGCTCGGATTCGGTCTGCTGTATCTGTTTTTCCAGAGCCTTGCGTTCCTTGCCCTTGAAGATACCCGTTGTTTCAGCAAGCTGCTGTCGCAGATTCGGGAGTGTGATCTCCTGTATCTTCTTGATTGCTTTCGCCTGCTTCTGTACCTTTAGCATAAGGGTCTGCATTGTGCGGAACTCGTCCATATCCATATCAAGGACTGGCTTGGGTGGCATATCCTTTTCACGGATGATGGCTTGCAGAAATTCCTTTGCCTTGCCTACGATACTTCTGAATAGGTTTGGAAGCCAACCATTTTCACGGATGGACTGACCGGCTTTATCGTGGATTTCGGTCTGCTTGATTTCCAGTATCTTTGTTTTTTCAATGCCCGATACAAGAGCCAAATCTGCTGTTCTGTTCCATTCCTGCCTTGCCGTGTTGTCCGCTTCGATTTCGGCAGCCTTGGGGTTGTTCTTGCCTATCTTTTTTGTGGGGAGATACACGCTGTTCTTATCAAACACTTTCAGTCGTTGCTCGGGATCTGAAATGTGGGAATTGATAAGTTCCGTGTAAACTTCTTTTGCTTCTGCTATGAACGCTTCACTTTTGAAACGCTCATCTTTGGTTTTGAATAAATGGCTTTCGTAAACATCCCCCTTTTTGATAACGGTACAGCCTTTTCGGATTTGACCGTTTTCGTCTGTGATTTCTTTCTTGGTTCGTACCCTTTTTCCTGTTTCGTCATAAAATACGCTTCTGGTGGCAATCTTGATGTCAGGTTCTGGAAGCAGTTTCCTTTCGCTGAATATGAGATGAATGTGGTAATTGGTCTTGCGTTTGTTGTGGTGCAGAGCCGATACACATTCCACTCCGTACTGCTGTCGGAACTTATCCGTAAATTCTTCAAGCACCTGCTGAGGGTCAAAGGTGGTGTAAATCTCCGGCAGGGCAATGATTAACTCCCTTGCTTCGATACATTTCCCATTTGTTCCGCTTCGCTGGAACTCCTGCTGGCTTTCCCTGGCGAGATTCTTCCAAAAGGTATTGTCGGCGGTACGATAGGTGGCGTAAAGGTTTTCCTGTTTGGCGTGGCTCGTGATATATGAGATTCTTCCCTTGACATTGGGCAGTTTCGACATTCGGATAAAAGAATGTCTTGCCAACCTTTTGCTCCTTTCTCCGCTGAGAATACCGTACTCATTACGCAACCGACTTGTCGGGTGCGGCTGTCACAGCTATCGGTGATTGGTGGGACAGCAACGGAAATTGCGGTGCAATTTCCTCTGTATCATAACTGAGGTGATGGTGTCCGAAGTTGTGATACAGGCTCCCCGCAGGGGCGAAATACCCAGAGTACAAATCGCAGATTTGTGCGAGGGGTGTATTTCGCTCTCAAACGCCGAGGGCTTTGGAGAACGGTTATTCCACTTTTCGTACATCGCTTGGATTGAGGAGATTCCTGCCCTGATTGACCGTCATAAAACGCTCCAGCGTATCCCTGCGGATAATCGTCTTTCGCCCGACTTTCAGAACAGGCAGCTTGCCCCAGTCCACCAGTTTTCGCATTGTGTTCCTACCGATACCCGTACATTCCGCTGCTTCTTCGATAGTTAAACCCATTTTAATTGCTGTCATTACACATCTCTCCTTTCGAAATACTCATTTTGCAACTTTGCAATTATCATTATACTTATTTTGCCATCTCTTGTCAACTCATTTTACAACCCATTAAAGATATTTTTTAACTTTTATCGAGAAAATGGTTGCAAAACAGGTTTTGATATGCTATACTTGGTTTCGATAGGAGGTGTAAACCTTGAAAAAAGAAATTACATTCACCGCAAAACAGGTCGGTGAACGAGTGAAAGAACGTCGAACAGAATTGAATCTCACAATGCCGGAGCTTGGCAAGCGTATCGGAGTGAACAAATCAACGATACAGAGATACGAAGCAGACGGCGTAGACCCAAAGAGAACAATGATTATCAATGGACTTGCAGAAGCATTGCTTACCACTCCCGAATGGCTCACAGGTCTTTCAGAAGATAAGGAATATGACAGCAGAACGCTTTGCGAAAAAGACTTGGAAGAACATATCAAAAAGTACATTGATACTGTGTCTACGGTTGTGAATGGAGAACCACACCAGCAGCTCCTTACCACATTCCTCGGAAAGATGATTGATTTGTATTCCGTTCTCTGCCACCACTTCTCCGATGCTATGACAGAGGTTGACCGTGTTGCAGAAGACGAAGGATTGAAACAGTCTCTTATGAGATATGCGATTGAGTCGGGAGCGATTAAGGAACGAGTTTACCACAAAGAAATGGAAGCACCGATTGAGGATATGAAACGGTTCTTAGACGGAATTTTACATATCTACGATGAAGGTCGTACCGCTGTGAAGATGGGTGACCTTTTCGGGATAGTAGCGGAAGCCGAAGCAAGGCTTGCCGAAAAAGAATAATTCCGTGGCTCTTTGACAACAAAAAAGCCGATTAAACAATCGGCGGATGTGACACTATTTACTTTACGCACACCATACGTCACAGTTCCGATTGCCACGGATAGAAAGGAGACTATTTATCAATGGCAAAAGGATCTGTAAGAAAAAAGGGCAAGAAATGGTACTACCGCTTCTATGTAGAAGATGAAAGCGGAAAGATGGTACAGCGTGAGTTTGCAGGCACAGAAAGCAAATCCGAAACGGAAGCATTGCTCCGCAAGGCAATGGAGGACTACGAAGCGAAGAAGTTCGTGGCAAAGCCTGAAAACACTACTGTGGGTATGCTGCTTGATATGTGGGTGGAGGAAGAACTGAAACCCGGCAATCTGAGCAACGGTACAGTGATGGCTTATATGGGAACAGTGAACAGGATAAAACAATATCCTATCGGAGACAGAAAGCTGAAAACGGTCACTGCGGAACATTTACAGGCATTTATGGACTTCCTCACTTTCGGAGGACAAAACCCCGATGGAACGACAGCAAAGGCACTCAGTAAAGGGTATCTGAGGTTGTTCTCAGCAGTATTGCAGGGGGCGTTCCGATTTGCGGTATTCCCGAAGAAGCTGATTTCCTTTAACCCTATGCAGTATGTGGTATGGAGAGGAAAGAAAGAGGAATACGAACTGTTTGCAGACGAGGGCGGAGAAGTTGACAGCACGCCTACCATTGACCACCAGCAGTTTGTAATGTTGGAGGACTTTCTGAAAAAGAAAGACAATCCTGCATTGCTCCCGATGCAGATAGCCTATTACACAGGGCTTCGTATCGGAGAAGCGTGTGCATTGACTTGGCAGGACATCAACCTTGACGGACAGTACCTCACAGTACGACGCAGTATGCGATACAACGGGCAAAGGCACAAGACAGAGATAGGTGCAACCAAACGCAAGAAAGTCCGTACCGTGGATTTCTGCGACACTCTGGCGGACATTCTCAGAAAGGCAAAGACGGAACAGCATAAGAACCGCTTCAAGTATGGAGAACTCTATCACCTCAACTACTACAAAGAGGTCAAAGAAAAAGACCGTACTTACTATGAAGTCTACAGCCTGCCGAGAACGGATGAAGTGCCGGACGGATACAAGGAAATATCCTTTGTCTGCCTGAGACCTGACGGAGCATACGAGTCACCGAGTACAGTTGGTGTTATGACAAGGTCGGCAAAAAAGAAACTGGAAGGATTTGAAGATTTCCATTTTCATATGCTGAGACACACATTCACAAGCAATCTGCTCTCCAACGGTGCAGCACCAAAGGATGTGCAGGAACTGCTCGGACACTCTGATGTAAGTACCACAATGAACATCTACGCTCACTCTAAGAGAGAAGCGAAACGAACTTCCGCAAGACTGCTTGATAAGGTGGTCGGGGAAGCCTAAACAAAAAGTTTCCCTTGTTTCGGCTCATAAGGGCAAAAACAAGGGAAAATACATAAGGAACGAGTATTAAAATGCCGATTTTCCTTGAAAATACAAGGGTTTCGGAGGATTGATTAGATAAATTGGAATTTGTTAGTCCTTGAAATACTCTGCAACGAAATCAAGGAATTGTTGGTTTGATTTATAAATGCCCTCATAAGGAAGTTCGATATACACCTGTGAGTTCTCAGCATACAAGAAATACCGATATTGTCTTGCTGCCGTATCAACCTCAATGGTGTAATAAGTTTTCGCAGTAGGATAATCATTTACACTCATTGTCCTTGTCGGCTGTGCATTGGTGATATTCTTCAAAATCTCTCCAAAGTCTGCGGTTTCAACTGCAACAGAACTACCGTCTTTCTGAATGAGTGTAATTGCTGTAATGCTTTCTGTATCGGGAAACTTTATAGGGTCTGCCTTTGGAAAGATATTATTAAGAATAGCATAACCACCAATAACAGCAACTCCCAACAAAGCAATTATGATAATAACCCAAGTCTTTTTCATACAACCACACTCCTTTGTCAAATTCTTATTTGTTTAACCCTCTTTACTCTGTAGGCTGACATACGGAACAACGACACTATAAGCACCGTCTGTTTCTTCATACTCGGAATAGGTGACAGCGATAATATCGCCTACTTCAAGTTGCTTGTCAGTCTTTTCAGAGTTCTCTTGAATGCTGTTGTAATGAACTGTCAAGGTATCACCATTATCAAAATTGTCATCTTTGCCCGTAACGACTACTTTGCAACTTCCATTGTCAATCACTTCGGTTACTTCAGCAAGAATACCATTCATAACAACGGACTTCTCGTTGTTGTCATTAGAACAAGCAACCAAAGAGAACACACAAACCAATGCCAAAACTAATGCTATGTATTTTTTCATATAATCACACTCCTTTGTCAAATTCAAGTTTTACAAACATACTTCAGTTTAACTGGGAACAGTTCTATAATGAAATGCTCTTGTTCAATACCTGTGCTGGGATAGGATGTTGCAATACGAAATTCAACATCATCAACTGTGTGATGATATTCGGGATTACACTTTCCAAAAACAATATACTGACAGCCACAGTATTCCAACATTTCATTTTCATCAGGTTCAAGTGGGGAGGTTTCAAAGGGCTTCTCAATATCAATTCCAAACGAATATAAATACTCTGCAACCTTTGGAAATACTTCCTTGACCTGTAATCTGTAATTACGACAATAAGCACAATCGCAC
>JAXJRB010000182.1:0-13344 GCA_036310845.1 Lachnospiraceae bacterium | reverse complement strand
TTTCTCAATAGAATTTTCAGGGTTGCATTACTGTTTATTTGTCAATGTTCCGTGTTTATTGCAATATCACATCTCATATACGATATGATACCAACGGAGAAGATGGGATTTGAACCCATGCGCCGCTGTTAACGACCTACTCCCTTTCCAGGGGAGCCCCTTCGGCCAGCTTGGGTACTTCTCCAATAAGGCTTACTCTTTTTCTTCTCAACAAGCACCTTGCTTGAGCGGAGAGGGTGGGATTCGAACCCACGCGCCCTTGCGGACAAACGGTTTTCAAGACCGCCTCGTTATGACCACTTCGATACCTCTCCATGCCTTGTTTTTCTTTCGCTTTTCATTTGTGTTGTCCAGCGAACAAAATTTATTATACCCATGTCCCCCCTTTCTGTCAACACTTTTTTTCATTTTTTTTAAACTTTTTTATTTTCTTAGGAAAACCCCAGCAATTTCAAGGTCTTCCGGCGTTGTAATCTTTATGTTTTGGTAAGATCCTTCTACTAATTTTACAGGAAGTTTTGTAAAATATTCAACTACCATTGCGTCATCTGTAATTACATTTCCACTTGATAGCAATTGTACTTCTTCTTCGAGCAAACGTTCATATGCCACCCTAATCAATTTATACTCAAACACTTGAGGCGTTTGTATTTGCCAAACTTTTGCCCTATTTGGTGTGCTTTCTACAAAACCTGCAGTATCTGCTATTTTAACTGTATCTTTTACCGGCATCCCTACAACACACGCCTTACTTTTTTGCACTTGCTCATACGCACGTTCTAAAATTTCTTCGTTAATAAATGGACGCGCTCCATCATGTATAAAAATATAATCACATTTCCATTCTATTGCTCTGATACCATGCGCTACCGAATGATATCGCTCTTTTCCGCCCTCAACTATAATTTTCACCTTGGTAAAACCATATTTATCAACTATTTCCTGTTGGCAATATTCCTTTTCATTTTTTCCCACAACCAATACAATATCATCAATAAAGCTAGTTTCAAACGCTTGTAAAGCATAATATAGAACTGGCTTCCCCTGAATAAGAAGATATTGCTTATGCACCTTACTCTGCATTCTCTTTCCCTGACCTGCTGCCAAAACAATCGCTGTCGTATTTATTTTCACATGAGCATTCATCCTGTTCTCCTTTTCTTTTATAAAACTTATTTATACTATATCCGCAATTATACCTTTTCTACACCTTAAACATTTCCTACTAGGCACTAATCTATTTGTGAGATTTTTCGTACCTATTCAGCAGGAATACATATTTGCTACGGATTCCGTGAGAAAATGTAGCCTAATTAAGCCAAAATTCCTTTTTTGAAAGCGACTCGAAACGTATTATTGCATGACTATTTGATGTCACATAATTATGAAGGGGATGAAAAATCTAGCATTATTGTTTCGCTTCCAAGGACTTGGTACGGGCGGTTGGCCAGACCTTACCCGACAGAATTTTCCTGCTATATACAATCAACTTACAAAAGCAAGCAGAGTTGCCTCCACTAGCACCATATTATATACTATAACATATACTTATATCACTAAAAAGTCTAGTTTCCCTTTATATATAAAACTTCACATACAAAAAGACCCCTATACTATTTTGAAAGGTATAGAGATCTATTAAACTATCTTGATTTTTTGATATTACTTTGTGTTGTTTTTTTGTTCTTATTTATCGTTCCCCTAACCTTAAATTAGGTACTGCATTTAAATCATATCCACTTCTACTACCTTTTAAATATTCATAATATCCCGCAACGCCTATCATTGCCGCATTATCGGTACAAAAAATGGGTGAAGGATGATAAAAATCTATCTTTCTCTTTTCACATGCTTTTTCAAATGCTTCACGAAGTCCTGAATTGGATGCTACTCCACCTGCAATTGCAAACTTAGTAAATCCATATTCCTTAACTGCCTCCATCGCATGTTCTACTAATACATCAATCACTGCTTTTTGGAAAGATGCAGCTACATCAGCACGATTTACTTCAATTCCTTTCATCTCACAAGAATTCAAATAATTCAAAACAGCTGACTTTAACCCACTAAAGCTAAAATCATAGACTGCATCTGTCACCTTGGCTCTTGGGAAAGATATGGCCTCAGGATTGCCTTCTTTTGATAGTTGGTCAATCTTTGGTCCTCCTGGATAACCCAAACCGATGGCACGAGCTACTTTATCAAACGCTTCTCCTGCTGCATCGTCTCTTGTTTTTCCCAATATCTCATACTCGCCATAGTCCTTAACAACAACCAAATGTGTATGCCCTCCTGATACAACAAGGCACGCAAATGGCGGTTCCAGTTCTTTATTCTCGATATAATTAGCACAAATATGCCCTTCAATGTGATGTACACCAACTAAAGGCTTATTCGTAGCAAAACTGATTGCTTTTGCCTCTGATACACCTACTAATAAAGCACCTACAAGTCCTGGACCATAGGTTACCGCAATTGCAGTAATCTCCTCTAAGGTAACTCCTGCTTCCTGTAGGGCTTCCTCAATTACCTGATTTATTTTCTCTATATGTTTTCTGGATGCAATCTCAGGAACTACACCGCCATATAAGGTGTGTAGTGCAATCTGTGAAGATATTACATTAGACAGTACTTCTCTTCCATTTTTTATTACTGCTGCTGCTGTTTCATCACACGAGCTCTCGATTGCTAATATAAGAACATCTTCTGTTTTATCCATTTCCTATGCCTTTCTTATTAACGAGGACATTATTCTTCCACTGGGACATCAAATCCTAAAATCTTCCAATGTTTTGTCTCTACATCTTTTCTTAATACAAATCTTTGCAAATTGTTAGAGTAGTCTGCACCTGTTCGAATGGTATACGTACAATACAGCTCCGCACATTCTCTGCCTGCTACCGTATACTCCTCTACATCGGTACTAGAAGATGGGGTATAGGTAGAAATAGTATATGACTTCTCTTTAAAAGCTTCTATATCCTTTTTCAAGCTTTTGATATATTCTTCTTTCGGATTATTCGCTACAAGTTCATCATCATAAATAGCAAGAAGCTTGTCTGCCATCTTCTCTAACTGTTCATCTGTATACGCTTCATTGTACAGACATTTTGAAATTTCACTATAATATTTCACCACTTCCTTTGGAGTCGGTGGATAATTCTTATCTAAATCTTTCAAAATCACATTCTGCACTGCCGTTACAACTTCTTTACTTTCATTTGACTCTACTTTATTGGACAGATAAAAATAATATCCACCCACAAGAAGTGCCATAATCACAATTACAATAATTGGTTTTGCTTTTTTCCCCATAATACATTCCCCTTTCGTTGCAGTTTTACTGCTGTAATCATATTATTTTTGTTCCTTTTCATCCTCAAAAAGAAGTTCTTCACTTCTACCATCTCTAGAAATATAGGTTTCTCTAAAGATAGCCCGTACTTCCTTTTTATACTCTTCCGGTCGAATTAAGGATGGTGAATAATGCGTAAGCCACATTTTTGCAACTCCTGCATCCTTTGCCATTTGTGCTGCCTCATAAAAAGTCATATGCTTGTATTCTTTTGCTTTTTCCTTCTTATCAGGTTCTCCATACATTCCTTCACAAATAAAAAGATCTGCACCTTTGGCATTTCTTACAATACTTTCTGTTGGCCTGGAATCAGTACAATACGTCACCTTAATACCTTTTCGTTCCTCTCCCATAACCATATCCGGTGTAAACACTCCCTCTTCAAGCTCTAGTGTTTCACCTTTTTGCAATCTGTTCCAGTATCTACGATCAATCCCCAATGCCATTGCCTTATCCAACTGGAACTTACCCTTTCGTTCAATCACGATATTATAACCATAGCATATCACATTGTGATTTACACGGAAGGTTTCTATACGAAAGCCGTCAAACGAAAACGTCTGCTCTGGCTCTGTAATCTCCATAAACTGTAACTCAAACGGAAGCTCCGGTGCTACCACACGTAATGCATTCACCACCTTTTTAAGTCCTTTGGGACCAATCATCAACAATGGTGTTGTCTTTTCTGCATTTCCCATGGTTAAAAGCATACCCGGTAACCCGGATATATGATCGGCATGATAGTGAGTAAAACACATAATATCAATCGGCTTTGGACTCCAGCCCTTTTCCTTCATGGCTACCTGTGTTCCTTCTCCGCAATCAATCAGTATACTGGTTCCATTATATCTTGCCATCAATGACGTAAGCCATCGATGCGGAAGCGGCATCATTCCACCTGTTCCCAATAAACAAACATCTAGCATCTATTATCTTTCTATCCTTTCTAATTCTAATATTGTCGTAATGTTACAAACAAGTCACAATTACCAATCCTATGCTCTTTTCCACATAATCACTGCATTATCCTTTGGCTTATCATAAAAATTGGGACGTATTCCTTCTGAAACAAAGCCTGCATGTTCATACAACCGAATTGCCGGCTGATTCTGCTCTCTTACTTCTAATGTGAAATCGCGTATTCCTTTTTCTTCACCCAAACGCAATAACTCTTGCATCAGTGCAGTTGCAATATGTTTTCCACGGTGTTCTTCATACACTGCTACATTGGAAACATCGCCTTCCCCTGCTATCATAGTCAACATACAGCCTCCTACAATGGCATTATCACTTTCTGCAACAAGATAATACCTATCCGGATTGGTTAAAATATCTTCAAAGTCTTGTCTTTTCCATGGCATAGAAAAGCAACTCTCCTCTAATGCTGTTACTGTGTCAACATCTTCTTTGCGCATTTCTCGAATTCTTATATCCATTTTTTTAAGCATTTTTCTGTGCCTCTGCACGTTCTCTTTCTGCCTGAGAGAGTCTGAGATAATCTGGTGCATGCTCTACCGCCGTCTGTATCATGCCTTTTTCATAATAAACCTGGCCAAGTGTAGCTACGCACGCTGCACGTTGCCTATTACAGCATGCTGGTGCAAAGCTATATGGCACATTTATCATATTGGCAAGTTTCTCTGCAAAAACAGCTACTCCATCACCTAAAAAGATAACTTCTCTTCCTAGTTCATTTATTTTATCTACAATTTCTTGAATATCTACTGCACACTGCTCTACTATATGTTTCATTTCAAAGGCATTCTTTTCTGATATTCTTACAAACTCATAAAGTCCTGTATACACTTGATTCCTACGCGCATCCATAAGAGGACATATTACTTTATCACTTCCATAAAGGTTATACGCAAGTCCATCTACCGTTGGCACCGAAATAAGAGGCTTATTGAGTGCAAGCCCTAATCCTTTCGCTGTTGCAGAGCCAATTCTAAGTCCAGTAAAAGAGCCTGGCCCTGCTGCCACTGCAATGGCATCTATGGTCTGCATATCCAGTTCTATCATATTACGAATCTCATCAAGCATAGGCACAAGTGTCTGAGAATGTGTCTTTTTATGATTCATCGTATATTCTGCAATTAAATTATCATTTTCTACTACTGCCACAGAAGCAACAAGCCCTGAGCTGTCTAATGCAAGTATTTTCATTCTTCTATCGTAATCCTCCGATAATCAAAGCCTTTTTTTAAATCCTTTTCTATGGTTATCTTTCTGGCATGATCTGGAATAATTTCCAAAATGAGCTCAGCCCATTCAATGATACATAAACCCTCACCATAAAAATAGTCTTCATATCCTATTTCGTCCATCTCTTCAATGTCACCGATTCGGTAAACATCAAAATGATAAAAAGGCATTCTACCCTCTTCATAAATCTGAACAATCGTAAAGGTTGGACTGTTTACCGGTTCATCAATCTCTAATCCCTTAGCAACGCCTTGGGTAAACACGGTCTTTCCAACGCCCAAATCACCATTTAATGTATAAACCGCTCCTGCTTTTGCTTCCTTTCCAAGCTTTTCTCCAACTGCAAAGGTTTCCTCAGGACTCCATGTTTCTATTACCATTCTTTCTCTTTTCCTTCTATCATTGTTTTGCCGCAAAATCAAAAACGTATCTTGACTTTGCTCGGTGGCATATGTGTTGAAATAATCTGAATCAGCGCTTCTTTCTTTTCTCCTAAATCCTTTTTAGGAAAAATGGATGCTGTTGTCTTAGAGGTATACAAAATGATACTACTTCTAGTGGAAACCGCTTTAAAGCACGCTTCCCAGCTTTGCATTTCTTCACTATCATCCTGCGATACACTAATTCCTTCTTCTGTCAGCTTATAATGAAGCGGTTTCTTAAATACCGGTGTTCCCTGAACTTGTTGATGTGCTCTTAACAACAATGCAATCGGCAGATATGCAAGAATCACTACTCCCGCTATCAGATAAATCACATATCTATTTGCAAGAAATATCATAATACAAAATGCGCCTGCTATCGCACCTATGATTCCAGACATCCCGCTATAGGTATGGTGCATCAGATAATCATACATTGCTGCCGGTGTCATTTTTACGTCAAATTCCAATTCCATACAATCCTGTCCCTTCTTATCCGAAAAAGCACCTGTTATGACAGGTGCTTTCTGTTAACCTACTTCTATTATAACGTAATCTGCTTAAAGTGCAAGGACTTATTCGTGTCTTAATGCTTCAATCGGACTTAGTTTTGCTGCTTTCTTAGCCGGATAGATTCCAAAGAAAATACCAACCATGGAAGAAAATGCTGTTGCTCCTAAAACAACTACTGGATTAATTCTTGCCGTAACCCCATCCATTCCTAGCATTGCGATAATGGAGCAGATTCCTTTTGCACCAAGAATGCCAATTAAAATTCCTAGTAAACCTCCGATTAAGGTAATAATGACTGCCTCCATTAAAAACTGAAACATAATAGATCCTGTTTTGGCTCCCAATGCCTTACGAATACCAATCTCCTTTGTTCTTTCCGTTACAGATACCAACATGATATTCATAACACCTATTCCCCCTACAACGAGAGCTATCGCTGCTACCAGCACGACAAATACTGTAACATAATTTAAAACATCCGTAATCATATCAACAGAACTTGCCATATCTCTTACTTCTATAGCCTCTTTTCCTCTTACATTATATCTTGCCTCCAGCAAATTCATAACTTGCTCTGAAACGGTATCTACATACTCTGTTGAATCACAGAATACATAAAACATGGTAAACTTTTCTGTGTAATAACCATATACCGCCTCTAGCACGGTAATCGGAATCTCCAATTCTACATCTGCTGTTGCAAACACCATACTTTTTGCCGCAGAATCATTATCTTTTCGGATACCTATAATGGTATAATCCTGTGTAATACCATATAAATTCATACTCACTGTCATACCCAAAACATCGGTAGATCCAAACAACTTTTTAGCACTTTTCTCTGTGATTACACAAACCTTGTTTCCTTTCTGACAATCACTTTTTGTAAAATATCGCCCCTTTACAATTGGTGCGGTATTATAATACTGCAAAGACTCATTTCCAAAAGTAGGTGCTGCTTTAAAGGTTCCTTTATTACTCTGTGCTGTTGCATCACTGAACATCCAGAAATCAGTAGCACCCTTAACATGGTCTACCTTTTCGATAATCATATCTAAATCCGCATCTGTAAATTCAATATATTCTCCGCTTTCCCCATCATTCATTGCAAAAAATCCAATATAGCCACCTACCAAATCATCCAGTGAGCCACTAACGCCTTCCTTGACTCCTTCACCAGTTGATACGATTAGAATAACAGATGAGATACCTATAATAATACCCAGCATGGTAAGGAAGGAACGTCCTTTATTACTCTGGATATTTTTTAGGGCTATCTTTATATATTCCCATATCCTTGTCATACTACGACCTCCATTATTCTGCTGTTGTCATTGCTTCTGTTGTTGCTTCTTCTTTTGATGCGTCTTCTACGTTTGTTGCTTCCATTGTCATAGTTTCTGCAACTGCTGTCATGTCAGGCATAACAGTTACTGCCATACCTTCTTCAATATCCATTCCCATATAACCTGATGTTACTACTTCATCGCCTTCTGTCAGCCCTTCTAAAACCTGTATTTGCTCAAGTGAAGAGATTCCTGTTGTAATATATTTTTTTGTTAATATGCCATTTTCAATAATAAAACAAAAACTTCCTGTATTATCAATATTTACTGCCTCTACCGGAAGAAGTAATACTCCTTCTTCTTCTGCTGTGATAACAGTAATCTTCGCTTCAATACCAAGAAAAATATTTTCATCTGGATTCTCAATATGTACTCTTGCTCCTACCATCGGAATTCCTGACGAATTTGGTTGTGCCATTTTATTAATTTTAGATACGGTTCCTTCATATTCTTTACCAGATACATCAATAATGGCTTTTTGTCCTACCTTCAAATCTTCCAAATCATATTTTGATGCCTGAAATTCTACACAAATCTTTTCATAGCTCTCTAATACCAAAAGCTGTGTTCCTTCCTGGATGGTAGCTCCTGTAACCGCATTTAGGCTGGTAACAACACCATCAAACTCCGCTACAATACCATTTAATGCTTCTGCATACTTTCGCTCTGTGTCTTGTGTTGCAAGCTTTGTCTTTTCCTGTGTCAGTTGATAACCTGTTATCTTGTTATCGTTTAACATTGCTGCTTCTGCACTTGTTTTGTCATTTTTTGCCTCTTGAAGCTTCTCTTCACAATCGGCTAAATCTTTTTTGGCTTGTGTTAGCAAGTCTTCCCAACCATAATCTGTTTTATAATCTGCAAGAAGATTTAATTCATTTTGAATTTTCAACATTTCATTCTGTTTCTCTGTCTTCTTACGCATAAGTTCATCCATATCGGTATCTTCATTTGGTGTCTGCATCGCAAGTTCATATGTATTAATTGCCTTTTCTACGCTATATAAGTCTGCATATAAATCTGCCTTTTTTAATGCGTTTACATCCGTAATACCATCGGTTAAATCTTCAATATGCTGCTCATACATATCTACCTGCATTTCATAAGCTGCAATCTCTGCCTCAGCAGTTGCAAGCTTATCCTTCTGTTTCTGATAATCCTGTACGGTTGCTGTGTAATCTGCATTGCTTATCTGTCTCTCAAGCTGGCTCTGCTTCTGCGCATATGCTAACGTTTCTTCATCAAAGCAAACAAGCATGTCTCCACTCTTTACCACATCTCCCTGTTCAATCTGTACACCGGCTATCTTTCCATTTGCAGGTGCAAAATAGGTCGTAGTATCCTCTGCCTTTATCGTTCCGCTTGTACTAAGCTCAGAACGAATATCTCCTTTTACAACCGCTGTCGTATAAACACCCACTGCAGCATTACCACCATTTACCATTCCTGAAACCACAAGTACAATCACTAGTACAACTGCCACTGGCACTAGGATCTTCCATACTTTCTTTTTACGCTTTTTCATATTTTTCCTCCTCATTTTCTCTTCATTTTATATTTTGTAGCGCTTTTGTATTTTCTTTATTAGGAACAAATTGTAGTTATCTTCGTGTCTTCTATAATTTTTCCATCACTAATTCGTATTACTCTGTCTGCCTGCTTGGCAATCTCATTATCATGTGTAATAATTATGACCGTTCTACCTTCCTTATGCAGTTCTCTTAATATCTGCATAATTTCTTTGGTAGAATTCGAATCCAGATTACCTGTTGGCTCATCCGCAAGAATAATTGGCGGCGCTTGTGCAATGGCTCTTGCAATTGCCACTCTCTGCTGCTGTCCTCCTGACATTTGCGCTGGCTTATGATCCATTCTGTGTGCAAGCCCTACCTTTTCCAAGGACTTTAATGAAAGCTCTGTTCTTTCCTTTTTTCCAACCCCTCTATAAATCAAGGGAAGCTCCACATTCTCATAAGCTGTCATATTTTGAATTAGATTAAATCCTTGAAAAATAAAACCAATTTCTCTGTTTCGGACATCTGACAATTCGTCATCCTCCAAATCCGACACATCCTGATTATGCAATAAATACTTTCCGCTGGTCGGAACATCCAAACACCCAAGCATATTCATCAGGGTTGACTTACCTGACCCAGACTGGCCTATGATTGCCACAAATTCGTTTTCACATATTTGCAAATCAACACCATCAAGAGCACGAACTTCATTTTCTCCTGGATTGTAAATCTTACACATATCGCTAATTTCTATCAATGTGTTTTCCATAATTACTACTCCTCATTCTTCAAACAATTATTTGTTCAATACTAGTTTACTTTGGCAGTATAGCACTTTAACACACTGTTGTGTTATTTTTTTCTCCAAATTAAGGAAATTTTAAGGAACGTAAAAAAAGATGCTATTTTAGCATCTTTTTTCATTGTTTTTATCTGTTTTTTTTAGAATTATTTAAGAATTAAGCACTGACTCTTCTTGTTTTTGTATTTACTTCATAAGTTGTCTTTAATATCGGACTAAGCGGTTTGTATAACACAAAAGTCACTACCGATACTGCTCCGCCTTTTAACAGATTTAATGGTGCAACACAAAACGCAACAAAAGTAAATACATCTGTTACATTTGCATTTAATACTGTTCCCATTCCAATCAATCCTTCTAATGGCATATGATACATAACTGCAAAGGTTGGAAGTAAATATACTGCATTAAACAATGTTCCAAAAATAGTCATTGTCAATGTTCCCACAATACACGCAACCAACGCAATTGTTTTCTTTTTCTTAATATGGTAAATAATGGTTGCAGGTAAAATCATGGAACATCCAACGCAGAAATTTGCAAGCTCGCCGACAAATGCAGTTGATGTTGGTTTAAAGAAAAGCTTAATAATTATCTTAAGGAACTCTGTTAACACACCAGCCACAGGTCCAAATGCAAATCCACAAATTAACACTGGAAGCTCACTTGGATCAATCTTGTAAAATGATGGGGCAAAAGGCATTGGAAGCTCTAAAAGCATCATAATACCTGAAACTGCTGAAAACATGCCAATCATAGCAATCTTTTTCGTTGATAGAACTTTTGCATCTGTTGCACCATTTTTCTTCTGAATTAACTTTTCTGATGCAAGCGCTACTAATACTAGAACTGCTACGATCCCTAAAAATTCAAGTACAAAAGTTACGTTTTCCATAATGTTTTTCAAAAATTCGTTCATTTCTAATCTCCTTTTCTTATGAGGAAATTCTTCTTGGTGTTTTTTATAAATGAAATATAAAAACCCCGAATTATAAACAATTCGGGGTATAAATGCATACAAAAATATCATCTGCAAAACACATATCTTCTCTCATCCAGACTTTACTGTCGGTTATGGAATTGCACCATATCAGCCACCTTGCTATAAGCAAAGCAGGTCGCGGACTATACCGCCGGTAGGGAATTTCACCCTGCCCCGAAGAATTTCTTATTATTTTAGGGTCATTATAACCCTTTATTTGCCTTTGTGCAACTACTTTTGCAACATTATTAACAAAAAATATACCTATTTTTTATGCTACATTCCACATAAGCCTTCATAAGTCTGCACAGAACTACTATCAATTGTTCGGCAACTGAATATCTCGATCTTTATTCTTTTTCTTACATTTTAACACTGTCATTAACATCTCAAAACAACTTCGTATATTCTGTTCGCGTATCTGCAATGTGATAAACATATATTGTCGTATCTATCACTTTATATATAGCAACATGCTTTTCGCAAATAACCATCCTACATCCTTGTTGATTTAACCATTCATCCGGCGTATAGGAACCAGAATCCGGAAATTGTTCTAGCCTCTCTATTGCATTAAGGATATGATCACTTACCATTAGAGCAGTTTCTACATCAAACTGTATTGTATACCAATCCTCTATACATTTCAGATCTTCCCAAGCAGTTGGAAGAATTTCAACTCTATACGTCATTTACTCTCTCCCTTAACCTCTTTCGTGCCTCTGCTATACTAAGCGTTTCTACTCCATCTAAACGTTCCTGCTCTGCCTGTAATACTTTTTCACGCAGTTTTAGCATCTGTTCACGTTTTTCAAAAGCCTCAATACTCATAAGTACCAAATCACCTTCTCCATTTTTTGTGATATATATTGGTTCTTTGGTTTCCTTTGCCAAATTTGAAATCGCTGTATAATCATTACGCAATGACGCTGACGCTTTAATAATCATCAAAACACCTCCATATCTTTTTTATGATATAATTATATCTCTATTTTTATACCAAGTAAAGTTACTTATTGCATTTCCTTCTATTTACACAAACTTACTTTAAATTTCTTATCTCTATTAAAATACCTCAAACACCATAATTCTCTCCCGTTCATTATTCCCGGGAAACAAATCTCGACAGTCAATCTCACCAACATATTCCAAAACATTTTCACTCATCAGATAGGCCACATACTCATCATTGGGATAATAAAAAAACAATCTCATTTGTCGTGGATTGCTATAATACGAATTCCTAATTTGTCCTATTACCGTTCTTAGTATTTCTACGGAAAATGGATTAAAAAAATAGAAGCTGTCTGCGTTTTCTATCTCGTAATCCTCTGCATTCATGCAAAGAATTTCAACGCTCTTTTTGCCAATATAGGACTTTTGATTCTGCCATGCATATTCACATATCCGTTTATCGTATTCAATACCAATTGTATAGCATCCAATTACATAGTTTAGATAAAATCCTACTCTTCCTTTTCCGCATCCATAATCTACCAACTTGTTTTCTGTATTTAAATATCCACTTTCTGCTAATCGTTCCAACACTACATAAGTCGTTGGTTCATATGGAAAATGATATTGGTCTGCTCCATAATCATCACGCCCGTTTGTTTGTATTTTTAATTTCTTATCCCATTCTGTTTCATTCTTTTTTATATCCAAAATATAAACCTCATTTGTATAAAAAGGCACCCTTACGGATGCCTCTTTATATATATGTTATTTCTTCTTATTATCAATTCTCATAGTCAACGAAATTCTCTTCTTTGCCATGTCTACATCCATAACCTGAACATCAACAACATCTCCAACGCTTACTGCTTCCAACGGATGTTTGATGTATTTCTCGGTAATTTGGGAAATGTGCACCAAACCGTCCTGATGTACACCGATGTCTACAAATACACCAAAGTCGATAACGTTTCTTACCGTTCCCTTTAATACCATTCCTGGTTTTAAGTCCTTCATATCTAAGACATCACTTCTTAAAATAGGTGCTGGCATGTCCTCTCTTGGGTCACGCGCTGGCTTTTCAAGCTCTTTTAAGATATCTGTTAAAGTAATCTCGCCAATTCCAAGTTCTTCAGCAAGCTTCTTCTTGTCCTTCACTTTCTTTTCAAGTCCACCAGCAATTACTTCTTCCTTATCTACAACTGCAGTTGCAGCCTTGGTATTCTCCTGCTGTAGCTCTAAACCACCCAT